>NZ_CP065425.1:0-307291 GCF_016772275.1 Heyndrickxia vini | reverse complement strand
AGCAACCAACCATTCGAAGGTGATGCAAAAGCTCCTGTTGAGATTGTTGAATTCGGCGACTATAAATGTCCGGTATGTAAACAATTTAACGAGAGTGTTTATCCTGTTATTCAAAAGCAGTTTGTTGATACGGGAAAAGCTAAATTTTACTTTATGAATTTTCCTTTTATTAATACAGATTCCCATCGCTCCGCAGAGTTTGCGGAAACTGTCTACCAAGAACTAGGCAATGAAACATTTTGGAAGTTCCATCATCTTCTTTATAACAAACAACCAGAAGATGAAAAGTACGAAAAAGTCGATTACTTCAAATTGGACTTCCTTAAAAAGACATTAGCTGAGATTTCAAGTGACGAAGACGTCAAAAAAGTTGAAAAGGCCTTTAATAATAAGGAATACAAAGAAGCTATAAACAAAGATAAGTCCTATGTGACTGATTTAGGTATTGACTCCACGCCAACCTTATTTATTAATGGGAAGGAATTTACCGGAAGCAGCTATGAAGAATTTATTCAACAAGTAGAGGATGCAACAAAATAAACAATTCATGTACAACAGGTTAGGTTAAACTAGCCTGTTTTTTATTTTTTAAGAAAAAAATAAAAACTAACCGGGTTATTATTTTTTCATAAAGGAAACAATTTTAGATAGTGATTAAAACGATAGATGGGAACAACTATCTTGCTCTAGACCCACCAATACTAGGTTTGTTATGATTACAAGGGTGTTTAAGACTTTCTTTGATTGGAGTGGTACATATTGGGGACAAGAGAGTCGATTGCTAAAAAAATTGCTTGGATTAGTGTTTGGAGTAATATTTTATTAACAATTGGAAAGATGGTCATAGGCTGGTTCGCACACAGTGATGCGGTGTTTGCTGATGGGATTCACTCCGCAGCGGATGTTTTTGCCTCTGTTATTGTATTATTAGTCATAAAAATCGCCAATAAACCGGCAGATAAAGAACATCCTTATGGTCACGGGAAGGCAGAAGTAATCGTTTCAGGAATAGTTGGCATTTTATTGTTCTTAGTTGCAGTATATATTGTGTACGAAGGTATTTCTGGTTTCTTTCATCCTATCGCAACACCGAACATGTTAGCTATGTGGATTGCAATTTTCTCCTTTATTTTTAAGGACTTTTTATATCGTTCATCCATGAAGGTTGCTAAAGCAAATAATAGTAAAGCGATTGAAGCCATTGCTTTAGATCATAAAGCAGATATTGTCGCCTCTATAGCAGCAGCAGTCGGGGTATTATTATCTGTTATTGGAGATAAGCTTGGAATTAGCATATTATTATACGGAGATAAAGTGGCTAGTATTTTTGTTGCCCTTTTAATATTTAGAATTTCTAAAGAAATGCTTAGCGAAGCATTTAACATTCTTCTTGAACGTAATATTGATCTTGACACACTACAAGATTTTGTCTCCATCATTTCGGAATTTCATGAAGTAAAGAGAATAGATAAAATTCGAGCGAGAGATCATGGCCATTACATACTCGTAGATTTAAGAATTTCCATTGATCATGATAAAACCATAAAAGAAGGCCACGATCTCTCCCATGAAATCAAACATTCACTGATGAGTAAATATGATAATATTCAGGAAGTACTCATTCATTTGAACCCATACTATTCTCAAGACGAAGAACAAGACTAAGTTTAGTCTTGTTTTTATTTTGTAAAATTTATGTAAAGAAACAGGAGTTTCTCTTATATACATGGAATGAAAACAATAATAATGAAAGAAGGTGAGCGTATGTCCAGTAATTCTGCTAAACAATTAGACGATCCTCAGAAACAAATTTCTTCAGCTTGGAAGTTATTTTTTTCACTACCGATTCTGTCATGGGCACTGTATGACTTTGCGAATACCATTTTTTCCTCTAACATCAATACGATTTTCTTTCCATTATTTTTAGAACATACGGTTGGCGGGAACCCTGTAACAAATCAAATTGCCAGCACATTTATTTCGTATGCCAATGCCGTTGCCAGCTTCTTCTTGGTCATCTTTTCACCGCTTTTTGGAACGACGATTGACCGGACCGGAAAAAAGAAAATATGGATATTCTGGTTTACGTTAATTACAGTTTTAGGCACTCTCTCTATGGGAGTCTTCGCGTATTATCAAGTACCTGGAAAGTGGTTCAATCTTCCGATTTCACTTGTTCTCGTCATCATTTCATTTGTTATTGCTAAATTCTTTTACCACTCCAGTCTTGTCTTTTATGATACGATGATTTCCGATTTAACTCACAAATCATATATTCCTTTGATTTCGGGATTTGGTGTTGCCGTTGGATATGTGGGCACATTACTTGGATTAGGTGTATATCCACTTGTCGGTGATAATAAATACTATATTGCCTTTTTAGTGACTGGGATATTATTCTTTATTTTTGCCCTTCCATTTTTCTTTTTTACTAAGGAGAAAAGAAAAGTTCAAACAGAGGCGACGGGGAGTTTTTTATCTGGATATAAAGATATCTTGGCAACCTTTAAAGAAATGAAAAAATATCGAGCAGTTTTTACGTTCATGATTTCATATTTTTTCCTGAATGATGCGATTTCAACAGCTATTGCCATGATGGCGATTTATACGAAGGCAGTGGTTGGCTTCACAACCGGGGAATTTATTTTGCTTTACTTAGTTTCAACGGTTTCCAGTATAATCGGTTCATTTATTTTCGGATATATAACTAAAGCGAAGGGTGCAAAGCTGGCGGTATTATATGTTGGTATTTTAATGTGTCTTGCATTGCTTGTTGGAAGCATCGCCACGGCTAAATCTATGTTCTGGATTGCAGGAAGTATGTTTGGGATCAGTCTTGGCGCCATGTGGGTAACATCAAGAACATATATTGTTGAACTAAGTCCAGAAAATAAACGAGGACAATTCTTTGGATTATTTGCCTTTTCCGGAAAAGTCTCATCTATTATCGGCCCTCTTTTATACGGATCGATTACTTGGGCCTTTGCAAGTTACGGAAATATAGCTAGCCGTCTAGCTATGGGATCACTTATTATCATGACACTCATCGGAATATTGGTCCTTTTGAAGGTGAAGAGTTCAAGAAATGAAGTGAACGGTTGACCGCTTGAATTTTCAGGTGGTCTTTTTTTATTTGATTGGTCTTCCTCTTTTTTTGATTGGTTTCTCTTCTTTTTTAATCGGTCTCTTTCCTCTGTTTAATCGGTTCTTTTCTGTTTGATCGGTCCACTTCTTTTTTTGATTGGTTCCTCTTCCTTTTTAATCGGTCTCTTCCTCTGTTTGATCGGTCCTTTTCTGTTTGATTGGTTTCTCTTCTTTTTTAATCAGTCTCTTCCTCTTTTTAATCGGTCTCATTCTTTTTTTAACCCGTTTCAAAAAAGGTTTTTAAAAAAAGAGGTATTTCATCTTCTTATGAAGAAAGTATGTTTAACAATAAAAAGGAGTGATTTATTTGATTGCAAAAAAGTTAACTATTCCATATAGGGTACTAAAAAATGACGCTTTATTGAGGCGCCTCCCCCATCCCCATTGTAAAGTTAGTTTAATTGAAGATGATTTTAAAAAAAGGAAAGCGGGATATCGGGGTGAACAAAATTTCCTCTACCATTTAGGATTTCTTCCAGACAATCATTTCCACATTTTCTTCGACCTTCACTTACAAATCGGTAATCAAACTTTCCAAATTGATACCCTTATTCTTACTCCAAACCTGATCATAATTTGCGAAGTAAAGAATTATTCGGGAACTTTAATTTTTGAAAAGCATTCTGACCAACTTATCAGAATCTATCAAAATAAAGAGGAAGTATTCCCCAATCCTATTTATCAAATACAGCGACAACATATTCAATTAGATCGCTTTCTTAAACAATTCAATATTCAATCAATACCAATTGAGCACTTTGTTATCATTGGTAACTCTACTACACAAATTAAGACCTCGCCAGATAACTCCCGACTTTATGAAACAGTTTTCCACTCTGAAAAGATCATTACTAAAATGGAGGAACTAAGCAAAATCCACAAACGGACTATTTTGAAGCCTTCTAATTTTAATAGAGTTTCTCAATTAATTCTTAGTAATCACAAAGATGATAATCCAAATATTATAGATACTTTTGGCATTCAAAAGAAGGAAATAATAAAAGGAGTGAGATGCTCCGCCTGTAAAAACTTTTCTATGATTCGAGCGCATGGTACCTGGAAGTGTTCCAACTGTTATGCTTATTCTAAGGATGCTCATAAACAAGCGATTCTTGATTATCTGCTAATAGTAGATTCACACGTTACAAATAAGCAATGTCAAGAATTCCTCCATGTTTTTAAACCACAAATTGTATATCGCCTTTTAGCTTCAATGAATCTCCCCACCTCTGGGAATGACGGGGGTAAAACTTATCATCTTCCTCCACCTGATTATTTCCAAGAAGCAATATGACAATTGTCATCTCATGATTATGACATCCTCTACTACTACTCCTTTTCCAAACTTAATAAACTAAGATTATAAGTTACGGAGGTGTCACGAATAATGAATGAAATTGTGAGCGCTAAAAATGTGTCAAAATCTTTTCATCATAAACACGCGGTTAAGGATGTTTCTTTTTCAATAAATAGGGGTGAGGTTGTAGCGATTCTTGGACCAAATGGTGCAGGAAAAACAACGACCATCTCAATGATGCTAGGATTATTAAAACCGACAACTGGTGAAGTCCGGTTATTCGGTCAGCATCCGAATGAAATAAAGGTCCGTGAACAGCTCGGGATTATGCTACAAGAGGTAAGTGTGATGAATGGTTTAAAAGTGCGTGAATTACTGGGATTAATCCGTCAATACTATCCCAATCCGTTGTCTATGGAGGAGTTAATTTCCTATACTGGCTTAACCGACAACGATTTAAAAACCCTTGCTGAAAAACTATCAGGTGGGCAAAAACGAAGGCTAAGCTTTGCGTTAGCTCTAGCTGGGAATCCTGAGTTAGTTATATTAGATGAACCGACGGTAGGTATGGATATTACTTCCCGCAATCGGTTTTGGAAAACGATTCAACTATTAGCCGATAGTGGGAAAACGATTATTTTTACTACCCATTATCTTCAAGAAGCAGATGATGTCGCGCAAAGAATCATTTTATTTAACAAAGGAAGCATTATCGCAGATGGGACACCATCAGAAATAAAGGCAAGTTTAACTAAGCAATTTGTCTCGTTTCAGACAAACTCCGGTTCTTTTACTAAACTTTATGAGCATTCAATCATTACAAATATCTTTGAAAAAGATGACAGAGTCTTCCTACAAACAGAGGATACTGATACAGTATTGGCTCTACTTTTTAAAGAAAAAATCGATGCCTATAATATTCAGGTTGAACGTGGAAAATTGGAAGAAGCTTTTGAACAGCTTACAACTGAGCATAAGGAGGTTATTTAAATGGAGTTAATAGGGTTACAATGTAAAGCTGAAATCTTACGTGTATTACGAAATCCTTATTTTGTGTTTTGGTCCCTTCTCATGCCGATCGTTTTCTATTTTATTTTTACAAAAGTCGTTAATACAGGTGGCGATCAAAGTGCGTGGCAGGCACATTATTTAATGTCGATGACCACATTTAGTGTCATGGGTTCCTCCATCATGACTCTCGGTATTCGCATCGTTCAAGAAAGAGCCCACGGCTGGTCAACTTTTATGAGACTGACTCCGCTGCCCGATTCAATCTACTTTATAGGGCAAATGACCGGTCAAACGGTTATTCATATTCTTTCAATTATCGTTATCTTCGTAGCTGGTGCACTTATTAACGGGATATCCTTAACTATCTCTGAATGGTTGCTGAGTGGACTTTGGATATTAATAGGCTCCATCCCATTTCTTGCGCTAGGTACAATTATTGGTGCTATGCGAAAAGTAGAAACCGCCGCAGGTGTAAGCAATGTCCTTTATATGATCTTAGCAATTTCAGGGGGAATGTGGATGCCTCTAGAAGTCATGCCAAAAATCATGCAATCCATCGGAAAATGGCTTCCATCCTACAATTTTGGGAATGGCGCATGGGAAATCGTTCAAGGAAATTTACCCGATTGGAAAAATATTATTATTTTACTCTGTTATTTAATTATTTTCATGCTACTATCGAAATATATAAGACGAAAACAAGAAGCGGTGTGATGATGAGTGGTCGGCTTTCTTAAGAATAGGAAATTTCACGTGTTCCCTAAACGGTATGGATTTTTCCCCTATATATTTTTAGTATATTTAGCTCTTCCCGTTCCCTATTTAGTCAGTTCGTCAGGTATAAAGAAAATCGTTGGTTTTGTATTATTAAGTCTCTTTCTAATTACCTACCGCCAATTATATGCCACCTCTGAAAAAGTGGTTGTCTTTACCTATTGGCTTGTTATACAAATGGGAATCGTTTTTTGCTTTAGCTTATTCTATGATCCAAATTTATTGTTTATGGGCTTCTTTCCCGCTAATTTTATCGGTTGGTTTTGTGATAAGAGGAAGTTCAATACCATGTTAATTTGCTTTGCATTGTTTGAACTAGTCCCAGCCTTTTATCATGGCCTCTTTGTTTCTAGTAGCTCACTATACTTTTTACCATTTTTAGCCATCATGATCTTAACACCTTTTGGGATTCGTTCAATGAATCAACGGATGGAACTTGAAAAGCAACTAGACCTGGCCAATGAAACAATTAAGGAGTTAGTAAAAAGAGAGGAACGGACACGGATTGCTCGCGATTTACATGATACCCTTGGTCATACACTTTCTCTCATTACATTAAAAAGCCAGCTCGTTGAAAGATTAACCAAAATCGACCCGGAAAGAGCACAGATCGAGGCGAAGGAAATTGAAAGAACATCAAGATCCGCATTAAAGCAAGTTCGTGAACTTGTTTCGAATATGCGAGCCATTACTATTGCAGAGGAACTCATCCATGTTCAAGAAATTTTAGAAGCAGCAGGAGTTGCTTATCATCACCAAGGGATAAATGATGTGTCTGATATTCCTCCCCTATCGCAAAATATTCTCAGCATGTGCTTACGTGAAGCGGTGACTAATGTTGTAAAACATAGTAAAGCAAAAAACTGTTCTATTACAATTTTAACTTCTACTGAAAGCCTACATCTCGTCGTAAAAGATGATGGTATTGGCTTGAAAAATAAAGGGTCAGACGGGAATGGTTTAAAAGGGATGGAAGAACGACTCACACTTATTGATGGCGTACTCACACTCTCCACTCAAAAAGGCACACATTTAGAAATGAAAATACCTATCATTCAAAAATTAAAGAAAGAAGGTGCCGCCATATGATACGTATTTTTATTGCAGAGGATCAACGGATGCTGCTTGGGGCACTGGGATCATTACTAAATCTTGAGGAAGGCATGGAAGTTGTTGGTCAAGCGACAAATGGGGAAGAAGCACTTGCTTCGATACTCAAGCTCGATCCCGATGTTTGTCTGATGGATATTGAAATGCCGGTAAAAAGTGGATTAGATGTCGCAGCAGCTCTCAAAAAGTTAAATATCACTTCCAAAATTATCATTCTTACAACCTTTGCACGACCTGGATATTTTGAACGTGCAGTGAAAATTGGGGTGGACGGATACTTATTAAAAGACGGTTCGATCGAAGATTTATCTGATGCAATACACAAAGTTATGTCCGGCAAACGTGTGTTTAGTCAAGAATTAATGTTTGATATTATTAGGGAAGAAAATCCTTTGACCTCCCGTGAACAAGAAATTTTAAGACTAGTCGCTTCAGGTAAAACAACGAAAGAAATAACTGGAACATTATTTCTATCATCAGGGACAGTAAGAAACTATGTTTCTGAGATTATACAAAAACTAGATGCAAAAAATCGCATGGAAGCGATAAGCATCGCACAAAATAAAGGTTGGATATAAAGAAGAATTTTCAAACAAGGTTGCATACACTAAATAAAACAATGTATATGGGGGTGACCATTATTATTTGGTTAACCATAACAATCGTTGGTGTTGTATCCCTTGCTTGGATTTTAGATTATAGAGACGAAAAAATTAAAAGTAAAAAAATAAATAAGGTCGATCAAAATCGTGGCTATTCAATGGAAGATAGTCATCGGTACACAGGTGAATGAAACTAACGACTTTCCAACACTTTTGGTTAGTCGTTAGTTTTTTTTAAGCACTTGCTACCATCTTTTTGATGCTCAAATGCCCGTATCCGCCACTTCTAGAATCTCCTCGTACTCGATTAACTATCCACTTAAAAATTCAACGTTGAATAGCAATGTATATGTCAACTTGTGAAAAATCTGGGTCCGAACAACGCTCATCATAAATTTCAAAGTCGCCACTATACATACGCCTCACCCCTGTCGTTTCAAACCATTTCCAAATATCCAACCATGCCATCGGTACGATATCTGTAATTTTTCCTACCTTAGTAGTAAACACAGCATAATGAGAAGCTGGGACTGTTTTCGTTACTAGCCCATCAGGAATTTCCTCCACATGTTCGACCATTATTCCAATCGAAAAATCATAATCCCCTGTAACATCGCTCTCGTAGTCTGAGTATAGTGCAATCGTTTCATTTGAATTTAATTGATTTGGAATTTTCCCGGCAACGCCTTGGCCATAATATTTGCTCCAAGCCATTGGAATTTTTCCATTTGGCTTTGCCTCATTTGCATTATTTGTTCGCGTACATATTCCAACAAAAGTAAATCCGTCTAATGTTTTGAATATAGGTTGCACCAGTTCTTTTTCATCTCTCCAGCGTTTTAAAAATGGCATCGTTTTTTGGAGAATAGATAGCGCTTCTTCTTTTTCCATACCGTTCTCTACCATGTATGGAACACAAATTCCTATCATTTCATCCATGGTTAAATTCGGTTGTTTAAACGCACCTCCTTCATAACAATAAATACAATAATCAACTCCCTTTTGACCATTGCTTTCAGTCCCAAAAAGAGAATCCTCAGTAATTGGCATTCCACAGCTTTGACAAAAAACTTGATTCATTTTCCTTACCTCCTTTTTTCCTTATTATAAAAGAGCGAATATGACATCTATCTGTCATGTTTGATTTTTTATTTTACGATTTTAAAGGAATTTTTTATTTTTAAAGTGAATAGTAACTTTTAGGGGGGATTATATGCGCGATGTAAAAGTGAGAGATATGATGAAAAATATTAGTTTAGAGTATTACTGGCCAAATTTTAAATGCGTTGCCTATTGTCTATATAACAGTGAAATAGTCCATCTTTATAATCATCCGAACTATCCGTCTGATACTATTTTTCCATGGAACGACCAATTTACAGCTGACACGTTAATAGTTTATGAGGATTATCCTACTGCAATTGTTAACATTGAACGCTATAAAGATAGTGAAACGATCTATTCGCTAATCATTCATGAATTGTTTCATGGTTATCAATACTTATATAGCGAGTCAAGATTTCCAAACGAATTGCTCGGAGTACAGTATCCTTTACTTTTAGAAAATATTAAATTGAGAAATAAGGAAAGAAAATTACTTTATCAAGCTTTTAACGAACAGAAAAAAGGTGTGAAATTGCAACTACTGAATGAATTTATCTTTACGAGAGAAAAAAGAGGAGAACTAATGGGTGAGTATGCTCAATACGAATTTCACATTGAAAGTGTAGAAGGTCCTGCATGGTATATTGAATCAAAGGCATTACAGAAAGCTAGCAATCTTCCATTTGATGAAATATTGAAAACGTATAGTTCAACATTTTTGGATGAATATAGATCAAATTTGCAAATTCGTGTAAGCTGTTACGGATCGGGTATGTTCCTTTGCCTTTTACTTGATCAGCTTACTGATAGCTGGAAAGAGGCCTTTACCCGCTCGAAGAAGACTTTGTATGAAATTTTTAAGGAACATATCGACATTCTACCTTCCCATCCAATAAAAATTTCACCTGATGATGAAGCAATGAGTATTTTTAATTATGTCAAAGGTGAAAAGGAAAAAGTCTTTGAGTCCTTTATCAATAATAAAGGATTCCATCTGTTAATAGAAGGAAATATGACCGTTACCTCTTTTGACCCAATGAATATCGTATCCTTAAACAATCATTTACTGCATCAAAATTTTATTAAGTTAATAATATCTGGGAAAGATTATTATTTTACACAACCCGTCCTAGCGAGGTTCACAGAAAAGATTCAAACGATTAATCAACTCCATCTCATTTTTGAAAAGAAGCCTACAATCTTTAGCAATCATATTGAAATTGATGGAATTGGAAAAATTGAAGGGATTTATGATGAAAGTAATCAAGTATTAAAGGTTCCGGAAAAAGGATAATCCATTACGATTATTCTTTTTCCGTGTATAGGTCCACCATATTCTGAAGCATATTCTTTAATTTCTGCCTTACATGTTCCGGTTTAATCACTTCGATTCGATCGATAAAACTAAATAGAAATCGGTACATGCCCTCGTCCTCAGGCATTTCAACCGTTACAACAGGTTGATTATTGTCACTAGTGATTATATTTTCTACACCAAACATTTCTTCCATTAGCGCAAGATCACTAGATTTGAATGAAAGGGTTAATGCTGTAGTTCGTTTCGGATGATACCATTCTTTATCCCACGGAGAATCTTCAATTTGCACTTCTTTTCTTACAAATTCCTTTTTAAGGATTGAGACATCCTTCATTCTAGCAATCTTAAACAATCGAAACTGCTCCTTTTGCTGGCAGAATGCGTATAAATACCAGGATTGCCCCTTTAGTACAATCGTATGCGGTTCAACTTCACGATTTGATTCCTTACCTAAACTGTTTGAATAAAAGAACTGCACACAAAAATGAGATTCAATTGCCTTTTTAAGCATCGTGACCTTTTCCTTTAGAACGGAGTTTCCTCCCCAAGGACTAAAATCGATAAATATCGATTCAAGCGTTTGCTGTTCATTTGATAGCCCTTTTAATTTTTCTAATACAGCTGATGCATGTGCATCTTGATAGGATGTGGATAGACTCTTTAAGGCAAGTTTAATTGCCCCTAACTCATCACGAGTCAGGACATTCTTATCCATTCGATAGCCCTCAATCAAACCGATTCCGCCATTTTGACCCTGATACGTTATAATCGGAATACCCGCTTGGTTTAATGAATCAATATCACGATAAATTGTCCTTACTGAAACATCAAACATGTCCGCAAGCTCCTGCGCCTGTACTCTTCTTTGATTGATTAAGATCATCGTAATTGCCAACAAACGATCCAACTTCATAGGATATTTCCTTTCTCAATTTATTAGTAGTCTATTCACTATATCGTAAAAGAAAAACCGACTTTCAGCACGTGCTAAAAATCGGTTTTTCTAAATTATTTCCGATGCATCTTAAATTCTAAGAACAGCTCATTGTAATGTGCAAGCATTCTTTTCCCAAGATTTTCATAGACTTCAAGACCTTCTGCCTTATCTAAATCCGGATAGAACCGCTTATCACCTGATACTTCTTTATCTAAGTAATTTAACGCTTTTTCATTTGGTGTGGAGTAGCCAACATAATCAGCATTGGCTGCTGCATTTTTTGGATCAAGCATGAAGTTAATAAACTTATGCGCCCCATCGATATTCTTTGCCGTTTTCGGAATGACCATATTATCAAACCATAGGTTAGATCCTTCCTTTGGAACAACATAGTCTAACTTTTCATTTTCATCAATAATTTCTGATGCATCACCAGACCAAACAACCCCGACGGCTGCTTCTTCATTGGCAAGAAGCATTTTAATTTCATCACCAACAATCGCTTTTACATTTGGTGTGAGTTTATCAAGCTTTCTTTTTGCTTCTTGAAGATGTGCTTCATTTGTATCATTTAGTGAGTAATGAAGACTATTTAGTCCCATTCCCATTACCTCCCGAGCACCATCGGCAAGTAAAATGGAATTTCGCAAATCCTTATCCCATAAATCATTCCAACTCGTAATCTTTTTCCCGTTTAGTAACGAAGGATTGTAAACAATTCCAACAGTTCCCCAAAAGTAAGGAATCGAATATTTATTTTTTTCATCAAAAGGTAAATCTAGAAAACGAGGATTAATATATTTTAAATTTGGCAATTTGGAATGATTAATAGGAAGAAGCAGCTTTTCTTCCTTCATTTTTTCAATCGCATACTCAGACGGTACAGCCACATCAAATGTCGTTCCACCCTGTTCAATTTTTGTCATCATCGCTTCATTTGAATCAAATGTTTGATAGATAACCTTAATTCCCGTTTCTTTCTCAAACTTTTTAATTAGTTTCGGTTCGATATAATCTCCCCAGTTATAGACAGTTAACGTATTCCCACCGGATAATCCTTGAGACGAATTCAGCCGATTAATGAAAAAGAGAATCGCAAATGACACGATAAAAATCGTTACAAACACACGGACTAACTGTTTCATTTTCTTACCCCCATTCCGTTCGGACGGTTATTACGTTGATTAATAAAGTAATAACCGATGACAAGAATGATCGTAAACAAGAAAATAAGTGTCGACAAAGCATTAATAGATAAGGAAATCCCTTGTCTTGCACGCGAATAAATTTCAACAGATAAAGTCGAGAAGCCATTACCAGTTACGAAAAAGGTCACCGCAAAATCATCTAAAGAATATGTCAATGCCATAAAGAATCCGGCAAAAATTCCTGGCGTGATAAATGGAAGAACAACCTTTGTAAGGACATTCCAACGACTAGCCCCCAAATCACGTGCCGCATCAAGAAGAGTAGGACTCATTTCTTGTAACTTCGGAATCACCATTAATACAACAATCGGTACACTAAAGGCGATATGTGAGAGTAGAACCGAAATGAAACCAAGTTTAATCCCAATAATCGTAAATAATATTAAAAATGAAGCACCGATAATGACATCTGGACTAACAATCAATACATTATTTAATGTCAATAATGTATTTTTCGTCCGTCTTCTTTTTACAAAGTAAATGGCAAGGGCGCCAATGACACCAAGAATGGTTGAAAGTGCCGCCGATAAAAGGGCAATAACAACTGTGTTTAATACAATAATTAATAGACGGGTATCATGAAAAACTTCCTTGTACCACTCAAGTGTAAAGCCTTCAAAGTCATGCATCGCTCCCCCACTATTAAAGGAATAAAACATTAAATAGAAGATTGGGGCATAAAGAATGATAAAAATAATGACTAAATAAATATTAAAAATCTTTCCCTTTCGTTTCATTCGTATCCCCTCACTTTCTATTACCTGTTACGATCATGAATAATGCCATCGCAATGATTAAAAAGACAGCTATCGTTGAACCCATTCCCCAATCTTGGGTAACAAGAAAATGTTGTTCAATTGCTGTACCAAGCGTGATAACACGATTTCCGGCAATTAAGCGGGTAATCATGAATAACGATAATGCTGGAATAAAGACAACTTGGCATCCAGATTTTACTCCATCAATCGTTAATGGGAAAATCACTCGTTTAAAGGTCGTCCATGCAGACGCACCTAAATCTCTTGAAGCGTCAATAAGTGTTGGATTCAACTCTTCCAACGAATTGAATATCGGCATAATCATAAACGGAATAAAAATATATACTGCTACAAATAAGAAACTAAAGTCAGTGAACAAAATTTGTTTTGTCCCAATCCCAATCCATTCTAAAAATGAATTAGCTGCTCCATATGTTCCGAATATCCCGATAAAAGCATAGGCTTTCAGCAATAAATTGATCCATGTTGGTAAAATAATTAATAATAGCCATAGGTGTTTATGCTTTGTTTTTGTTAATAAATAGGCTGTTGGGTAGGCGATTATGAGTGAAATCGCGGTAATTAAAAATGCATACCAAAACGAGCTGAGTGTCATCTTTAAATAAACTGGGGTAAAAAAGTTCTTGTAATTCTCAAAAGAGAAATCCCCATCGATATTAAAGAAAGAATAGTAAAGGATAAGTAGAATAGGTGCGACGACAAAGAGAATGATCCATAGTACATAAGGAATAAGATATATATTGCGCGATCTAGTTTGCATGGCCGTCCTCACTATATGCCTCTAAACGTTTATCAAATTCTTCTTCCGTCTCGCCAAATCTCATAACATGAATCGCTTCCGGATCAAAATATAAACCTATCTCATCACCTACAACCGCTTTTTTCGTTGAATGTACCAGCCACTCATTTCCAGCCTCATCATAACAGCATATCTCATAGTGAACTCCACGGAATAATTGAGAATCCACACGAACTTTCAGCTTGCCCTGGTCTTTCTTCGTAATTTCTAAATCCTCAGGACGAATGACAATTTCAACCGATTCATTAGGATTAAATCCGCGGTCGACACATTCAAATTGCTTTCCTACAAACTCTACCTCAAAGTCTTGAATCATTTTACCAGGAACAATATTGGACTCCCCGATAAAATCCGCCACAAACCGATTAATTGGCTCATCATAAATATCCGTTGGTGTCCCACTCTGCTGAATTTTCCCTTTATTTAAAACAAAAATTTCATCTGACATCGCTAGGGCTTCTTCTTGGTCATGCGTAACAAAGATAAAGGTAATTCCAAGTCGTCGCTGTAACTCACGAAGCTCATATTGCATTTCGGTACGAAGCTTTAAATCGAGTGCCGATAGTGGTTCATCAAGAAGAATCACTTCCGGTTCATTGACAATTGCACGAGCGATTGCCACCCGTTGCCGTTGACCACCCGACATCTCTTTTATTTCACGCGTTTCATAGCCTTCTAAATTGACAAACTTTAATGCCTCTTTCACTTTTTGTTGAATTTGAGCATTTTTCATTTTCTTGATTCGCAGTCCAAATGCGACATTTTCAAATACGTTTAAATGAGGAAAGAGAGCATAATCTTGGAAAACTGTATTTACTTGTCGTTCATTTGCTGGAACATGATTGATTATTTTCCCATTGAAGTAAATTTCCCCTTGACTCGCCTCAGTAAAACCAGCAATAAGGCGTAATATTGTCGTCTTTCCGCATCCTGATGGACCAAGTAATGTATAAAACTTTCCTCTTTCAATTTCAAAATTAACACTATCTAAGACAGCAGGGTCATCATCGTATTGTTTTGTTACACCTTCAAAACGAATGATTGTATTATCTGTCATAGTGGCTCCCCCCTTTGAATTTATAAGTATGATTCTGTTGCAACGAGAAGTAGTTGTGATGTACCGGGATAATCATTCGTAATTTGATGTCTTTCAGCAGCGTGATAGTAGATGACTTCCCCCGCTCTGGCTGAATAAACTCGTCTCCCTAAACGAATGCTGATTTTTCCAGTTAAAACATAGGCAAACGTCTCTGATAAAGATGGTTCAAATTCCTTAAACTCACCCTTCTCTTCAAGGATCAAAATGATGGGCTCCATTTCCTTTTCATTTGATTCTGGTACGAGCCATTGAATTTGATATCCACGTTCTTCATCAACATATTCCGTTTGATCTTCATCACCATAAACAACCTTCTGTTCTAGTTCTTGCTCATCAAAAAAATCCTTCGGTGCACATCCTAGAACTTCTAAAATATCAAAAAACGTTTCTATGGAAGGAGAACTTAAATCCCGTTCAATTTGCGAAATATATCCTTTACTCAAATCTGTTCTCTCGCCAAGTTCTTCCTGTGTTAGCCCCTTTTTCAAGCGTAAATTTTTGATTTTTTTTCCGATTTGCATCGTATAACCTCAAGTCTGTTTACTATTAGTAAACTACCAATAAATAAAGTTTATTAATACTAAACTTTAAGTTTACTTCCTAGACCATTATACATAATTGTTATAAAAATTCAATTGAAATATAAAAATATCTTGAAGTACTTGTCATATTTATCGAAAATTCCGCCTAATTTTTTCTATGTAAAATTCCTTTGCATAATCCCCACTTCAATGCTATGTTTTTACTGAAGTTAAATATGGAGGTTACATAATGCGCAAATCACATCATTTTAAGCAATTAATTATGGTTTTATTAGTACTAGCTTTAGCTTTTGTAACGGCCGCATGCGGGAATTCAGACAGTACTAAAGAAAAGAAAGAAACCGCGTGGGATAAAATACAGAAAGAAGGAAAAATAACTGTTGCCACTGCCGGAACACTTTATCCTGCTTCTTTCCATGAATCTAAAACGGATAAATTAACGGGCTTTGAGGTTGAAGTCGTTCGTGAAATGGCAAAAAGAATGAACCTTAAAGTGGACTTTGTCGAAATGGCCTTTGACGGAATGCTTACTTCCATTAATAGTGGAAAAGTCGATGTCGCTGCAAATGATATCGCAATTACTGATGAACGAAAAGAGAAATTTTCTTTTTCAACACCGTATAAGTTTTCATTTGCAACAGCTATTGTGAGAAAAGACGATTTATCTGGAATAAAAACAGTTGAAGATATTAAAGGGAAAAAAGCTGCTGGTGAAGCAACTACTACTTATATGAAAATCGCTCGTAAATACGGTGCGAAGGAAGTCACTTATGATAATGCTACAAACGAACAATATTTACGTGATGTTTCTTCGGGACGTACAGATATTATTATTAACGATTATTATTTACAAAAACTTGCACTTGCTGCATTTCCGAAATTAAATATTACCATTCATCCTGATCTAAAATTCAATACACGTGATGAAGGTGTTGGGATGATCATGAAAAAAGATAATACGGAATTAAATAAACATATTAATAAAACGATTCATGAAATGCTTGATGACGGAACTATTACGAAAATTTCCAAACAATTTTTCGATGGCGATGATGTAACGAAAAAACCGGATCTTAAATACTAAGGGGAGAGAAACATGGGAACTATTCAATGGGAATATATCTTTAATACAAAATTGGCCATTGAATCCTTTCCATATGTCATTAAAGGGATTGGCTATACTCTACATATTTCTTTAGTCAGTATGTTCTTCGGGTTAGTATTGGGATTTTTTCTTGCACTTGGTCGAATGTCAAAGAATTATATTTTTCAGCTTCCTGCGCGTACTTATATCTCTTTTATGCGTGGTGTCCCAATTATTGTTCTCTTGTTTATTCTATATTTCGGCTTTCCGATGATTGGAATTACTTTTTCTGCAGTAACGGCTGCGATCCTCGGCTTTAGCCTAAATAGTGCTGCGTATATGGCAGAAATCAATCGTTCAGCGATTGCCTCTGTCGATAAGGGCCAATGGGAAGCGTCTGCATCCCTTGGACTTTCCTATTGGCAGACGATGCGAAAGATTATTCTTCCACAGGCTGTCAAAATCGCCATACCTCCACTATCAAATGTATTACTGGATTTAGTCAAAGGTACTTCGCTAGCTGCGATGATCACTGTCCCTGAGCTTCTTCAAAAAGCAAAAATTGTTGGAGGAAGGGAATTAGATTATATGACAATGTATATTTTAGTCGCTCTCATCTATTGGGGAATCTGTTCAATCATAGCAGTAATGCAAAATCACCTTGAAAAAAGATATGAAATGCAAAGCAGTTAAAAAAGATGGCATTAGTGAAGCCATCTTTTTTTTTCGGTTTGTGGCTCATACTTGCCTAGCATATACAAGTCTTTTTCTTAGAACCAATTTTCCCTCGTGCTTCTACCTTTTTTATATACTCTGTTGCTAATGGAACCTTGCAGGCGGTTTCTCCGATATTTACTTGAACTTTCCCAATGTTTTCTCCAACTTCATAAGCCTCTTTGTGTAACACTTTTACAAACGTTCCAACCGCAATCACAAAATTGTTCATTGTATATCGAACTCGATTCTTTTCTTGGTGAATCGTTGTCTTGATTCTATTTAATAATTGGCGGACTTCTTCGATATCAAGATTCTCATCAGGTGTAATAGAAAGATAATTTGTATAAGTACTCCATCCACAAGTAGCGATCGTTTCATTCTCAGATTCAATCCATTCCCTAGCTAAATCAATGGCATAATTACTTTCCGCCGCCACTCCCGCCACCGAGTATTCAGCTAATCCGTAACAATATGCTTGTTTCACCCATTTCTGCAGCAATTCTTTCGATACCAATTTAGGATTTACCGTAATTCCTGCTAAATACATCGCATCATAATTTCCAGTTTCGTATAATGAAAGAGCCAATTCCTGATCCTTTTTCACGTGTTTAACAAGTTTCTTCAAATCTCCAACTTTCACACCAAAAAGCGGTTCCATTGCCCCATGGCGAATAAACGTTTTCTTTGTTTGCTCCGTCCCCAATTCTTTTAACTTTTCCATGATTTCTTGTAAGTTCATAATGTCACCTCCCAACAGTTATTTTTTAAAAATTATAACCTATCCTTCTTATTTATATCAAAAAACTCATAAAAATCCATCACTTCTACCTTTTTGTTTTTCAAGGCTATATTTGCTATGATTAATTCCAAAATGCACAGTGCTATTAATAGAATAATCCTTCGAACATTACACAATCACTCCTTTTCTTCATTGAGAAAAAGGTAATTTATGAAACGCGTTTCAAGTCAAGTATGATTTTTTATTGAAAGGAATTTTTACATGGCAAATATTCGTGAAATTGCAAAGCTTGCCGGTGTATCCGTTACAACTGTTTCAAGAGTACTCAACCACCACCCATATGTGAGTGAAGAAAAAAGGAATTCCGTGCGAAAAGCAATGGCAGCATTAAATTATAAAAGGAATATAAACGCTGTCCATTTATCAAAAGGGGCCTCTAATATGATTGGTGTTGTTCTTCCTACCATCAATCATCCTTATTTCAGTAGTATCGTAGATGGAATTGCCGAGGAAGCGATGAAGGATAATCAGCAGCTTATTTTATTTCAAACAAATTATGAAACAACGAAAGAATTAGACGCTCTCGAAATGCTAAGAGGAAATTTAATTGATGGGCTCGTATTTTGTTCACGTGCAATATCTCTTAAAGTAATAAAAGAATACAAGGAATATGGACCTATCATTCTTTGTGAAGATTCTGATCAAACCATATTTCCATCAATTAGTATTCCACATGAAA
This sequence comes from Heyndrickxia vini, assembly GCF_016772275.1. Classification (NCBI taxonomy): domain Bacteria; kingdom Bacillati; phylum Bacillota; class Bacilli; order Caryophanales; family Bacillaceae; genus Heyndrickxia; species Heyndrickxia vini. Next base: position 288,288 of record NZ_CP065425.1, on the reverse strand, counting down.
GAGCCTTTCAATACGGGCTGCAATATTTAATTTCAAAAGGCCATACTCGAATTGCCTATTGTCTTGGTAGAAAAGAAGGTCCAAATAGTTTTAAAAGAATAAGAGCGTATGAAAATATGATGAAAAACCTAAATCAAAAAGTACGAAATGAATGGCTTTTTGATCACTGTCTAACAATTGAAGATGGAAGTGAGGTCTTGATGAAATATATCCATTTAAAAGATAAACCGACTGCGTTTCTCGTGGGAAATGACCAAGTTGCCGCTGGGTTAAAATTAACTGCAATAAATTATCGCCTAAGCATTCCAAAAGACTTCGCTATTTTAAGCTTTGATAACCAGCCTATTTCTGAATTGATGGGGATTTCAACAATCGAAATCCGGACAAAAGAAATCGGACGGTTGGCCGTTCAATCAATCAAAGAGTACGAGAATGCAACTAATAGACTTACGTTGCCTTTTACATTAATTGAACGTAATTCTGTTTAACGAACAAAATTTTTACTACTTCCACATTATTCGATAAATTTCTCAGGAAATATTTCTTTTTTCGACGAATATTTCAATGTTGACTCTTGTAAGTAATTCTTTATTGCCCGTTTATTTTTTAACATGACAACTTTTCTTTCTGCCCCTGAAGATTGGAAGGCCATAAAGCGTTCCACCATTTTATTCTTTCGAGGGTAGTAAGTAGTAATAATAAATTTTATAAACTGCCAATCTATTTTTTCTTTACAACCCTTCCCCATGTCAGGACGGGTTCTTCCAATATTCTTGAAGAATCTCTTTAACACCCGAAACAAACAAACAGTAAGAGGAAGCTCCAAGTAAATAATCGTGTCCGCATGGGCTGCGCGAATGTCGTATGTACTTGTGTAGTTCCCTTCAATAATCCATTTTTCTTTTTTCGACATTTCCTTTTGAGCACCACGAAACTCGTCTGCTGGCGCTTCAACCCATCCAGGCTTCCAGTAATATGCATCCAAATGATAAACATCCATTTGTAAAATATCGCCTAGCTTTCTGGCAAAAGTAGATTTCCCAACTCCGGCTGAAACCCCCATAATCATTATGCGTTTCATTAACACACCCCCATTTATCATAATATTCATTTTATTAGAGACAAATATGTTACCAAAATCCCTCTCAAGGAGCAAGCAGTTGTGCAGTCTTTTTTTCAAAAGCATCAAAAAAATATATACTATATTAGAATGAAATTTACTTTTAAAGGAGTTTTCAATATGTATGTTTCAACGGTTGAAATCCAACTGTCCTACGCAGACACAGATATGATGGGAGTCATCTACCATGGAAATTATGTAAAATGGATTGAGCTTGGCAGAACAAAACTTATTGAAGATGTTGGTTATAATTATCTCAACATGGAAAGTTCAGGTTATTATGCCCCCGTTTACAATCTTGAAATAACGTATAAAAAATCAATCAAGTACGGAGATAAAGTCATTGTAAAAACGTGGGTGGAAGAAAACAAAAACTTGAGGACTATCTATGGTTTTACGATTGTAAATGGAAAGGATGAAATATGTGCGGAAGGAACAACAACACATATTGTTGTGAGAAAAGAAGATTTTAAGCCTGTTCAATTTAAAAAGGTTTTTCCTGAATGGTTTCAAACATATGAAGAGATTAAGAAAAAATAAAGCAAACTGAAGTAATCAGCTTGCTTTCGGATATTATTTAACAATAAATTTATTCACTAACTCTTTTAATTCTTCTGCTGTAGAAGCAAGGGATTTTGCAGAAGCATTTATTTCCTCCATTGATGCAAGCTGCTGTTCAGTAGATGCAGCAACTTCTTCGGAGCTTGCTGCGTTTTCTTGTGAATGTGTTGAGACTTCTTTAGCGGAAGAAGAAACTTCTTCTACACTTGCTGATATTTGTTGTACAGTGGCAGTAATCTCCTCAATTTGTGGTGCAATATTTTTCGTTTGGTCAATAATTGTTTTAAACTTTTTGGATGTTTCAACTGAAACTAAAACACCTTGCTCAGCATTATTTGTTACTTCATTCATCATTTCCAGTGAATTTTTAATATCCAACTGAATACTATTAATTATTTTGGCGATGGAGTGAGTCGAAGTTTGAGACTGCTCAGCCAGTTTTCTTACCTCATCTGCTACTACCGCAAATCCTTTTCCATGTTCGCCGGCCCGTGCCGCTTCAATTGCTGCATTAAGCGCAAGAAGATTTGTTTGATCAGAGATACCACTTATTACATCAAGAATCTTACCTATTTCATATGAACGGTTTGAAAGTGTTTGGATAACTTCATTTAAGTTATTTACTGATTCATGAATAAATTTCATCTGTGATAAAGTACCTTCTACAGATTTACCTCCTTCTTCCGCCTCAATCGAAGTCTCTCTTGATAGTTCGGAGACATTCGTCGTGCTATCAGCAATACGTGTAACTCCATGTAAAATTTCATTTAGCGAATTGGAGTTTTCCTCTATCTTCACAGAAGATTGTTCCGCACTACTTGCAATTTCCTGAATAGCCGTTGCGACATGTTCAGTAGCTACTGTTGTTTGATCTGCACTGGCAGTTAGTTCCTCAGATGCCGCAGCCACTTGTTGTGATGTATCTCTCACTGTCTTAATTATCCCTTGCAGACCGCTAATCATATTGTTGAAAGAAGTTGTTAATATTCCGATTTCATCTTTGGATTGGTACGTTCCTTTTACTGTAAAATCACCGTTCTCGGCTTTGGACAATAGCTTAACCATATGATTGGTAGGCTTAACAATCATTTTCGTAATTAAAAGACCAATTACTGTTGAAATAACCATTGCAATGAGACCGATTAGAATGATAAGCATGTTTGCTTTTAGAATTTCTTGCTTATTATTTTTATTTAACTCCGCAGCGACTTTTTCATTTAACTTTTGTAAATCGGATAATGCTGAAGTCACTAAAAGTCCTTTCGGCAGTACCTCCGCAGTATACAGTTGATATGCCTCTGAATTTATATTTTTTTGAGCTAATGTAATTACTTTTTCACGCACTTCCCTTAATTCTAACTTGCTTTTTTGAAGCACTTCGATTTTTTCTTGTTCTGCATTTGATAATTTTGCAGAAAGAAGCTTTTTCATTAAATTATCCGTTTCCTTTTGTAACATTCCTATATCTTCTTGCTTTTCCTCTTTACGAATTGAATTTTGTGTAAGCATCAACTCTAAAATGTCTTCATCAATTGCACGATTATTTTCAATTACTTTCCCTAACCATTGATTTGGAATAAACCGATGGGTAAACATCTTCTCCGTTTCATTCGCAATATTTTTCATAAAGAAAAGGCTAATTACCCCTATAATCAATAAAGCTAGTAATTCAACAATAATTAATATAGCCAATTTCTTTGATATTTTTAAATTTCTTAGTAAACCCACACAACATTCTCCTTATGTTAAAAATTAATACTATTTTCCATCTTTTTGAGTTTTCAACTCTTTTATTAATACATTTTATTTATCGACAAAAAACTTTCATTTTTTATAGACTTTCGACATTTTTCAACAACTTTTACAGTTGGTAAACAATCTAACCTTGAAACCAATTTAAGCCCATTTCGAATTTGAAAGTGGGGACCGTTCCGAATTTCATATATCTGGAAAAGAATTCGGTCAGCTCGCAGAAGGTGACTCGGGTATGTTAAATTTTCAAGGAACCCGATATCTTAGGTTTGAACGTGCATTAAATACTTACTAAATGATCGATACAATATTCACAAAAAAAAGAATGCATTGGACAATCTATCATGTCATTGCATTCTTGTTTATATTAATAAATTTTATTTTCTTTTAACGTTCTAAACTGGTTGCTGGCGGCTTTTCCAACCATCCATTTTTCACCATAAGCTTATTTCCTTCATTTGCATAATCCGCAACATCCTTTGCAGCCAATAAAGCTTTCATCTGTAAATCGCTTCGAAGACTGAAGGCAAATCCGAATGCATTTCCCCCGAGACTAAGATTGCAAAGCAGGCTATTACAATATAGCATCAATTTATCCGAAAAAGGGCTTATCTTCGAACTAGTTACGTTTCCCACTGTTGAAATAGTAGGTGTAATATCATCTTCTAAGAGAATTCCACCAAAATTCTTAAGAATTTTCTTAGAAATTTCCATCCCTTTATGAAAGTACTGTTTTACCTCTTTTTCTTCAGCTACCTGTGTAAAAGCAAACATTAACGTCATTCCCATATTATTCGTTTCCATTCCGTGAAATAACGATGATAGCTCAACCGTGTTTATATGCCTCGTATTACTTAATATATTTAATCCGCTTAAATATTTCATATCATTTATATTTACATTTGTTTTAGGCATCGGTACGAAAGGAGGACGAGTAAGAATTCCCTTTTCTAACAAGTACTGTGTACAATCATTATAACACCCTTGAGTGATGGCAGTTAAATCCTTATAAAGATTAATAATATCCTCACGATAGGACTTTCCCATATTAAGTGTATATAGCCCCATACTAACTTCTTTAATCATCCGAAGAAACATAATATCCAAACCATTTTCAAATAATCTTGGTGCCTCAACATTTACGTCTTGTGAAGTAAACCCTACTGGCAATGCAGAGCCTGCTTTTTCAAAAATATGTTTAATTCTTTCAACATTTTTATCTAAATCCTTATATAAATCAACCATAATCTTCTCCGATTTATGATCATCTGCCTTTGGAATTAAATATTCTAATAAACGGAGAATAAATGTTTTTTCCTGATAAGTTAGCCATAATGTACCTACTTCGCTCGAAGAAATGGTAGGTTGATTCGGCATATTCGCTCACCTCAATTTTCAAATTCCTCTTACTAGATTTTCCAAATTCCTTTTTATTATTCTCCTTGATAAAAAACCAAAAACCAGAGGAAACATTTATCTGTATGACATACACACATATATTCAATGAAAAATACAAACAATAGAAGCGGTGATATCACCAAACTAACTTTTATATGGAGGGAAAACCTATGAGTAATCTTGAAACAATCTTACAATTACTTTTATATAATTTAAGAAGACTTGTACAACAGATTCTTCATAGATTTAATGGGTTAATGAACATTCCTATTCATTCGTAAAAATTCATTTAAAAGTTAGCTAAAAGGAGCGCACAGTTGAATGTGCACTCCTTTTTAATTATTTCCTGTTTAAAGATAGATCTAAATCATTTACTTACCACAGAAAATATGTTAAATTACCCAATGAACCAATCATCCTACAAATTTGAGGTGTGCATTCATGGATATATCCAAAACAAACCGTTTATCATTAGTAGAACAAATCGTTTCCCAAATGGAATCTTTAATTGAGTCGAATTCCTGGCCGGTTGGAAGCCGCATTCCACCTGAATTAGAACTAATGAAACAGTTTGATGTTAGTAGAAATACATTAAGAGAGGCTATTCGAGCTCTCGTACATGCTGGACTTCTTCAGACGAAACAAGGGAGCGGTACATTTGTTTGTTCTTCAAGTATCCTTGGGGCTGCACTCGAAAAAAGAATACAAAAAGCCAATCTCTTAGAAACATTAGAAGTTAGACATGCACTCGAAAGGGAAGCCGCACAATTAGCAGCAATGCGACGGAATAAAGAAGACATTGATCAATTGCAAGAAAAATTGAAAGCATGCCAAATTGCCGCAGAACAAAGGGACAGCAAGTCATATGTAGAGGCTGACTTTGAGTTACATAAATCGATTGTAGAAGCATCTCATAACAGTATATTAATTGATTTATATGAACATATGACACTTTCTCTTCAAACATCAATTCAAAACTTGGCAGAAATTACAACACATTCTGATTTTCATATAGGAATCCATCAAAAACTTATTGAGGCCATTTTAGAACAAAAATCTAATCAGGCTGCTGATACAGTTAATGAGTACATCGCTCAATTTAAAGATACTTTATTATAAATTGGAGGTTCATCATGGGTTTACAACAAGTATCCGTTCATCAAGATCATCAGCAAACAAAAATTAGTGCAAAATCAAAAACATTGTTACTAGTAATCGGTATCATTTTCATTGGTGCAAACCTTCGAGCACCTATAACAGCTGTTGGACCATTAATTTCATCGATTCGTGAAAGTTTAGGAATCTCTAACATACTAGCAGGTACTTTGACAACTGTTCCGTTACTTGCATTTGCCCTGCTTTCCCCGTTTGCACCAAAGTTATCTCGTAAATACGGCATGGAAAGTACGCTTTTCACTTCATTAATTTTGTTGACGGCTGGAATTTTTTTAAGAACTATTCCGGGTGTCAGCTCATTATTTGCGGGTACCGTTCTAGTCGGCTTAGGCATTGCTATTTGTAATGTATTATTACCAAGTGTAATCAAGCATAAATTCCCTCAAAATCTTGGTGTCATGACCGGCATTTATGCAGTATCAATGAATCTTTGCGGCGCAATCGCTTCGGGAGTAAGTATCCCTATGTCTATAAAAATTGGATGGCATGGAGCTCTTGGTTATTGGGGATTTTTCGCACTCATTTCTATTCTTTTTTGGATACCACAAATTCGTTCCAGACAAAAACAAGATAAAGCGGAATCAAAAAAACAACAATCTATTAACTTGTGGAAATCTAGGCTTGCATGGCAAGTAACCCTTTTTATGGGACTTCAATCACTTATTTTCTACACTGTAGTCGCTTGGTTACCCGAGATACTTGTACAGCAAGGGGTTAGTTCTAGTTCAGCAGGATGGATGCTTTCATTAATGCAATTCTCCGTCATTCCATTTACTTTTATCGTCCCAATTTTAGCTGGACGAATGAAGAACCAGCTTGTATTAGTGGCAATTACAGGGGTTCTATTCATCGCTGGCATGTTCGGTATTCTTTACGGCAGTATAACCCTCATTCCATTATGGGTAATAATGATTGGTATTGCAGGAGGATTTGCATTTAGTTTGGCCATGATGTTCTTTAGTCTGCGTACAAGAAGTACACATGAAGCTGCGGAATTATCCGGAATGGCCCAATCATTTGGTTACCTTCTTGCGGCGGCTGGACCAACATTGTTCGGAATTCTACATGACACATTCCATAGCTGGACAATGCCTTTATGGATGTTAATTATCGTATCCTTCCTAATTCTTGTAACCGGTATAAGTGCTGGAAAGAAAGGGTATGTTTCAACAAATTAATTTAAAAAACGGCAATAAAGCAAGAGAAACTGCTTTATTGCCGCTTAAAGTTAATTAAAAAATAAAACGTAATAACATCATACATATAATCCCTGTCAAAACGGTACCTAATAAACTCCTCGTAAAAATAGCCACTAAAAAAACCGGCAACGCTACGACTAAATTAAGACTATTTTCATAAAGTGCTAGTTTGTCATTTGAAAATAAAAGTGATTGAGCCAACAATGCGGCCATTACAGCCACCGGGACATGCTTTAACCAACTAATCGCCCAATCCGGCAGCTGGATACGACTCAAAACCATTAAGGGAAGAACCCTTGGAATAAAGGTGACTAGTGCCGACCCAAAAATGATTAATAAAATAGTATATCTTATTTCCATTTTTCTATCACCATCCCAATCGTTGCTCCTAAAATTGTCGCAACAATTATTCCGACACTTCCTGAGAAGACAAAACTTATCCCTACTACGATACCCACGGCGCTAAGAATTACCATGATATCTACAAAGTATTTTTTTTGACTTACTATCTGAAGTACAAGTAAACCGATAAACATAGCCGGCAAGGCAAAATCTAAACCAAATCTCTCCGGATTAGGTATCCAATTACCGAAGAACCCGCCTGCAATATTAGCAAGTATCCAATTTAAATAGGCTGTTATATTTAAGCCTACCATCCATTTATAACTGCCAAACTCTTTATTTGAGAGGTGATTGATGGCTACACCAAATGTTTCATCAGTTAACAAGCTACCTACAAACATATTTTTCCACGGGGATAAATGCCGAAAATATGGCGATAAGGCGGCACTAAGTAAAAAATGACGAAGATTTACAAAGAAAATAGTAAAAATAATCGCTGAAACCGGACTGCTCATCGCAATCATGCCCGCTGCAATAAATTGGGCTGATCCCGCATAAACAAAAATACTGAGAAGCGCAATCTCAATAATACTTAATCCCGCTGTTTTTTCTACAACACCTGCCGCAAACCCAATGCTTAAATATCCAAGCAATGTCGGAACACAGTCTTTTACACCCTTCCAAAAGCTTTCTTCCGTGTTGGAATATGTATTCGACTTTAACTTAAGTATTTCTTGATTCACTTCTCCTCCCCCTCTTGATGATTGTTTTTACTACTTAATATATCAGAGGTCCTCTTTTCGGAAAAGTGAAATTTTTCTACCCTTTCTCTTTTTTAAAATAGTAACACAAGTAGCGATGTGTAGGATCAGAAGGAAAAATACGATGGCTGCTGCGATATAATATTCTAAATTAGGACGAGAATTATAAATAATAAAGATAAAACTAGATACACAAATTAATATTGCTAAAAAAATTTCAAACAATATTGCTGTGAATGTAAACCACATATACGGAATGATAATTTCTTTATGAGTAATATGTTGTAAAGTAAGACCTTCCCAACAAAGATCGGCTAATTTCATTACCTTTTTCAAACGCTTCTCACTCCTAAGAACATATTTAAGAAACAGTATGTCCACTAAAGAGATTTTAGAAGCAAAAACACAAGGAATACTTAGAAATTCCTTGTGTTTTTTCATTGAAAAGGTGTCTTTAATCCTACGTTCCGCGTAAGAAAATTCCTTTTCTATTCATTTTATTGAAAAGAAGTAGCAATTTCGAGTGCAACCATTGGATCTTTTACTTGATCGATCGTATATGTGATGGTTTCCTTCTGCCACATAATTCTATTATCTGATTGATCAACATCTATATGAACCATGCCATGTGGTTTTGGAATTGGTAATGTATGTGATTCTAAGTAATTTACCGCATTTTCAGCCAGTTTCCTCCCTTTGTCTCCTTCCGTAGTTTTTGCACGGGAAACAAGTGCCCAACGCCCTTCATTCCAACTCGTCCATTGCGACCCTGCCCCAGCATCTTGGTATCCTTTTACTCCATGGCCAAGTTCGACTGTACTAGCGCCTGACTTACTATAATCTTGAAATCCAATTTGTTCATTGGCTTCTTTCAAGCTATTATATTTTTTTACTTGTAATCGCATGATTGCTTTTGCAGATTGATCTTTTCCAAGCGTATTATGATTTATTGGAATCGGTTGAACACTTTCATAAAAAACAATTTCATAGTGATTAGCATCCGATTTAGTTGTTGCGGTTAAATGCTTTCCTTCAGATAAAGGAAGTTTATTGGGAAGTACTTTAGATATGTTTGTTTTCAACTGGGTTTTGATTGCATCCATTACTTCAGCTTGTGACAAAGTCTGATCGGGGTTTTTCGATTCATTATTAGACTCACCCGTATGTTCGTTATTTCTATTGTGATTCGTTTGGTCTTGGGCAGGAGCTTGGGATTTCTCCTTATCATTACCCTTTATATCCTCGCTCTTTGGTGCACAGGCACTTAGCAAAAGAACGGCAATAACAGGTGCAAATATTACGTTTAGCTTCATGGCTACCTTCCTTTCTCTTTTATATATGTTTCCCTTACGAGTAGGCATTGAAACTTACCTCTTTTTTATTGTATGTTTCTACTTAGTCATATTCGCTCCTATATTTTATACTAATTGTAGGAGGGATAATTGATGAGAAAAAAAGTTTTAATCACGGGCTTTGATCCATTCGGACAAGATCAAATCAACCCTGCATTGGAGGCAATTAAACAATTTAAAGATAGAATCATAGAAAATGTCGAAGTTGTTACATTAGAAGTTCCTACTGTATTTCATGAATCAATCAAAGTAGTGATAAAAGCGATCGAACTACACCAGCCTTATGCAGTCATTTGTGTAGGACAAGCGGGGGGTCGAACACAAATAACCCCTGAACGGGTCGCAATTAATATTGATGATGCTCGCATCCCAGATAATCATCAAAAACAGCCTGTCGACGAAGCAATTGTTGAAAATGGCCCTGTCGCCTACTGGTCAACCTTACCGATTAAAAGAATTGTTCATGATATGAAAAAAGCCGGCATACCATCAGCTGTTTCAAATTCCGCCGGAACTTTTGTTTGTAATCACCTATTTTATGGTGTTATGAATTATATTGAAAAAAATACCCCACATATTCGTGGAGGCTTTATCCATATTCCATTCATTCCAGAGCAAATAACCAATAATAACGCGCCAAGTTTAAGTCTAGATGTCATCGTACGAGGACTTGAAATAGCAATTATCACTTCTGCATATGAGGAAAAGGACATTCGAGAGGTCGGGGGCACTATACATTAAAGAACGGACAGGGAGTTTCGGATCTTATGGAGGTGTTTGCAGAACGGTTCTTACCTTTGAGGGACCGTTTCAGTGGAATCCGAGCTGCCATCGGGACGCTTTTCTCTTTTCCGGCACCATTGTTGCGGGATTCGCGTTACTATCGGACCGTTTCTCCCTTTTCCGGTTCCACTTTTGCGGGGGCGGCTCTGCTATCGGACCGCTTCTCCTTTTTCCGGTTCCATTTCGGCGGGGGCGGCTCTGCTATCGGACTGCTTCTTCCTTTTCCGGTTCCATTTTTGCGGGGGCGGCTTTGCTATCGGACCGCTTTCCTCTTTTACGGGACCATTTCAGCGGGGGCGGCTCTTTCATCGGACCGCCTCCCGCTTTTCCTGTTCCATTGCTGCGGGTTCGCAGCATCTATCGGACCGCCTCTCTCTTTTCCGGTACCATCTCAGCGGGATTCGCTCTGCTATCGGACCGCCTCTCCTTTTTCCGGTTCCATTTCAGCGGGGGCGGCTCTGCTATCGGACCGCTTTCCTCTTTTCCGGGACCATTGCTGCGGGGGCGGCTCTTTCATCGGACCGCTTCTCCCTTTTTTCGGTTCCATTTCAGCGGGTTCGCAGCGTCTATCGGACCGCCTCTCTCTTTTCCGGTACCATCTCAGCGGGATTCGCTCTGCTATCGGACCGCCTCTCCTTTTTCCGGTTCCATTTCGGCGGGGGCGGCTCTGCTATCGGACCGCTTTCCTCTTTTCCGGGACCATTTCAGCGGGGGCGGCTCTTTCATCGGACCGCCTCCCCCTTTTCCAGTACCATTTCAGCAGGATTGGCGCCGACATCGGACCGCTTCTCTCTTTTCCGGTACCATCCATGTGGGCGCGTACCTTCCATCGGACCGCTTCCCTCAATTCACAGCTCATAAACAAGAAAAGTCTTTTCTTATCCGACTGGTTCTAAAAACCAGTCCAATCCATTATTAATCATCTTTTTCATTACATATATCTTTCTGTTAATTGAATATATTTTACGTACCATTTTTCCCATTCATTTTTTCTTGATTCAATTGTTCTACCATCTAATAAAGCACTTATAACATCTAAACAAACATGCCATCCGGCCAAATCCTTTGGAGTATGATTCGTCATTTTGTTAATTGTTTCATTTAAAATTAATAAACATCCATCTTGCTCTTTATACAATTCAAAACGCACGTTATCCTCTGCCCACGTATATTCCAATATAGAATACATTTCAAATTCGGTGATTTCCATCTCCTCAAAGGTGCCATCCTGCATATCGAACAACATCATTCCACCTTTACGAAGATCTTTCACTCGCAGCTCTGAAAACCATTTCGAAAGCTTTTGATTGTCCGTTAACATCGCCCATACCTTTTCAACGGGATGTTGTAACTGACGTTCAAATTTAGCAACATAATGATCTTCAACTTTTTGTATCGAAGCTAACATTATTCCACCTTCTCACAATGTATTTAGTTTTCATTGTATTAATAACCAATTCCAATATCAACCATCTCTTTTTAAGAGTCTTTAAATGTCTTTCGCGTTATTTCAATAAATGCCTTTAAAGGTGGGGACATCCATTTATCCTTGTGCCAAGCTATCTGAGTAAATACTGATGTGGAAGGATACTTCCAAACTAATTCCTTCATTTTTTCCATTTTCAAATCGGTTTCCACTGCCATCTTTGGCAACATGGCGATGCCAAGTCCGGCTATCACGCATTGTTTAATTGCTTCAATACTCCCAAATTCAATTTTATTTAGTGGGTGTATTCCTGCCGTCTGAAAAAGGCCTTCAAAAATCGTACGATAAGAACAGCCGCTTTCTGTAAGCAAAAGTGGCTCATGTTCTAAATCTTCCGGTAAAACCTCCGATTTTCCGATTAACGGATGGGAAGCTGATGCAACGATAACTAATTCCTCTTTGACAAGGGATTCAATTTTCAAGGATTCACCTGACCTACATGTATCCATAATAAAGGCTACATCGAGCTGCCCCTTCTCTAATTGTTCTCTTGCCATTTCATCTGAATGGGCTGGTTTAAAAACAACTCTCATTTTTGGATATTGTGACTTGAATTCTTTTAATATCGGTGGAAGTCGATATGTACATTGGCTTTCCTGCGCACCAATCGTTAAAGATCCTGTCTGTTCTTCGACTCCATTTATTAGCAATTTTGCTTCCTCATTTAATCGAATCATTTGTTCCGCATAGATTTTAAACTGTTTTCCGGCCTCTGTTAATACTAATCGCTTTCCTAACCGTTCAAACAAAGGCTTTCCCAAATCAGATTCAAGAGATTTTATTTGCGCCGTTACACTTGATTGGGCAAAGTTTAATATCTTCGCCGTTTGGGTAAAATTCAAGTTTTCGGCTGCCGTTTTAAATGTTATTAATTGCTTTATTTCCATCACATCACCTTAATCATTAATATCGATTGATATAATCAAAATAATCATCTTTATCGATTTATAAGATTATTATAAGATAATACTAACTAAAATAAAAGGAGAGAAGCGGAATGACAATAGCGGTTATTTATGGGGGAACGCGCACGAATGGAAATACAGAAACGTTAACAGATTTAGCTGTTAACGGGGTAGAAGTAGAAAAGATATACTTAAGTGACAACATCATACAACCGATTATAGATGGACGGCATTCAGAAGAAGGGTTTCAGGAAGTAAGTGACGATTACAACTTCATTATTGATCAACTTTTACCTCATGATACATGGATTTTTGCCACTCCAATCTATTGGTACAGTATGTCGGGAGTAATGAAAAACTTTATTGATCGTTGGTCACAAACAATGAGGGACACAAACTATCCTGAATTTAAAGCGCAAATGTCTAAGAAAAAAGCATATGTAATCGCTGTTGGCGGGGATGACCCTTACATAAAAGGTTTACCAATGATCCAACAATTTCAGCATATCTTTGATTTTATGGGTATGTCGTTTGATGGATATGTTCTTGGGGAAGGAAATAAGCCAGGAGATATTTTGAATGACAAAAAGGCTATGTGTGCGGCTACCGAATTATCACTGAAGTTAACGAAATAGGCTGACCAAATCGTAGAAGCTTAACGGACACCAGTACCGTTATTTGTGACAAAACAAGGCTATTTTTTATGTTTGAGGACAGAGGGTCCGCTATTTTGCAAAAACACATTGATTTCCTTATGTTTTTTCATAAATAGCGAACTCAGTGTCCGATTAACCCCAAAATTAGAGTCATTTATTAAAAATAACGGATTCCATGTCCGCATATTAATTTATCCAGCTACTTGCTTCGAAAACTGACTGTTATAAAGATCCGCATAAAATCCATCCGCTTCCAATAATTCTTGGTGAGAACCCTGTTCAATCACTTTACCTTGGTTCATGACTAAAATTAAATCGGCATCTCTAATTGTTGAAAGGCGGTGAGCAATGACGAAGCTTGTTCTTCCTTCCATCAATCGATTCATGGCCTGCTGAATCAATAATTCGGTACGTGTATCAACACTTGAAGTTGCTTCATCCAAAATCATAATCGGAGGGTCGGCTAAAATTGCTCGAGCAATTGTAAGAAGTTGTTTTTGCCCTTGAGAAATATTCGATGCTTCTTCATTCAATACGGTGTCATATCCATCTGGAAGTGTACGGATAAAATGATCAGCACGAGCTGCTTTAGCTGCTTGGAAGATTTCTTCATCTGTTGAACCATTCTTTCCATACGCTAAATTCTCTTTTATCGTTCCATTAAATAACCACGTATCCTGAAGCACCATTCCGAATGTTGTCCGCAAATCTTCACGGGATATTTCCCTCGTATCGATGCCGTCAATTTTAATGGCACCACCATTAAGTTCATAAAATCTCATTAATAAATTTATCAATGTCGTCTTCCCGGCACCTGTTGGTCCGACAATGGCGACCGTTTGACCCGGATGAACATCTATATTCATATCTTCTATTAATAAATCATTTCCATAACCGAAATCAACATGTTCAAAGGTAACCGCACCTTTTGCATGAGTTAAAGTTGATGTGTTCTTTTCTTGAATTTCCTCTTCCTCATCGAGAAGCTCAAAAACACGTTCCGCGGCCGCAACCGTTGACTGTATAATATTGGCGATGTTCGCAGTTTGTGTAATCGGTTGTGTAAATTGCTTTGTATAGGTAATAAATGCTTGAATATCACCTATTGAAATCGCTCGTTTTGTCACTAATATTCCGCCAATTACACTGATTAAAACATAGCTTAAATTTCCAACGAAAAACATCATCGGCATAATGATTCCTGAGATAAATTGAGCTTTACGTCCTGCTTGATATAATTCTTCATTTACTTCATCAAACTGTTCAAGTGCTTTCTTCTCATGTCCAAATGCTTTTACCACTTGGTGTCCCGTATACATTTCCTCTATATGTCCATTTAACTTTCCTAGTGTTCGTTGTTGATCAGCAAAATGCTTTTGCGATTTTTTCAAAATAGGTTTAATCACAAAGATAGACACTGGCAAGCTAACGATTGATATCAATGTGAGGAGCGGACTAATGGTTAACATCATAATAATGATACCAACAATCATAACAATCGATGTAATAAACTGGGTAACACTTTGCTGTAATGTACTCCCTATTAAATCAATATCATTTGTCACTCGACTTAATGTCTCTCCGTTTGGACGACCATCATAATATTTAAGTGGAAGCTTCTCAAGCTTTTCATTTACATCTTCTCTCAAATGGTACACCGTTTTCTGCGCTACACTTGACATAATATATTGCTGAATGTACGTAAATAAACTACTAATAACATATAGACCTCCTAAAAGGAGGAGAAGCTGGCCAATGGCACCAAAGTCTATTTCCGCACCCGGAACACCTTTAAATTTTGCATATGCCCCTTTAAAAACTTCAGTAATGGCGTTTCCCATAATTTTTGGGCCTGCAATGGTAAAAATCGTACTCATTGTTGCAGCAAAAAACACTGCGACTAATTGATTGCGAAGAGGCTTTAAATAAGAAAGCAGACGCTTGAAGGTTCCTTTAAAATTTTTAGCCTTCTGTCCAGCCATCATCATATGACCGCCACCGTGCCCTGGTCCACCGCCACGAGGATGCGATTTTTTATGCTTACTCATGCAATCTCCTCCTCTGAAAGCTGTGATTCAACTATTTCACGATAAACTTCATTCGTTTCTAGTAATTCTTTATGTGTTCCTATCCCAGCAATTTTCCCTTTATCTAATACGATAATTTGATCTGCATCGATAACGGTACTCACCCGCTGTGCAACGAGAATAACTGTTGCCGCTTCTGTCTCACTCTTTAGTGCTGCACGTAATTTTGCATCCGTTTTATAATCAAGGGCAGAAAAACTATCATCAAAAATATAAATATCAGGCTTTCTAACGAGTGCCCTCGCTATTGAAAGACGTTGTTTTTGTCCACCGGATATATTTGCACCACCTTGTGAAATGACAGAATCGTAACCAGCGTCCATTTTGCCAATAAAATCTTCAGCTTGAGCGACTTTTGCAGCGTGGACAATTTCTTCTTGTGTTGCGTCTTCTTTTCCAAAACGAATATTTTCCGCAATCGTTCCCGAAAAAAGCAGTGCCTTCTGAGGTACAAAACCAATTTTTGAACGCACTTCCTCTTGAGACGCATCACGGACATCCACACCATTTACCCGAATCGTTCCGCTAGACACATCAAAAAACCTTGGAATTAAATTCACTAAAGTTGTCTTTCCCGCTCCTGTTCCACCGATAATCGCCGTCACTTCACCTGAATTGGCTTTAAAATCGATATCTAATAATGCAGGTTCTTCTGCACCAGGATAACTGAATGATACATGTTCAAATTCAAGCGTTCCACGATTCTTATCAGCTGCTTGTTTCCCCTCATCTAAAAACGTTGGTTTCATTCCCAGAACTTCATTAATCCGTTTTGCTGATACCGCTGCACGAGGCACCATAACAAACATCATCGATGCCATCACAAGTGCAAACATAATTTGCATTACGTATTGAATAAAGGCCATAAGATCTCCTACTTGCATTGCACCATTATCAATACGAATCCCACCAAACCATATGACGCCTACAACCGTTAAATTCATCACAAGCATCATAACAGGCATTAAAAGTGCCATTACCTTATTCACTTTAATGGAAACATCCGTTAAATCTTTATTTGCCTTTTGAAGTCGAACCTTTTCTTGTTTTTCACGATTAAATGCACGAATAACCCGAATTCCTGTCAAGTTTTCACGCAATACTAAATTCAGACGATCTAATCGTGTCTGAACGACTTTAAAAAGAGGAATTCCTTTATTCATAATTAATAAGATCGAACCGACCAATAGCGGAATGGTGACAACGATGATTAGCGATAATTTTGCATCTTTAGACAGCGCCATAATCAGGCCACCTACAAACATAATTGGGGCACTAACCACCATACGAAGCATCATAATGACCACTTGCTGTACTTGTGTAATATCATTTGTCGTTCTCGTAATTAAGGATGCTGTACCTACTTCATCAAAATCTTGTAGTGAAAACTTCTCTACATGGTTAAAGACTTTTCGGCGAATATCTCGCCCGAACCCCATAGCAGCCTTTGATGAAAAATAGCTTGCAGCAACAGATGCTAAAGCACCAAAAGCAGAAACTAGCAACATGAGCCCACCAATTTTCCAAATATATGGCGTATCCCCAACGACTACACCTTTATCGATAATATCCGCCATTAGTGTAGGTAAATAGAGATCCGACATCGATTGTAGGAAAACAAGGCCAAATACTGCTAGAACGATCCATTTATAAAATGATAAATTTTTCAATAGCTTAGCCATTCAATCATTCTCCTTGTTCTAATATTTCTTTTTCTAAAAATAGTGCAATTTGGCGAAGTGCAGCAAGGAAATCTTCGGATTGCTTTTCAGAAAATGTTTGAAGTGCACATTCGAAAGCATGATGAATACTTCCCTTTTGAACCCAAATCGTCTTAAAAAATTTCTTGCCTTTCTCACTCAATATCAATTGCATTTCCCTTCGATTGTCTTCAACAGGGTGCCGATGAATCAATCCAGCTAAAACAAGACCATCAACGGCCTGACTTAATGTACTTTTCGGTAGCTGAGTTTCCTTACCTAGCTCCTTTTGTGTCATTTCTATTTGTGGTGCCAATTTCGTTAGTAATACCAATTGTGGGATCGAGAGGTTATGATCGGAAGCTGTTTTTTGAAAGATTTTCCTCGCATTTTGTTGTACATGATCGAATGCGTGAAGAATTTCTAATGAAAGCTGATTCAATTGATCTTTATCGCTCCTTTTGTCTATTTTAGAATTGTTCCATTATGAACTATTCACAATGATAAATATTAATTTACTCTGATAAATAGCCATAGTCAAGAAAAAAATCCTTTCGTTTTGAAAGGATTTTTTTTCACATCTTATTTTACCGGAATCCAAATTTCAGAATAGGAATCGGGACTAAATGCGTCTTCATTTGGATATACTTCCAATTCTGGCGTCCCCGCATGTTGATAGCCACTGGATGGGAACCATTCCGAAAAAATCTGTTTCCACACTTTTTGCATGGCATCAGGCATTGGACCGTGAACTTCAAATACAGCCCATTTAGAAGCAGGTAGCTCCAGCTTTTCAAATTTATCAGGAACATCACCATCGTGAGCAGCGGCGATCCAGTAATCCATTTGTTGCGGTCGCGTTGAACCATTATCGACGCAGACACCTAGCACCCCATTAACCGGACCATTGTTTACCTTGAATAGCTCATCATCTGTTCCATTTGCATTGACTTCATCCCAAAGCTTTGGAATACCGACAAGATTTTCACCGTTCGCGTATGAAAATTCTCGCTTAATTCCGACGATTTGAAATGCACCTTTCTCAACAATACTGTACTTCATTGGTTCTACCCCTTTCAGATTCACCTGTATCATCAGGCGGTTATAAGATTGCAGCTTTCCAATGCCTTTACGTGCATCACTTGGGGTTATCCCGTGCTGCTTACGAAAGGCTTTAGTGAAAGCCTCGGGAGTGTCGTAGCCATACTTATAGGCGAGATCAATAATTTTAGCATTTGTTCTTGCTAATTCTTCGGCTGCTAGTGTTAAGCGTCTCCGACGAAGATATTCACCTACAGAGACATCAGTTAGCACTGAAAATGTTCGCTGAAAGTGAAACGTTGAAGCGTTAGCTTGGTTAGCTATATCATCAATTGTTATCTCCTCCAGCAAATGCTCTTCCATGTAGTTAATTGCCTTTTGTAATGATTCCACCCATGCCATATCGCTCACTCCTTACTTACATTCTAAAAGGGGAATGACTTTCTATCCTGTCATTTTATGCTTAGTTAAGACAGATTCTCTATCGCAAGCTTTTTCTCCTGCTTTTGCCTAAAATGTTTATTTCGTCATACCTATCGAAACATACTTCATTTCAACAAACTCTAGTATTCCTTCCTTTCCACCTTCTTTTCCAAACCCTGATTCTTTTATCCCTCCAAACGGTGCCTCTGCTGTTGCTGGAAAAACATCATTCACCCCTATAATGCCGTACTCTAATGCTTCTGTCAGCTGAAATAGACGGTTCGTGCTTTCAGTAATAATATAGGCTGCTAAACCATATGGAAGCTGATTTGCTTTTTCAATTACCTTTTCCAATGAATCAAATGTTTCAATCGGCAAAACAGGTCCAAATGTTTCTTCGTTCATAACCTTCATTCGTTCATTTACATCTACAAGAACAGTAGGTTCATAGAAATGACCGCCTAATCCTCCATTCCATTCCTTTCCCCCAGCTACAATTGACGCACCATGTTTCAAAGCATCCTCGACATGTTCTGTTACTTTTTCCACCGCATTTTGATCAATCATTGGACCGATGACCGTTGAATCCTCATTCCCATTACCGATTTTAAGGTTCTTTACTTTTTCCGATAGTTTTTCGATAAATTCTTCAGCAATCTTCTGATGTACATAGACTCTGTTCGCACAAATACAAGTTTGCCCACAGTTTCTAAATTTACTTGCAATTGTTAAATCAACGGCTGTTTCAAGGTTAGCATCTTCTAGAACAAGAATTGGTGCGTGTCCGCCTAACTCTAGTGATAACTTTTTTATATGCTGGGAACTATTTTTCATTAAATCTCTTCCTACTTCTGTTGAACCAGTGAATGTAATCAAACGAACATCTGGACTTTGTGTCAACGCCTCTCCAACAGCTCTTGCGTCACCTGCAACTAGATTCAATACTCCTTTTGGAAGACCTATTTCTTCAAAAAGTTTCACGATGGCCATTGCCGTTAATGGTGTTTGTGATGCAGGTTTCAGGACTACAGTACAACCGGCAGCTAAAGAAGGTCCAAGTTTTCTAGTCACCATTGAGGCAGGAAAATTCCATGGCGTTATCGCAGCAATTACACCGATTGCTTGCGGAATAACGAGTGACCGCTTATTTGCGTTAGATGGTGGAATGATTTCTCCATAAACACGGCTTGCTTCCTCTGCATACCACAATAAGTAACTCGCGGCTGATTCGATTTCTGTTCGAGCTTCTGAAAGAGGCTTCCCCTGTTCCGACGTTAAAATTTGTGCAAGCTGCTCTTTATTTTCAAGCATCTTTTCATATGCTTTGTACAAATACCTTGAACGTTCTCTTGCCGTTTTTTTTTTCGACCAAGAAGGAAAAGCAGCTTTTGCTTCCTCGATAGCTTCTAGAGCATCCTCTTTTCCTCCATACGATATTTCCGTCAGCTTTTCTAAAGTTGCTGGGTTAGTAATCGCCCGATAAGCACCCGAATACGCTTCACGCCATTCTCCATTTATAAATATCCCTTTTTCCTTTTGTCCAATTAACATTGTTTTCCCCTCCTATAAACCTTTTTGAACGGCAATTAATGCTTCTCTCAAAATAGAAATAAGTTCGTGAATTTCTTGTTTATTAATAATAAGTGGCGGCGAGAAAACGACCGTATCCATTCCTTCAAATCCTACTGTCCGAACAATTAAACCTCTCTTTGCTGCCTCTGCACTCACACGTGGGGCGATCAACGTATCAAAGCGATTATTCGTTTCCGGGTTAACCATTTCGATTGCACCAATTAAACCAAGTGTTCGAACCTCACCGATAAAATCGAATTCCATTTGAAGACTTTTAAAACCATTTAGCAATTCTTCACCCATCATTCTTGAATTCTCTACTAAATTCTCATTTTCAATGATCTCTATATTTTTTAACCCTACTGCACAAGCCGTCGCATGACCACTATACGTATAGCCGTGAAGAAGTACTCCTTCTGATAAATCAATTAACTCCTGATGAATCGTATCCGTTACCATTACACCACCTAGTGGAATATACCCGCTAGTGACTCCCTTCGCAAACAACATTAAATCTGGGGTCACTCCGTAATGCTCACATGCAAACATCTTACCAGTACGACCAAAACCGGTAATGACTTCATCAACAATAAGCAAAATATTATTCTCATCACAGATTTTCCGTACCTCCTGAAGATATCCATCAGGAGCTATATTTACCCCACCCGCACCTTGAACAGGCTCAGTGATAAATGCTGCAATATGATTCGCACCCTCCTTTTGAATACATTCTCGGAGGGAATCTAAGGAAAAAGTGGCTACATGAACAAAATCAGGTGCATGGGAATTGGTTAAGGAATGGAATGGTGAAATCCCTGTCGCACTTGTCGCTCCAATGTTTACACCATGATAGCCTTTCTTTTGAGAAATAATTTTTTTCTTCTCCGCGTGTCCCTTAAGCTTCCAATAATATCGAGCCAATTTATATGCCGTATCATTTGACTCCGATCCTCCGGATGTAAAAAATACAGCGTTTAAATTTCCAGGAGCAAGTTCTGCTAACTTACTAGCCAGTCGGATTGCAGGCTCATTACTCATGGAGGAAAACGAATTCGTAAACGCAAGCTTTGTCATTTGGTCATATGCAGCTTCAGCCAATTCTTTACGACCATATCCAACATTCACATTCCAAAGCGAGGCCATGCCTTCAAGCACCTTTTGACCTGAGGTATCAGTCAAATACACACCATCTCCACTCGTAAAAATAAAAGGTGCACCGCTTTCATTTTGTTGTTTTAAAGAAGATGTTGGGTGGATAAAGTGCTTCTTATCTAAATCGATCAACATTTCATGGACATCTGTTTTCATCATTTCCAATCACTCCTTAAATGTTTGTTCTGTAGTACTCGTTTGAATCCTTTCCACTTTAGGTATTTTCATAAAGAAGTACAGACCAGCAACCCACCACGCTCCAAAGATAATCCATTCATAAGGCCAAACTAATGAAGCCGGCATACCAGGCATATACAATACGATAAAGCCTATGCTTAGTATTGAGGCTAAAATTCCAACAATATTACTTTTTCCAGCCTGAAACGGTCTTGGCAGTTTAGGCTGCGTTTTTCGTAGAACGACAAAGGATAATGAAACAATAAAGTAAGCAATAACGATAGATAATCCGCCTGCATCGACCAACCAAACAAGTGCTGGCCGTCCAAGAAGCGGACATACCGTAGCGAGTAATCCAATAACTAAAATGGCATTTTTCGGTGTTTTATATTTAGGATGAAGTTTTCCAAACCAGCCAGGCAGCATCCCGTCTTGAGCCATTGCATACATAACACGGCTGCCGCCAATAATAAATGCATTCCAACTCGTTAATATCCCGGCTATTCCACCCAATATTAATATTTTGGAGAACACGGCTGAACCAAACACCGCACCCATTGCATCAGCTGTTGGTAAACTGGATACCTTCAACTGACCTTCATTTAAAGATAATGAGACACCTAAAATGATAAAAATATACCATAGAACAGCTAAAGCGACAGATAAGAGAAGAACCCTTCCAACTGTTTTCTTCGGAATATTCATTTCCTCAGCCATTTGTGGGATAACATCAAATCCGACAAACATAAATGGAGTCATAATCATTACTCCCATCAGTCCAGCCATTCCTCCAGTGAAAAGAGGATCCATATTTTTTACTTCTCCACCAAAAGCTGAACCGAAAATTAAGAAAAGACCTACGATTGCTAGCAAGGCAGTTAAAACTAATTGCAATACTGCCGCTTGTTTTACCCCAATAAAGTTAATCCAAGTAACTATAATCGATCCGACCATTCCGACTGCCACCCAGGAAAAGTAAACATCCCATCCAGCAATCGTCCACATATAACCAACTTGATAATTAGGAAAGATATATTCTATAACCGTTGGTAATGCCACTGCCTCAAATGCAACGACAGAAACATATCCTAATAAAATCGACCACGATACGATAAATGCCGCTTTTGAACCAAATGCCTCTTGAGCAAAATGGTGGGCGCCACCTGTTTTCGGCAAGGCTGTTGTAAGTTCTGAATAAACCAAACCAACAAAGGTAACCATAATGCCTCCAATAAGGAAGGCAAGCATTGAACCTAATGATCCAGCCTTTGAAATCCAATCCCCTGATAAGACGACCCAGCCCCAACCAATCATTGCTCCAAAAGCTAATACAATAACATCTGCCCGTGATAACACTTTGCTAAAATCGTTATTTTTTGACATCTTATTCCCCCTATCCACTTACTTTAATAATGGTAGTATGTAGTTCTAAGACGAAGGAAAAAAGAAAATTGCATCTTATTGATCACTTTTTAATGGATTGATATGTATATTAATCCTCATCATCCATTAAGTTTATCTCCTCCTTTATGAAGTTTTTGTAATTCAAAAAAGCCAGCTCTATCACATACTTTCGTGATAAAGACTGGCTTTATGATTCATTAACGCTACTCTGTAAAGAATAGCTATGAAATCTAAACAGTCGATATAAATAATGCATCATCCGTTTCTTCCCTTCCTTCCGCGGTGAAACGGCTAGGGCCGAAGAAATATTATATTTTAACTCTATCAAATTTTCAGTATAATTCAAGTGCCTTTTGAATTATTTAATTTGTTAAGACACTAAATTATTTATGAAAGTCCTTTTATCGACGACCCGCCTTGCGACGAAACAACCACCTACACCATACAAACGATCCAATAAGAATGAATAAACACCATCCTATCGCCCACCAGGCACTATTATTTACTGGTGTATTTGTAAGCAATCCTCGAATCGTTTCAATTATGGGAGTAAAAGGTTGATTTTCTGCTATCCCTTGAAGCCATTTCGGCATTGTTTCCGTTGGAACAAATGCACTTGACAAGTATGGAAGGAATAGAAGAACAAATCCATAACTACTGGCTGCTGTTGGGCTGGATGCAATCAGACCGATAGCTGCATAGAGCCAAGTTAATGCTAAAATAAATAGTATAATAACAGCTAATGCACCGACCCATTCCAAAAAACTAGCAGATGGCCGGAAGCCAACAAGAAACGCTACTCCAATGACAATTACAGTAGCTACTAAATTACGTACTAAGCTAGCAACTACATGCCCTGTAATTACATAATGGCTTTTAATAGGCATTGTTCGAAACCGATCAATTATGCCATTCATCATATCATTTGCGACATCAACCGCTGTACTTGATGACCCAAATCCTGCACAAAGCAAAATAATACCTGGAACCACATACGATACGTACTCCCCACTTGCATCAATCGCGCCACCAAATACATACGTAAAAAGCAGCATTAGCATAATAGGAAGAGCGATTGCCATGACCAATGCTTCAACATTTCGCAAACTATGGCGGATGCTTCTTCCTATAAAGATAGCATTTGTAATACCAAAAGAAAGTTCCTTCATTTTCGACATAATTAAATGGCCTCCTTATTTTGAGATGTTAATTCAATAAACACATCATCCATACTCGGTTTTCGAATACTGATTCGATTTTCACCTGCTTCAACATTGGAAAAGTGTTCCAGTACTTGAATGAACTCACGAATACTTCCGTCCGTTGGATATTCATGGATCACTTCATCTTTTTCATTTCGAATCTCAATAACCTCTCCCCCGATTTGTGATTTAAGTTCCTCTGCCGTTCCCTGTGCCAAAACGCGGCCATTAGCAATAACAGCAATATTATCTGCTAATTGATCAGCTTCTTCTAAATATTGAGTCGTTAAAAATATTGTAATTCCACTAGCAGCAAGCTTTAGAATAATCTCCCATAATACCCTTCTACTACGCGTATCCAGTCCTGTTGTTGGTTCATCGAGAAACAAAACGGGACGGCTAACAACTAAACTGATTGCCAAATCCAAACGGCGGCGCATACCTCCGGAGAATGTTTTGACCCGTTTATGCGCGGATTCCACAAGGTCAAAATATTCTAGAAGTTCAGCAGTTCTAGATCTTGCATCTTCTGCACTTAGACCTGAGAGTCTGCCCATCATACGGAGATTTTCCTCCGCCGTTAATATTTCATCAACCGCTGCATACTGACCTGTAAGACTAATAGATTGTTTTACTCCTTCTATATCCGTGACAACATCATGGCCTGCGACACGCACAGTCCCCGAATCGGGGGATACTAACGTAGATAAAATATTAATTATTGTTGTTTTTCCCGCGCCATTTGGGCCAAGCAGGGCAAAAATACTTCCAGATGGAACGGACAAATCTATCCCATCAAGTACTATATGATGACCAAACTTTTTTCTAAGCCCTGTTATTTCGATAGATAATGAATCCATAATATCTTCCCCTTTACAATTGTATATATCATAAACTGTTTATTGCATACACAGTATATTACGTATACAATTAAAATGCAACAAGATTTTATAATAAAAAACAGAAAATATAACTTTAATACAAGCGACTGTTTAAATTATTGAGGTTATTCAACTATTATGATATTTACTTTAATAGTTCGATTATGTATACAAACTGCTCAACACATCTAAAATCTAGGAGGAAACAAAAATGAATGATCAATTTGAGGACAATCTACCTCGTGGTGTGGCCCTTAGTTGGGGCTTAGTTAAACAGCCTCGGCGGGGACCAAAACGGGAAATGAATTTAAAACAAATTGTTGATGCAGCGATAACAATCGCTGATAAGGACGGACTTGCAGCAGTCTCTATGAACAAGGTAGCAGCCTCGCTCGGGTTTACCCCTATGTCACTTTATCGATATATACCTAGCAAGGACGATCTTTTATTACTTATGCAAGATGCAGTATGCGATATCCCTATTCCACCAATAAAACAAGGAACTACTTGGCGTGAAAACTTGCGGACGTATGTTCAAGCGTGTATTGGAGTTTTTTACAAGCATCCTTGGTTTGGAGATATTCCGGTCTCCAGTGTTCCTCTCACCCCAAACAACCTTCAAATTGTGGACTGGGCATTGCGTGGAATGAATGAACTTCCATTAAACGATCATGAAAAAATGTCGGTTGCACTTTTATTAAGTAGTTATGCACGCTCATCCGGAATGATTCAACGAGATCTCAACCAAGCGATTCAGTCAGGGAAAAAGCAAAGTGCCATAAGTGGCCAGGATTATAGTGCTGCACTCAAGCAGTTAGTCACACCCGAACGCTTTCCGGACCTTTACAATGTCGTTATTTCAGGTGCCTATACAGAAGAAAATAACGAGGAAAATAACGTAGGAGATGATTTTGAATTTGGACTTGAAAGAATTCTAGATGGCATCGAATACTATATTGAGAAAAAAAGAAATAGGTAACCTCAGAACATAGAAACCCGAATAATGGTCACTTTCCAACTTTGACCATTATTCGGGTTGTAATTAAACTTTATTCATTATTTTAATAGCGCCAATGTAATCACATCATGCCAGGTTTTTGTTCCTTCATGATACAAATGCTGCTTTAACAATCCTTCTTTTTGGAAACCGAGCTTTTCTAACACTTTTAGTGAAGCCAGATTTTCTGGAAAAACCTCTGCAATGATACGATGATTATTTAATCCTTCAAATACATACGTAATGACAGCCTTCAAAGCCTCTGTCATCAACCCTTGATTCCAATAATCACGTGATAATTCATAACCTATAACAATTGGAAGTTTCCACTCAAAAGGCCCACGAACGGGGTTTATCGGAATCGTACCAATAATCTTATTATCGGTCTTTGACGCCATTCCGAATCGCATAAAGGTACCTTCTTGAAATTGCTTTTCCCAATAACGAATCATTTTAATCGCTTGTTCTTCGGATTGCGGTCCATACCAATCTAAGTATTTTGAAATTTCACGATCCGAATAATATGAAAAGAAATCAAAAGCATCTTCTACTGTAAGCTCTCTTAAAATTAATCGCTGTGTTTCAACGCTTGGAAACTCTCTCAACTGACTACTCATCTATTTATTCCTCCTATTAATGAGGAACGCTAAATAGCAATTGTAGTATTTTACATGCGGAATGACCTTATCAGGTATCCGCCGGATTTCAACAGAATCACTATGCGTCCCTTGTAATGGTCATATGAAAACAAGCATACAAATATATTTTAACGAACCATTACAAAGTTGTTGGCATAATAATCCTCCTTCATACATTTCCTATTTTCATATTATTCTAACTACATTTTTTACGTCAACCTTAATTTTCATATCACTTGGTATAAAACCAACACCTCCACTGTAATATATTGCATATCATTTCCTTGATTTTTCATGTATACTATATAATAGATATTACACAAAATTTTATTGAGGGTGAATCGACATGCCGATACCGATTAATCATTTGAGACCTAAGCGCAAATCCGCTAAGGAAAATGCATTTAACCAAATCCAACAATGGATTATTGAAGGCACATTGAAGCCTGGTGAAAAACTAAATGACTCCGAGCTTGCGGAAGCGCTAGGTGTTAGTCGAACACCAATAAGGGAATCCTTGCAACTGCTCGAAGTCCAAGGTTTCGTAAAAATGTATCCCGGTAAAGCAACACAAGTAACAGAGGTAAAAAAAGAATCGATTAAAGATCTGCTACCTCCGTTGGCTTCATTACAAGCATTATCCGCTGAACTAGCCATCTCACATTTAAATGATGAAGTGATCAAATTACTTGAACGTACAAATGAGAGATTTGCAGAAGCCATTCACTCACAAAACTACTTTGCTGCACTAAGAATAGATGAAGAATTTCATCAAATTATTGTTGATACTGCAAAAAATCCTTACATACATTCCATCGTTGCAGATTTGCAAGCTCATGTTAGAAGGTTATTTTTTCATAACTCCATTATCCTAACTAAAAAATCCATTGATGAACATCGAACTATCATTAATTTAATGAAAGATCAAAACGTGACTGACGTCGCACAAGTCATGCGCCAAAACTGGCTCCGTGCGATTGAAGAATTCCATTCAATAAAATGAGAAAAAGCCGATTCCTCGAGGAACCGGCTTTTTCTATCTATCTAGCTAGCTACAACACCTGGCACCTTGAGGCGCTTTCGTTTTTCTTAGGCGTGTACTTCAGAATATCGTTGGTAGCGCACAATAATTCCTGTGATTAGAATTACAATAAGAACCGGAAGCAACCATCCAAGTCCCTCTTTATAGAAAGGTAAAAACCGCTCATAGAAAGATATAATATCGGCTACCCAACCCGGATACTCCATTTTAAACAGGTCACAAAACGTTTTAATCCCATCAATAATACTAATTAAAAATGTAACAAATGTAGCTGAAACATAAACCACTCGTGAGTGATTAAACAGCGGTGACAAGAAGGTTAATAACATTAATACAATGGCTAATGGATAAAGAAACATTAATACGGGAATTGAATAATTAATAATATTAGCAAGTCCAAAATTAGCAATGATAAATGTAACGGTTGTGAAAAATGTAACGAAAACTTTGTAGCTAATTTTCGGAAATAGTGTATGAAAGTATTCCCCACACGCTGTCATTAAGCCAATACTTGTCGTTAAACAAGCAAGCAGGATAATAATGGACAACATAACCGTTCCCGTCATACCGAAATAATAGGATGCTGCACTCCCTAAGACAGGGCCACCCGTATCAAAAAGACCGAATCTTCCTGTACTTGTCGCTCCTAAATAGGCGATTCCCACATATATGATACCTAGAAAGGCAATGGCAACAAATCCCGATTTTGCCGTTGCACCAAGGATTCCACGGGTTGAATTCACACCCATTGAACGGATAGCATTAATGACAATAATACCAAATACAAGTGAAGCTAATGCATCCATTGTATTATATCCTTCCGTAAATCCTTTCATAAATGCATTGCCTGTATATGCACCTTGTGGAGCCTCTATTGATCCCATCGGTTTAACAATCACCATTACTAATAAAACAAGTAAAAGAATAATAATACCTGGCGACAAGATTTTTCCAACGCGATCGACTAGCTTTGCTGGATTTAAAGAAAACCATAGAGTAATTGCGAAAAATAATAATGTGAAAATAATTAACCCTGTTTGTTCAAAACCTTTTCCGACAAATGGTGCAAAACCGATATCATATGCTACTGCACCCGTACGTGGAGCTGCAAAAAATGGTCCAATCGTTAAATATAATAGAGAAGTAAAAATTACCCCATAGATTGGATGAATTCTACCAGATAGTTCTTGTAAATTCCGACTTCCTGAAAACCCCATCACTAAGATACCTAGAAAAGGTAAACCGACGCCAGTAATCAAAAAGCCTACAACTGCAGGTATAATATTTGTTCCAGCATTTTGACCAAGCTGTGCTGGGAAAATTAAATTGCCCGCTCCGAAAAACAATGCAAATAGCATGACTCCTACTACAAAGTAAGATGAAAATGATAGTTTGTCATTCATAATATGTTCCCCCTAAGATGATTATTTTGCTAAAATGCTATATGCAATATATTAGTGAAATCTATCATACTATCTTTGTATGCAAAATGCAATATATCAATCAGATTTTTTTGATAATTCGCACTGAGGTTGGGACAATGAGGCTGATCCACTATCCGTAATCTAATCTTAATTATCAAAAAAGTAGCTTAATATACGACTTTTTGTGGAACTATAAGAGTATGTTATAAAAGAAAATAATGTGATTTTATTACCTATCCAATGAATAGGAGGACAAAATGTTTCTGTCATATCCCATTTTAGCCGCTCTTTTAGGTATGTTAATTGCCCAATTTGTCAAAATTCCCATTCACTTTTTAACCTCACGGGAATTGAAATGGAGTTTATTTTTAAGTACAGGTGGCATGCCCAGCTCACATACAGCTACAGTTATTTCCCTAACCACCGCCATCGGATTAACTTCCGGTTTTTATTCTAATGAGTTTGCAATCTGCGTCGTTGTTTCCGCCATCGTTATTCATGATGCGATTGGTGTTCGAAGGGAAGCCGGGTTCCATGCTGAAGTGTTAAATAAATTATTAGCTGATTTCAATCAATTAATTGAAATCATTAAAGATCATGATGTTACGAAGTATCAGTACCAAAAGAAGTTTAAAGAATTGTTAGGACATAAACCAGTTGAGGTTTTCTTTGGAATCATTACAGGTATCTTAGTAGGTTTGTTAACATTTTATATTTATCCATTCTAATGGTTGCGAGTTTGGACCCTAGTTCCGTTATTTGTACGAATAATGGAGTAATTGTTTTTGTTTATGGACATTGCAAGTGGTCCGATAGAGCAATGCTGGAATGGTGCCGGGAAAGGGAGAAGCGGTACTATTGCTGTGCCGGGCGTACTTCTATCGGACCGGGATAGGGAAAAGCGGTACCATTGCTATGCCGGGCGTACTGCTATGGAACCGGTTAAAGGAGAAGTGGTACCATTGCTGTGCTGGTCGTACTTCTATCGGACCGGGATAGGGAAAAGCGGTACCATTGCTGTGCCGGGCGTACTGCTATGGAACCGGTTAAAGGAGAAGCGGTACCATTGCTGTGCTAGTCGTACTTCTATCGGACCGGGATAGGGAAAAGCGGTACCATTGCTGTGCCGGGCGTACTGCTATGGAACCGGTTAAAGGAGAAGCAGTCCCATTGCTGTGCCGGGCGTACTTCTATCGGACCGGCAAAGGGAAAAGCGGCCCCCATAATAAATATTCCATTGGTAAATTTATGATTATATGCTAAAATAGCGCTATAAATGTAAAGGGCGATGGAGTTCGCCAGATGTGCTACTAGGCTAATGACTCCTACCGGAAAAAATATCTGGTAGGAGTCTTTTTATGTTTGGGAACTATATACTAGAGGTGAACATTCGTGCAGTATTTATTCGTTGGCATTGCCGGGATACTTGGGGCATCTTTGCGTTATTTAATCGGAATTTACTTTAACCATTGGTGGCTATACGACTTTCCGTTAGCAACCTTTTTAACTAATATGGCGGGAAGTTTTATTTTGGGATGGATAACAACTTTTGTACCACGGCTTAAATTTCTCCATCCTTATATGATTACTGCAATAGGAACCGGATTGATTGGCTCCTTTACGACTTTTTCTACCTTTAGTGTGGAAACCGTTCAACTAGTAATGAACGCGAAATGGGCTATTGCAATCGGTTATGTACTCTTAAGTCTTTGGGGTGGGCTATTATTCTCCTGGTGTGGTTTTAATTTAGGAACTTCCAAAAACGAGGTGATCTCTAAATGATTGCACATATTACATTAGTAGCAATCGGGGGATTTTTTGGCGCAATTTTCCGCTTCGGAATGAGTAACTGGATAAAGAGCAAATACCCATCTACTTTTCCAATAGCTACCCTTTTTGTGAATCTAATCGGTTCGTTTCTCCTCGGTCTAATTATCGGAGCAAATTTAGAAAAGTCCTGGCAATTACTATTAGGGACGGGATTCACGGGGGCGTTTACCACTTTTTCTACCTTTAAATTAGAAAATGTCCAACTTTATGAAAAGAAAAATTGGAATGTGATGGTTTTGTATTTAAGCATCGGTTATACAGTCGGAATATTGCTTGCATTTATTGGGCTAAAAATAGGTGAGGTTTTTTAAGGGATTTTTCAGTACAAGAATCGGACAAAGGACCTAATCTGTTGTCCCATCAGTCTTTAATTTTCAATTTTTAAAAATAGAATGTTTTTTCCTCACCAAAGATAACTTAAAAAAGGAGGCAATATTAATAAGAATACGGAGAAAGATAGTAGAGATTTAGTGACTTTTCGAGATAGTTTTTCTTTTCCTTTTCCATTGTACCACCCATTAAACTGCCATTTGTTTCTATACATGACAAACAATAAGATTAAAACGGCTAAAAATCCTGTCCATTCATAGCAGTTTACACCTAATGATTTGTATGTATAGTTTAAAACAGAACTAAAAACACCACCCAAAAATCCAAATATCAGGATAATTCTAATTAGCTCTAAAATAACCTTCATAAATTGCACACCCTCATTATTTTTCAATTGTAAACGTCGCATTATGGTTTAAGAAAAAGCACTTTAGTCAACACGCATCATAAAAAAGTATTAAAAAATGACACAGTTGTGTCATTTTTATTTTAAAGTGTATTAAGTTATTACTTGATAGCCATATCATGATATATATTTTTAAAGGCTTTTTGTAACTAACTCTAGTTAGTTGAGCAAAGCGTTATCTTTCTTCTGTTTCTTTTTATCGTTGAAAGCCCAACCATAATAAATAATTACTGCCGTTACAAGAACCAACGTTGGGATATAATTCAACTTTGTTGGTATAAAAGTATACAAAAATATCGCAAGTATAATGGCTGGAAGGACCGTTTTTAGCCACATTTGTATTCGTTTATTTTTAAAATTGAATTCGAAACTGTCCATCATTATCACTCCCTCTTGTATAACATACCATAAACGCAACACATTTGTCAGAATTGTCACTTTACACAGCTAACTGAGGTTTCAAATTTACTTAGTTTTATCTAATGAATATTATTCTTTCTGAAATTACCACCCTTAACTTCTGCAACGTCATATACTGTAACAAAAGCGGTTTCGTCAATTTCATGAATGATTTCTTTTATTTTACTTTCTTCTAAGCGGTTAATGACACAAGTGATTTCTTTAAATTTTTCTCTTGTATAGCCACCGTAAACTTCATTATACGTTGCGCTTCTGCCCAAGCGATCACGTATAGTCTCTACCATTAATTCAGGTTGAGTGGTGATAATTTTAAAGGTTTTAGAGCCGCTTAAACCTACCTCAACGATATGAATCACCTTCGAAGCAATAAAGTAAGCAATTGCCGAAAGAATTGCCCCTTGAAGGCCGAATATAGTTGTAACAAAAATAAATACAAACAAGTTTAAGAAAAGAATTAAATCACTTGTTCCAAACGGTAATTTCCGGGAAAGTAGTACGGCTAGCATATCAATTCCATCTAATGCACCGCCATTACGCAAAGCTAGCCCCATTCCCAAACCGAGGATAATACCACCAACGACGGTAACTAGCAAGGTATCCCCCTCAATAATCGCTGGGATATGATGCATAAGGCTTGTACCAATAGATAATGAAACGATTCCTATAACCGAAAAAACTGCAAAGCTTTTACCAATTTGTTGATACCCTAACCAAATAAAAGGGATGTTAATAATCGCAATTAAAACGCCTAATGGTAATCCAAATAGTTTCGATGCAACGATACTAAGCCCCGTTACCCCACCATCAGATACATTATTGGGGATTAAGACAGTTTCTAGACCATATGCCGCTATAAATCCCCCAATTATAATGATCAATCCACGTAAAATTGTCTTTAACCTTTTTGATTTGTACTTTTTCACATTGCTCATACCGAACCTCTATTCAATCAATTTATCTTTTAATTTTACCATATATGTATTCTAAGTATTTTTCCCATGCTTTATTCTCTACGAAAGTCGAATATTCTGATGGAAAATATGTTCTTTGCAAAGAGGGGAAATTCAAAAGGCATGCTTTTTTACAATGGATAAGAGTATGTCCTAAAAGCTATGATTTTAGAATATATTCTGATAGTATTAAAAAAAATAGTAATGAGGTGGCTTATGAAAAAGCAATGGAACTTACTATTAGCATTAATTGTCGTCTTAGTTATTGCAATTTTTTCGGTAATCAATGTTGAACCTGTAACAGTTAATTATTTATTTGGAAAAGCCGATTGGCCATTAATTCTTGTTATTATTGGATCGGTTCTATTGGGAGCACTATTAGCTGGATTAATTGGTATGATGAAAATTTATCAGCTTCAAAAGGCATTAAAAAGGGCAGAAAATAATAATGTGGATGATAATTCGTAAAGATATACGATAGTACTGCATCAGTGAAAGTTCGTTATTCTGGATGTTAATGCATTATTTTAACAACATTAAAAACGTCATTATGAAAAAAGAGTTCAAAATGACGTTTTCTTTTAAATGTATTAAGTTCACCAGTTAGTTGAGAAAAGTATCATCTTTCCTCTGTTTCTTTTTATCGATAAAAACCCAACTATAATAAATCATTACTGCAGCTATAAGAAACAGCATTGGGATAACATTGTATTTTATTGGTAATAAAGTATACAAAAGTATTGCAAGAATAATAGCCGGTAAAACCGTTAAGAACCACACTCGAACTCGTTTATTTTTAAAATTAAATACAAATCCCTCCATCATTATCACTCCTTTTTTTTAACATACCATAAACGCCACTAGTCTGTCAGAATTATCACTAAATAACTTTAAAAAATTTCGCAATTATCTATCCCTACTCCGCAAAAGACAAATTAGTAGGCTCATCTAAGAGGTCACCAGTAAAATCGATATTAGTTGTTGGTGTACCTTTATCAACTTCTTCAAATTTAAGTTCATCAATCCATACATGTCCGTTTCCAGAAAGCAAAACACCAAAAGCAATCACTGTACTATTTTCAGGTACATCTAAAACAATGTGATAATGATTCCATTCAGTATCTCCTACTATTGGACGGTTACCCATATTATCGAATTGCAACACATCCCCAAGAGCATCATCTATACGCATCCAAAAACCACAGAACCCATCAACATCTTTAGATTTTATAAACCCGGATAACTTTACTCTTTTACCAAGATGTTTCTCTGCCTTAAATTGTTGCATCATCGTTGCAAACTCCCCTTGGGATTGTACAGAAACTGATTTTAAAAATCCAGATGCGTTCCCTTTATGAAAGATTTCATGATCAATTCCCATCTCGTAATTAAATGGGTGACTCCCGCTTAATTGCCATCCTTTTACTAACTGTTCATTTTTCAAAACAACTTCCTCCCTTTGTAAGGTTAATTTACTCATAAATTTTCTATATTTTCCTGGTGGTAATTGATAATACTTCTTAAAGGAACGAGTAAATGATTCTTGTGACTCAAAGCGATAATAGACCGCGATATCTATTATTTTTTCTCC
Organism: Heyndrickxia vini; assembly: GCF_016772275.1. Taxonomy (NCBI): domain Bacteria; kingdom Bacillati; phylum Bacillota; class Bacilli; order Caryophanales; family Bacillaceae; genus Heyndrickxia; species Heyndrickxia vini. The sequence goes on along the minus strand of NZ_CP065425.1, from coordinate 253,530 downwards.
CGAATAAAGCAGCATATTTGCAGAATTAGCAATTCTACGGTACCGAATATATTCAGATGCTGTTACACCAATCTCCTTTTGAAAAATACGATGAAAGTGATACTTAGAAAATCCAGCAAATTGAGCAATGCTTTCTAACGAAAGTGCTTCGTGTAAGTTTTTCTCTATATGCTCAATCGTTTTTTGTATGATTGGATTATAACTCATTCTTTTCTTTGAACCTCCTTGTAAAAAAGATAGCAAAAAAGGGAAGAGTCTTTTTGACATATATTGCTTTTTTACAGTAATTTAAAATAAAATTCAGTTTTCACCAAACAAAATGGATTGTAATTTGAAAAATGGAGATTTATTTAGGGAGTGTTATATTGAACATTGTGTTTTGTATTATTGTTGGAATATTTATTTCCCTCGATTTAGTAGTAGGAATTGGAATTCTAATGTTTAGGAGAGAGATAAGCAAGTTAAGTCTTAAATATATTGAAACTATACTAACATCATCACACCCTGCAGACTCCTATATTATTTCTCATAGGATTTAGACTTAATTAACCAAAGAATACTTTAACACTTCCCTCTTTTTTAGCGGTTTCTAAGCAATTATTTATAAATTTGAGTATTTCTTTACGTTCCCTTATTAAAAAGTCATCATCCTTTAACTCCACGAAATCATTACCATAGAATTCCTTGTAGTTTGCCAACGTCTTTTCAACATGTGCCAATGTGTAAGTTTCACTTGCCCCTGTTCCACTTACACCTGCATGAAAGTCTCTAGCATCAAAAAGATTGTAAAATACGGTGGCTGTTGGATTCAACTTACCAAAACGAATATAACAAATTTCTTCTCCTGATTTATTGTATCCGCTAATATCGTGCCCCATTAATAGCTCCTCCTTTAAACTTGAAATAATTATATCTACCAATCCTATAAGCAATAAGCGGTTGAACAAAAAAGTTTATACAACTTAACGAGATAATTAATTGTTTACTAGCTTATCAACTCCCATATTGGGTAATGATTGTAAAACATAGTAGGACTCCTGTGGTGATTAACTCAGAATGCAAAGGATTTTAATGAAGAATGTCTTGAAGACGAAAAAGAGGTAGGGTTTACTAATTTCTTAGATTGCCATACTTTTGAAGTTGATTCAATGAGGATAAAATAGATGCAAGGAAAATATTCTTAAATAAATTTTTCCACGGATTAATAGTCATTGTCAAGCATCAACCTTCGACAAAAATCGATAACCGGAATGGTAGATTGGAAGATCAATTACTATTTTTGATGAATTTTTATAAAGTCTATCTATGATGTCATCCTCCCTTTGATTCCGTTTATTTTTACAATTATTATACGTGCAACAGATAATTCTAAAATTAACTTATGTAATGAATTATTACTGCTACCAAGGTAATGATGGTATAAACCAATGAAGTATAAAAAGAAATGTAACTGCAATGGTGATTATTCTCCTCATTATTTTAATCACCCCATTTACGGATTTCCTTCGATAATGTTTAAAGCAATTTCTCAAATAATATTAAATCCTTCAAATCCCTGTAATTCTTGAAAATGATGCTTTTGGACGAATAGCACGATACCAATGAAAGCAAAAAATAAAGATTATTATTGCGTCAATGACATCACCTCCATAATACATAAGCATACCGCCTGCTTCCGCTTGATTTTGAGGTACACCGTTTGGAGGATGGGCATAGATATACTTAGACAATATGCCGTGACCTGCAAGGGCTAGTATGAATACAATTGCCCTGTAAACGAAGCTAACCCGATGGGGTGTTGGGTCGATGTAAATCAGGGATGCTGTAAAAAGGTATCCGGCTATAAAAACGTGAAGATGTACGAACACATGGACAAAAATGTTCTCATGCATCAGGTTATATAAGTTAGTTGTATAAAGTAACCATAATCCACCAATATTGAGCACAGACGTGATAATGGGATTGTTAAAGACACTAACCAATCGACTTCTTAGTAATCGTGATAACTTACGGGCAGTTCTGACGTTGAGTGTTCTCAAAATAAGAGTCATAGGTGCAGCTAAAACCATAAACAGTGGAGCAAGCATTCCAAGAAGCAAATGACCAAGCATATGGGCGGAGAAATCCACGTGGGAACGGTCGAGGCCACTGAAAAACTTACGTTTTTTCCCCTTTTCATTTTGGGGTAATAAAAAAGATGACATTTCGTCTGTAATTAGATGAAATGTCACCTTTTTCCTATCCCCTTTTTACTCTTTTTCATTTAGGAGCTTTAGAATCCGCTTGAGATTTACCGCAAATATTGCTGTTGCCCCTTGGATTTCCATGCCAAATAGACCCGAGGAATTTGCTGTTTTAAACCCGTGTCTATGTTTGAGTTCGCTATTTTTGGCTTCAATTTTATAGCGAGTTTTTGCTAGTTGTTTAAATTTATCCGTTTCTTGAAATGCTTCCTGATCTTTATGTTCAGTTGATTTAACTGTTATTGAGTATGTCTTACTTTTTGCTCCTTCTTTATAGCACCCTTCACGAAACGGGCAGACTTTGCACTTCTCAATATCAAAAAAGAACTTAATTCTTGGATTTTTATCTTGCCCCTTTCTTTCTTCATATTTTTTCTTGGTAGCCATTTGCCCCGCCTTACAAACGAACATTCCAGCATCTTTATTAAATTCAAATTCATCTTTTTTGCCCGTGTTCCATGTGTTATATGTGGATGCAATTTAGAAATAAGTTCAAGTTGATTTTCTTTTGCATAACTAATATTGTCTTTTTCAGAATAGGCTGTATCACCAATTACTGTTTTAATTTCCATTCCTGTAGCTTGACTTTTCCCAACTAACTCTTGCAGGTATTTTCCATCACTTTTTTCTCCCGTTGTCGGAATCGCTGCTGTTATTATTCTTTCATCGCTCATCGCGATGTGTGTTTTGTATCCGAAAAATGAGGAATCAGCTGTTTTATGTCCTACCCGTGCGTCCGTATCAGTTGAACGGTTCATTTGACTCATGTGTTCTGTATAATCTTCTATTACTTCATGAAGGACATTTAATTTTTCATTTACTTTGGGAATTGCGGCTAATTGTGGTTCTGATTCGACAATAGAAACAACTCGGCGACAATAATTCAATTCATCTTCAACTTCATTGGAAGTTGGTTTTGGAGGAAATTTCTCTTTCATTGAGTCATCAATTTGATAAACTGCTTTTCTAAGATTTTTTGACTTCTCTTGTAAAAATTCCTTCGGTGACTTTTGGTTAAAACGTGATTGTGTATGTGTGGAGTCCACGATTATTGTTTTACTTTTTATGATTTCCTTTTCAAGTGCAATCTCAACTGTTTTCCCAATAAGTAAATCTAACAAGGTCACATCTTTAAGACGGAGCTTACGAAATTTTGTTAAGGAACTTGGATTTATTACTGGGTCTTCTGGTGCCATGTCGAGAAAATACTTAAATGACATATCATATCTAGAGCGTTCTACTACATCTACATCAGACAAATCATAAATCGATTTAAGCAATAGATACTTAAACATGCGGATTGGTGGCACTGCATTGCGACCATTATCGAGGCAGTATTTCGTTTTCAATTCTTCAATAATGAACGAAAAATTCACCAGTTCATTGATTTGACGAAGCATGTTATCTTTGGGAACAACAAGATCATAAATAGCTATATATGGACTAAGATTGAGAGATTCTTGGTTAGAAATCATTTGAGTATCACCTACATACATTTGATATCATCATTATAAAACAAAAAGGCAGATAAATGTTTGGTCAACTCAAACATCTATCTGCCTAATAATAAATGGACTTTTTCAGTGGCCTCGGAACGGTCTGCTAGGGGGCCAATAACGGCAATCAAGACGCAAATTACTCCAAAAATCCAAGAGGTTGTACGGTATAAAGACCATTTTTTATGACGTCGATTAGAGACCACTACTGCGAAGATATATAAAATAAATACTACTATAAACGGTAATGCCAAAAGAACCTCGGGCACGAACTCATCACCATGATAATTAATGTTGTGCATTCAAAATACCCTTTCTTAGCTGATTTTACTTCTTTGACCGGACAATGAGAAAGATACCCACTATTATTATAATAATAGCAACGATATTCCAAATTAAGTCATAAACAGGCAGATTATCAACGTAGCGAATTTGGTGAATTCGCATGAGCTTGTGCTGAATTATACCATCGTATAGCTGAAATCCACCTACACCGAGAAAAACCCCACCCCCCCCATCTTTTCCAATTATATGTGTTCCGTCTTCGAAGATCGGCAAATAGAAATAAGCCCCCAATCGTTGCAAACCAACTAAAAGCATGAAATAGCCCGTCAGATATAAGACCAATATTTGTCGTAGATTTATCATAGAAATGGTGCCAACGAAGTAATTGATGAAAGACGGTTTCATCAAAAAAGGCGGCAATGCCAAGACCGAATAGAAATCCCGCCCATAGGTTACGAGCCGAATAGTTAATAGAAACGTTCTTTTTAGCCATAAGTATCTCCTTTGTCATATGCTCTCTTAACTTAAAATAGCATTCGATAATACTTATCATTTTTACCGTGTTAACTGATTTTAAAACATGAACCTTTATAAGGTTTAAACGCTTTCAAATGATTATTCAACCCATTTACACAAATTATTTTTTGAATTTTAAAAATACTTGGTGATTATTTTTTTTTATCATGATAGCATTCGAAATGTATCAAACATTTTCTAGAAGGGAAGTAGAAATGATGAATATGAAAGTCGAAAATCTTCCAAAGTATCGCATTGCATATGTGCGACAAGTAGGTCCGTATGGTCCCGCAAACGTTCAAGCCATGGATAAGTTAAAAAAATGGGCAACAGAGAAAAATTTGCTTACTGAATCGACTATACTGTTCGGAATTCCACAAGATAATCCGGAAACGACACCACTCGAAAATTGTCGATATGATGCTTGTATTGTCATTTCAAAAGATGAGCAAATTGATGATGCAGTTTGCGAAAGTGAATTTGCGGGTGGAAAATATCTTATTTACAAAGTAAAGCATACAGCCGAGGACATTCAAAAAGCATGGACTGAAATTTTCCCTGCCATTCACAGAAGTGGATATCAAATTGACAACAAACCGATTTTCGAAAGATACATCGGTAATATGATTTACAACGATTATTGTGATATATGTGTACCTTTAAAACCGTTGTAAATGATTTGGGGCGTTCCCTAAAAAAATAATTGAATTACATTTTTTTAGATTGATTCCTGACGCCTAATAGGGAAAGCAACAAAGCAGTTAAAACTTTGTTGCTTTCCTTTCATTTTAAATAATGTTTGATACAAGATTTACATTCCCTATTATTAAATAGAATTTTACAATAGACCTAAGCTAAAGGGCGCTTTTCCCAAGGTTCAAGAGTGCCAATGATATTTGTCAATTTATCATTCTGAACAGAATCAATAACACCCTGGGAAATTTCCTCATTTGTTAGCCATCTTGAATGACCGTTTTCAATGACGAAACCAACCTGTACTTGGTGGTATCGACAGGAATCAAATACATTTATTTCACTTTTAATTTCACTAAGATTCCTACTACTTCCTAATACATGAAACAGACTCCATGTCCCTTCGTTCCAATGTGAAACTTCCTTTGATATTATTTCTAAAGCATTCTCCGCATACGAATGTATCCATGCAATAACTAACTCAATAGGACCATTCCGTTCAATGGCCTGTCTTAAGTTCCTTTTCAAAAGCGCTACATCACTATAATCAACTAAAATCGGTATTATAAGTGATCTATCTATTGATCTACTTATCAAGCCTTCCATTCGATTTACATTACGTCCAATTACCGATACTTGATAGCCTTTACTCATTAGCCAAAGAGATGTGTTGGATAACATTCCTGTGCCTCCAACAACTAATGCATGTTTCATTCATTTACACCTCTTTTATAATATTGTCTATTTTTCAATACAAAAAGCAACAAAACGTAAGGAACCTACTTTGTTACTTTTCCTTTAATTGTAGCTTAAAATTAATAGATCATAATCATATACTAACCCCAATATTATTAAGAGGTCGAGAAAATCTTATTTCTATTCTGATTCCGTTTGTTTCATATAATATTCCATTGCTTGATTTAGCCAATCTTGTTCATCTTCTGTAAATGGAGATGTCATATTTTCGAGTTCTTGTACATCCAGTTCTTCCACATTGGTTTCCGCTAGTCTTTCCATCAAATCATCACCAAGAAACTTAAAAGAAGCTTCTATATACGTTTTAATCATTTCTTGTACTTTTAGGTCCTCTACAGGTTTACCATACAATTGTTTTACTTCTTTAGCTAATTGAATAAAGGTTTGATCTAAGGTGATTTTTTCTTCTTCTGTTTTGTTTGACAACTCTTCCATTACATCTGCAAGCATGTGCCGTTCCATCCACTCTTTTTGTATATTTTCCGTTTGTATACCATGTATAAGACTGAATAATATGGCGCTGTCTACTTCCCCTTCCTTCTCCAATAACTTTATAACTCTCTTAATTGCAGTGATAGATTGTTCAATTCGTTCTTTATCTTTTTCTAATGCTTGTAAATGTAGGGTTAACGTTTCATTTAAATCAACAGAAAAACTCGATTCCTTTAACAAGTTAGTGATTTTATCCAAGCTATACCCTAGGAACTTTAGACTGATGATTTTCTGTAAGGTTAAAATATCTTGATGATCGTAAATGCGGTGGCCCGACGTTGGATGCTTTTCTGGTTGTAGAAGACCTATTTCATCATAGTAATGTAAGGTACGAATTGATATTCCTGTTTTTTCTGAAAACTCCCCAATCGAATACTTGTTATTCCCTTTCATGAACATTCCTCCCATAAAAAGTATATGTTCATTATAAAGCCTTACGTAACTGGAGGTTCAAGATGGAATTTAGAAAAAACAAAAGCTTTAGAACAAAGTTTGATAAATTATATGGTGTATACGACATACCAATTACAGGAAATTGACTTAACACTCTCATCCTTTTTTTCAATCAATCCTACGTTTTCTATAAATAACTACTGTAGTAACTATTGATATAGCTGCCCACACCAGGAGTATAAGCATATTTCCAATAATTCCACTAAAGCCTTCTCCCTTGCTTAAGCCGACCCAAATGGTATTTAGCTGCTCATTTGGTAAATAATCGATAATCTTTAAGAAAGTTTCATTTTCCACCATTGATTTAAACATAGAGCTCATGCCAAAGACTACTAATACAGGCATTCCAATAATACTTGTTTCCATTACGGTTCTTGATATTAAGCCAAGAATGGTTCCAGTAGCAATATAAAAAACCAAACCCAATAATACACTTACTGCGAATAATAGGGGTGATGGGACTTTGAAGTCTGATAAAAAGATGGAACCAATAATCACAACAATTGTCATGACAGCAGATAATGCACTTTTTCCTACGAAAATCTCAACTGTACTAGCAGGAGATAGCAACAATCCTCTTAATGTATTTTTCTCTTTTTCCTCTGCAACCATTGCAGCTTGGATAAAAGCACCTGCAATGACAAGAGCAAGATTAATTGGATAGGTGCTAAAGATGCCATCTTCTTCACCCATACGACCTAACCATGCAGCAAAAACTAAAGGGATTGCCAATGTAAAGATGATGTAGGAATTTCTTTGCAGGTCTTTCCAATCCTTAATAAATATGGCATTTACTCGTTTAAATGAAAAAGTCATTATAAGTTCCTCCCTGTTAATTGTACGAAAATGTCTCCAAGTGTCGGCTCATTGGAATGAATGGTTAAAATCTGTCCATCTTTCATATATTGATAGATTTCCTTTGCCCCTTCTTCACCTTTATCAACTACAACTGTACGATTTCCTTTTAATAAAAGCGAAATCGTTGTATTTTCTTGTTGTGCTCTTACATTTCGGGGTGTGTCCAGTAGCATGATCTCACCGTTATTCAAGAACGCAATGCGATCACAAAGGTCTTCTGCTTCTTGCATGTCATGGGTTGTTAAAAAAATGGTTGTTCCTTCTTGATTCAATTTCTTTAGGCCCGCATGAATATGCTTTGTATTGACTGGATCTAAGGCAGAGGTTGGTTCATCTAAAAAGAGAAGATCAGGTTTATGTAGGATGGCTCTTGCCAATGTAACCCGCTGCTTCATCCCTTTTGATAGTTTTTGAACTGGTTTCTTCTTATCTTGTATTAGATTAACAGATTCAAGAACCTCATTGATTCTACTTTTGTCCACATCATATAAATCACAATATAAGGCAAGGTTATCGTAGATACTAAGTCGTTCGTAAAGGCCACTATTATCTGTTAAGATTCCGATTCTCCTCATATAAGTAGGATCTTTTAATTTATGGATAGGTTGACCAAACACTATAACCTCTCCAGCTGTTGGATGAAGTTGGGCTGTTAAAATTTTGATCGTTGTCGTTTTACCGGAACCACTTGGTCCTAAAAAACCAATGGTTTCTCCTTTTTTTACTTGAAAATTTACATTTTTTAATGCCATCTTGTTTTCAAATGATTTAACAAGTTCTCGAACTTCGATAACATTTTCCATTTACATTACCCCTTTTCACGTTTTCGTTTTCTTGATTTAAGTTTAGTTGCAAAATCAGTGAAACGCAGTAATATCAAGGCGAAGGGAGTATATAAACGGTTGAATGGCACCAATTTTAGGGTGAGTGGAGCATTTTTTTGACTAAAAAATGCTCTTTTAGATGTGAACAAATTCTCAAATTCCGAGGATCACTTTTAACTCATTTAATTTTCCTTTGGATAATGGAACAGGGCTTTTCTTGGAATCTTCAAGAATGAGACTATAGCTATTTCTAGTCCAAGTGATTACTTCCCGTACTTTTTGTAAATTGACAATATAGGATCGATGACAGCGAAAAAAGCCAAATGGTCGTAATCGTTCCGATAGGTCATTCAAAGTAATGGAACAAGGAAAGACTTCTCCATTTACATGTAGGTGGGAGATTCCTTCATTACTCTCAACGAAGACAATCTCCGTGGGATCAAATAGGATCATTTTATCTTCGACTTTTGCCGGAATTTTTTCAATCCGTAATGGTCTATGAATGATAGTAGCTTCCTCTTCCGCTTTTTCTTTACCCTCATTTGCCTCTTCTGCAGTTGAATTTTCTATTTCTTCATTTACGATTGTTGGTGGCGAATCTATCACCTGGTCATCTATTGAAACGGCATGCAAAGTACCCTTTTCCTCATCCACGACATCAATTTTCTTTAAGCCTACCTCATTCAGACGGTAAACCGTATTTGTCATAGAAATGGCACTTTCAAAGTTGTTTGTCGTAATGAGAACGGCTTTTCCTTGTCCTTTAAAGTCTTCTAATACTCTTTGCATAATGATTTTACTTTCGATATCAATATTTTGATCAGGCTCTTCCATAATAAGCAAGCCCGGCAGATGCAAAATTGCCCTAGCAAGCTGTAACCGTTTCTTTTCTGAATATGTAAGTTTACTAATTTTTGATTTCACTTTTTCAATTAAACCTACTTTTTGAAGGAGTGAATTAATCTCTTCGTCCACATCATATAACCTTTTATAAAAATTAAGGTACTCCTTCGGTGTCAGTCGTTCATACATCGCTTCATCCAATAAAAATAACCCTACACGGTTAGATAGGCTTTTAAAATGGTGGTTTATAGGCAAGCCTTCCAGCAATACTTCCCCGTTTGAAATGGGTGTCTCGCCAATTATCATCATGATTAACTGTTTTCCAACTTCATGATTGCACTGAATCGCTACAATCTCTTCTTTATGAATATCTAAATCTATCTTTGGAAATACAATCGTATTTCCTTTACTTTTTTCAATTTGTTTTATTTGCAATAAGCACATGTCGATTAAACACCTCAGGTCGGAAAATTTCCATTTTTTAATTCTGCTGCTTTTTTAACATATATCGGAAGTTTTTTGACTATTTGTCTGATTGTTCAGTAACTTCGATATATAAAAGAAACCGTAAAAAGAAATACCAAAAGTCCCCCAACTCAAAATTTGTCTTAGTATTATTGATTTATCAAATGAATTTACACCATATTTAAGTATAAGTGCAATTTTCAATGAAGATAAAAGTATTTCTCTAAAAGCAAAACCGAAAGTTATTAATTTATAAATAAATAATATCTTCTTTTGATAGAACAAACTTTTCATTTTTGTCCGATTGTGTCCTTGCATTTCTACTAAATCTAGCGAGAAGAATAGAAACAAAGGTTTATTAACGACAATAGTAACAATAAAAATAAGAGCTAATATGTAAGAATAAAATACATCATTCCATAACATCTGGATTGCTGACCCCGCAAGTACATCAACAAGTGTTCCAATTAATAAATTTAAAACCATAAAAATTCCAAATAAATTTACTCTTTTAAGTAAAATGAAGCGAACGATGCTGTATAAAATTCCCGGCAATGTAGAAACTAGCATGGCATAATATTCACCTATATGATTCTTTCCATAATTCCAAATAACAATTGGAAATATCAAATAACAAATAATATCCCAGATCACAATACGTTTACTCAATGGTAACCTCTCCAGATCCTATATTTTTTATCTTTATTTTACATTTTACACAATTATCAGCCTCTTTTGGAAGTCGCTTTATAATTAAATTTGGATTTAATTGTTATTTACAGGGAGAACGCGAAGCAAATATTGTTACAATGGTCACGGTTTTCTTCCCCCTAGCCAAGGTGACACTGGCTCTAATAAAGAAATTGAAGCGGGCCCATAGCAAAGCCGCCTCTACGTTTATAGGTTCGGTATAGCCGGAAGCAGTCCGATAGCAAGGCAACTCTGGGTGCTATGGGACCTAATGAAGTTGAAGCGGACCGATAGCATGCCCGCCTCTACATTTAAGGGTTCGGTACAGCCCGAAGCAGTCCGATAACAGGGCAACTTTGGGTGCTATGGGACCTAATAAAGTTAAAGCGGGCCCATGGCAAGGCCGCCTCTACGTTTATGGGTTCGGTACAGCCCGAAGCAGTCCGATAGCAAGGCAACTTTGGGTGCTATGGGACCTAATAAAGTTAAAGCGGGCCCATGGCAAGGCCGCCTCTACGTTTATGGGTTCGGTACAGCCCGAAGCAGTCCGATAGCAAGGCAACTTTGGGTGCTATGGGACCTAATGAAGTTGAAGCGGACCCATAGCATGCCCGCCTCTACGTTTATGGGTTCGGTACAGCCCGAAGCAGTCCGATAACAGGGCAACTTTGGGTGCTATGGGACCTAATGAGGTTGAAGCGGCCGATAACTAAGCCGCCTCCGAGTTTATGGGATCGGATTAGCCGGAAGCGATCCGATAAAAGTGTAGATCAAGCAGCTATGATACCTAAAGCGGGACAACTTTATTATTATTCTTATATAACCTTACTCTCGTTAACTACTACTTCTTCTTTTTCTTTCATACGTCTAAAGATGGTTGCCAAAATGGGACCTGAAATATTATGCCATACACTAAAGATTGCACTTGGTACTGCTGCTAAAGGTGAAAAATGAGCAGATGCAAGGGCAACTCCTAATCCAGAATTTTGCATACCAACTTCGATTGCGATTGCTTTCTTCTTTGATAAATTCATTTTGAATAATTTTCCTAATAGGTAACCTAACAAATAACCGAGTGTGTTGTGCAAAATAACAACAGCAAAAATTAACAATCCTGTTTCTGCAATTTTCGCTTGGCTTCCGGCAACTACTGCAGATACAATTGCTACGATTGCAACTACTGAAATCAACGGTAAAACTTTTACACTTGCTTGTGCAGGTTTTTTAAATAATTTTTGAACGATGATTCCCAGTATAATCGGAATAAGGACAACTTGTACAATCGAAATGAATAACGAACTTGGCGCTATATCAACCCATTCACTAGCAAATAATAAAATAAGTGCTGGTGTAACAAAAGGTGCCAGAAGAGTTGTAATAGACGTAATAGTTACAGAAAGTGCTACATCTCCCTTGGACAAAAATGTCATAACGTTCGATGAAGTTCCTCCCGGGCAAGATCCAACTAATATAACTCCTATTGCAACCTCCGGCGGTAAATTAAGTCCTTTTGCCAAAAGATAAGCAAGACTAGGCATAATAACAAACTGACCAACTACTCCAATAGCCACATCTTTTGGTCTCGTTAATACCTCTTTAAAATCATCTACTGTAATGGTTAAACCCATCCCAAACATAACAATGCCTAGCAAAATAGTAATATATTCACCAATCCAAGAAAATGTATTTGGTGACAAGAAAGCAAATGTCGCAAAGATTAGTACCCAAATAGCAAATGTACTACTAACAAACTGACTAAAACGTTCTAATGTTCTCATATTTTGATCCTCTCTAAAATTAATTTAATGTTCTAAATTATATACTCATAACTAAAAATAAACAATAGTTAGATAATTTTAGAGATTTATACTTTCTGATTAAAAATAAACTGGGTATTTATCAACCAAATGATTAGTGTATATACATTCTTCTTTAAAAGAGTAACATAGTAAATTACCACTCGCGGATAGATATTCTTTATCTGATAATTGAATTGCTAATTACCATTCCCTGCTAATGAATCAAATTATCAGACAAATTTATTCGATTTTAGTTGCTATAGCTAAATGTTTATTTCCCTATGTTTGAAAAATAACCGGAAAAACTCCGTTTAAATTGGGAAATACCTATATTTCCCTTAAAATAAGAGGAGTTTTTCCGCTTATATTATAAAAAACCTTGAATTTTTCCTTATTTAGAGAAGTTAATCGGAATATCTCCGGTTATTAATGCTTCTTAATCCTCCCTTTTATACATTAGCCGGAAATTCTCCGCCTATGAATTCTCATACCATTCCATCTTACCTCCAACTATCGTTAGTTTATTCAAGTTACATTTCTCGTTGTTAATAAATCGGATTATATCAGCATTTTAGTAATTGACTTTGTAGTTTTATGGGTTTTAATAAATATAAAAAGCATGGAGTATTCCTTTACGAATTACCATGCTTTTTCACTTTTCGCATTTTAAGAGAGAATCCGTTAAGTTTATCTATATGCGATTCTAGACCTTTTTGTAATTCAACTATAAGTTTGTTATATCTAATGAATATTATTCTTTCTGAAATTACCACCCTTAACTTCTGCAACGTCATATACCGTAACAAAAGCATTTTCGTCAATCTCATGAATGATTTCTTTTATTTTGCTTTCTTCTAAGCGGTTAATGACACAAGTGATTTCCTTAAATTTTTCTCTTGAATAACCGCCATAAACTTCATTGTATGTTGCGCTTCTTCCTAGGCGATCGGATTAACCCCCGAATTTTGGACAGTATTTCTCTTAATCTCACTTTATCTTAAAATTACATTCTTTTTCGTTTCCTTTTGTCCTTTTGAGATCATAGCCATTGCTTCCATTCCTTCAAGGGTAAAGGCTTCGCCCGACTATCGTCGCCCTTGATTCCATTCCAGAAATGGCTGAAATAATTTTTGGGACAAAAGGAAGAAAAAATGGAAGGGGCGATTAAACCCGTACCTCTTTGATTTTCACGTTTTCACATTGTTGCTGTTCATAAAACTCATTTGGCGATAAGTCTAAAATACTAGAATGCATGCGTCTTTCGTTATAAAACACCATAAACTCTGCGACTGATTCATAGGCTTGTGCATACGTTTCAAATTGCCATCTTGATAAACAATCATCTTCAAAAATTCTATGAAAAGACTCAATGTGAGCATTCATATTTGGCGTTTTTGGTGGAATTCTTTCATGTTCTAGTGTATATTTTTCACAAAATTCTTCAAAGGTATGGGAGATAAACTGTGGCCCATTGTCTGTGCGAATCACAGGTTTTTCCCTTTCATTTATCTGCTGGCGCTTGAATAATGCCCGCAAAAGAGTTTGTTTTAGGTCTTTTGCTGTGCAGCTTAATCCCATATAGTATTCGACAATACTACGATCATACACATCGATGATGGACAATACAAAGAAGAATCGGTCTTCACCTTCGATGTAGCCATATTTAATGTCAATTTCCCATAATTTGTTCGAACTTTTAATCGTCCGATTTCGTGCTAGTTTTCTAGGGTATGAGACTTTCTTTTGCCGTTGCGGGCGTAAAATATCAAGTTCTTTGCACAACCGGTAAACTTTTTTCTTGTTAATGATAAGATGGTATTTTCGACGAAGTAATTTTGTTAATTTACGATAGCCATAGTTGAAGCCATCGCCTGCAATTTCTTCAAGTAGGTATTCTTTGATTTGTTCATCAGATACCTTTTGGCCGTCCTCTTTGATGGAATAACCGGGTGCTGGCCGTCCCTCACTTACTTTCTTCTCTTCCACACGATAGTTCTTTTGATAATAGTATGTGGATCGAGAAATACCAATGATTTTCAGCACTTTTTTGATCGGGTAGCCTTTTTGAATCCAACGATCGGCTACTTCAAGTTTTTCAGCAAGTGAGGGTTTTTCTTTTTTATAAGATCTCGTAGAATGGCGATTTCAAGGTCTTTTTCACCTAATATTATTTTTAGCTTTTCATTTTCCTCGGATAACTCTTTAGAATCAATATCTGGCAGCACAGTAACATCTACTTCACCGTATTTGCCATCTTTATATTCACGAATCCAACGACTTACCATGTTCGGATTCAGTTCGTATCGACGTGCTACTAACGAATTATTGCCTGTCTCAGTGGCTTCTTTTACGACTTGTAATTTGAAATCTTTTGAGTGTTTTGTTCGTTTCATTATGTCAGCCTCCTTGGTACATTAAGTAGTATAATATTTATTACTCTTACTGTCCAAGTTCATTTAGGGGCTATAGAGGTATCTTTGCTTTCCTCTAATTTAAATGGTATTCATCTGGTGCTTGAAAAAACTTATGATTTTTTTAATACCTCATCACTAAGAAAAACAATGTGTTCATACTTGTGGACCTTTTGTTTTTCCTTCGACATGCACTTTTTACTTTTTTATTACATAAGGTATTCAAAGGAGTGTGATTAGAATGCCCTGGCAACATAAAATTCAACAACTTATTGGTAAACCTGTAGGCATTTCACTTACTAATGGACAAGGAACCTCGGGAGTATTATGCAGTGCTCAAGGGAGAAAACTTTATGTAATTGAATATCTTTATCAAGCCCAATTTGCGTTAAAACAATACGATTACCACATGATCCAAGATATAAATTCTTTCCCTTCTTGCTATCAACAACAACCTTTATATTAGTAATAAAGAGGTTATGCACGATTCTATTTTTTACACAAGCTTGATTAAAAGAATTAATGGAGCAAATTACGCTTCACATCTTTTAACCGGAAAATAAAAAAACTGTGATATTGAAAAATAACGGATTCACTTGTGAGGTGGGAAAAGGTAAATTCAAACCTAATCACATAGCAAATCACATAAATTTCACAACACAATTCACAGTATATTGCACAATCAAAAAAGCTTAGAGATACAAATAAAATAGCTCTAAGCTTTTTTTATTCACTAAAGCACTCTTAGTGGGTTCAAGTTCATTAGACACTAATGAGAGTTTGATAAATAAACGGAGAAATTCCCCCTAATTGGAAAATGGCACTGAAAACAGCTTAAACAGACGGAAGGATTCCGACTATTTACTCAAAAAACCTGAAAGTAAGTGATTTTGCTTTGCTTAATCGGAAAAACTCCGTTTATATACCCCGAACCGTGTTCTATTCTGCGGTCTAACGGAAAAATTTCCGCTTATTAAATATCACTGGTTACTCAAGTAAGGACAAGACTTCCTATGTTTCAAAAAACCAAGTAAACCTCATTTAGATGCGTTATGTGGTGACTCCTTCAGCATTTGCGAAGTCTTCTCAGCCCACTAATCCTGAGAGCCAAGTGCCTGTGAAAGTTATTGCAACCACCGTTCCGTCTGATTTAAGACCTACGGTATGGGCACAACTAGCCGCTATCGCCACAATATCGCTCCAATCATTTAGATTACATTGGATGAACTAAGAAAACTTTTTACAGCAGACAAAAAAACAGGTAAATTATCATCATGCACAAAATGCCCAGCGTCCTCTATCGTCACGAATTCACAATTTGGAATTAGCAAAGAAACTTCCTTCAATTTGTTTTGAGGAATATGACTAGACCCACCACCTATAATAAGAGTCGGCACGGTAATGTCGGTCAGACGGTCCCACCATTCGGGGTTAGGTTCATTAAGTTGCTGTAGAATCGAAGGTACAACCTCCCAATCAAACGGTAGAGAATCAGCAGGTTTAGAAGGAACTTCACTCGGCTTGCCATGAAAAGGAGGCGGTGTATCTTCAACGATCAACCGTTCTATCCTTGTCTGAAATGTCTCTGCGAATAGATAGGATACTGTCCCTCCCATCGAATGTCCCATTAAGGTAAACTTTTCTAAATTCATAGCATTCGCAAAATGAAGTAAGTCATCACACATTAGTTCAAAAGTGTACAAACTACTTCTCGCGCTTCCTCCGTGTCCCCGTTGATCCAAAGCTAAGACACGGTAATTTTCTCCTAAAACAGAAGCCACTTGATCCCATGTTTCTGCACTTGTTCCCAGTGCGTGAAGCGCAACAATCGGTGGTGAAGAAGGTTCCCCAGTCTCGCGATATTGAAAAGTAAATCCATTTAATTCAATTTGATTCACACGTGTTTCCATCTCCAATCATCCCCTTTGTAAGATTTCATTATAGACTAGTTACAAAATTCCCTTATAATCTGCTCCTTTAGTTCTTCTATCGGAAACTTCTGTGGATAGGTAGATATCATCAACATAATACCTTGTAGTACAGTTGAAAAATATAACGATCGTCCCCTTGAATCCCTTTCCCCCATATTTTCGAATATTTTACACTGCAACTCAAACTGTCTAGTATTTTCTTCAGCAATGAGATGACTGAATTTAATCAACTCTTCATCTTCTCTTGGCTGAGTTTGCAAGTGCAGATAGAATCGATGGATTTCCGGATTTTTATGGATATTATCAATAGCACCGTTGACGATATATTTAATCTGCTCCCTAGGTGTCTCCAAATTGACTGCTTCTGACATTACTTCAACCACTTCTCCAATCCTTGCCTCGACCATTTCAGAAAGCAACTCTTCTTTCCCTTTGTAATAGCTGTAGAGTAACCCTTTCGAAATGCCCGCTTGTTTGGCTATATCACTTATAGAGGTAGCATAATATCCTTGTTTTATAAATAATTCTATAGCTGCAGCACGAATTTTTTCTTTGGATGCTTGGCGAATACGGTCATTTTCTTCTGGTGAACGCGGCATTTTAATTCAATCCTCCTTTTTTGATATCAATCATCAAAATGTGTGAGGGGTAATATATGTTCGGCATCCATTATTTCGTTAAAGTGGTTGCTTGAACCTTCCCGAGTGAATGGGCAACCCGATAATTATCTGCCAAATCCTTATCGCCAATAACTCCTATTAATTAAACAAATTTTCAGATTTATTTTATTATTGAATGAACATTTAGTCAATAGAAAACGATAATTAATTTTGAATGACCTAAACCATCAATAAACGAACCTTTCCATTTGATAAAACTATTTAAAAAATCACCTTGCCCCTATGAAACAAAGAGGCAAGGTGATTTTAATGAAACTTTATTATAATTCAGCAACCGCGGTATACACTCTTTCTATATCCTAACGGTTCATCTTTTTTCAAAACGGGATAACTTTATTTGAAAAGCCACATTTAATTTCAGCAAAAATCCTAGATTAGGAGTTCATTAGATTAGTTTTATTCACGCCGTACCTGTTCTGCCACGTTTCTTTAAATTCAGCAACATCCTTTGAGGTAGCTGGAAAGGCAATAAACTTTGCAATGATTTCCGGATCAACAGTAACACTGTGTGCCCCAGCAAGACACACATCATGAACCTGTTGAACATTTTTAAAACTTGCGGCTAATATCTCGGTAGGCAATTGATAAGTTGAATATAAGCTAACAATTTCGGAGACAACCTTTACACCGTTACCTATTAAATTATCAATCCTGTTCACATAAGGTGCCACATATTTTGCTCCTGCCATTGCAGCAATCAGCGCTTGAAACGGGGTATAAATTGTAGTGGCTAATGTTGGAATGTTTTCTGCGGTTAGTAGTTTAATGGCTTTAATTCCTTCTTCCGTCACCGGTACTTTCAGAACTATCTCTCCTGAAAGCTTACGTTTAATAAACTTTGCTTCTTCTACCATCTCCTCCGGTGTATCCCCAATGACTTGAACAAATAGTTCCCTTTCCTCCCCGATCACCTCTTTAATATTTTGAAGAAGGTCTAAATAAGGGCGATCTTCCTTTGCTATAATAGATGGATTAGTTGTTACTCCGGAAATCGGAAAATACTCGTGCAGGTAAGCAATTTGTTTTATATCAGCTGAATCTATATACAATTTCATTTGTTTATCCTCCTCGATATACTAATTCCTTTAGCAAACCTTGAGAAAAGTACAAAAATAAAAAGCGTGTTTTGAAAAAGATTAATCAAAACATGTCAATCCTATTAATCTTCGATGTTTACCAGTTCCGCTTTGACAATATGATACTTGCTCAATACAATTTTTTTCCCATTGCCATCTTCGACAGCAATAAGATTTACTGCAATACCTGAAAGGTTCCATTCAAGCGAACCTTCAATTCGAATATTTTCGAGCAGTTCACCGTTTGTTAATGTAATATGGTAAATATGAACCTTCTTATCATCCTTCTTATTCATAATGAATTCTTCCTCTCCCTATACACTAATGATTTAATATGTATTTCTTCTTTCACACCACAAATCCCTTCAATTTTTCTTTGTTGAAGATTCGTATACTAACAGAAACCGACAATTATCAGGAGAAGGCCCGTTTAGAACATAGTGTACAATTGAATAGCTATGAATAGCGCTACCCCCCATATAATTATTGCTGATACTTTGTTAATCATTTTTAAGAGTTTGCCCTCTGTATCAAAGTTACCTACTACTTTTCCGGCTATCGCAATGCCCAGAAACCAAATCCAAGAGATGAAAATACAAGCAACAGTAAATCCTACTTTTTCTGAACCCGTGTAGCTGAGGGAACTAGTTCCTATCACACCAATCGTATCAAGAATTGCATGGGGATTAAGCAGAGATACTGACATTGCAAACATAATCTGTTTCTTAGGTGACATGGCTGCTTCCCTTTGATTTAGGTTTACAGGGTCACTTCTCCAAATAGACCACCCCATATAAAGAAGAAATACGATCCCTATTAAAAAGATTACTGTTTGCAGAACGGGAACTGATAATACAATAACAGATACCCCTAACACTGCTAGTAAGATGAGAAAAGTATCACAAAGTGAAGCAGTTATGATAACCGGAATTGCACCTTTAAATTTTGGTTGAGAAGCTCCTTGATTAAATACAAACACATTTTGTGCACCAAGCGGAAGGATTAATCCAAAGGCTAATACGATTCCATGAATTATTGCTGCTAGCATAGTGTCCCCCCTTTACCAAAACAAGTAGCTAATTTTCCAAATCCCGTTGTAGATATAATATAAATAGGAGATAAAATAAAACTTTTTACTGTACCACTTTTGCAAGTTCTCCTTTGTTGATATTTTCTGTAAAATACCTTGCATTTGATGACTGCATCGATGTAATAAATAGGACCAATGAAAGCAATGCCCCTACAATAGAGAAAATAATACAAGTGAATTGTAAGGAAAACCATTCTGCAAAAAATCCTAGAATGAGCGTGAATACAATTTGAATGACCCCTTGCACCATATCCGTAATACTGCCGAACCTCCCCATAATATCGATTGATATATTATTTTGAAAGAACGTAGAATATCCTGCATTTGCAAAAGCAAGGAAAAAGCCGAGAAAGACAAATGCTATGGTGGCGGTAATGAAGCCAACCGATGAATAAAACGAAATATATCCTATTGACGTTAAAAACATTCCTAGACCCAAATATACTTTTAAACTGATCTTCTTCGCCAAAACGGCTGCAATAAATGCTCCGATTAAAGATCCTACTCCTGTAATACTTACGATTAATCCATAATCTTTATCGGAAAGGTGCAGATTTTGCTTAATAAACGTTACCTCTTGCGAATCCAAAGCAAATCCAATGAGCATGGAACCTTGGAATAATAGATAGACAACCATAAAAAATTTTAATTTCTTTAAAGAGTCTCTAACCGCTGCCAAGTCCTTTATTAGTGTTTTCCAATGTATTGGATCACGAACATTTTCTTTCTTTTCATCAACATTTGGGAGAAGGTATATGAAAAAAGCACATATAAGAAATGAAATTGAATTGATGATAATACATACAGTTGTTCCAGAATACATAATGATGAACCCCGCAATAGCTGGACCTAATAAAAATGCCCCCGAACTAGTCATGTCCAAAATGGAATTAAATCCCTTTCGACTTTCAGGAGGAACCAATTTAGTTATATAAACCGATGAACTTGGGCCAAAAAATGCCCCAACCATATTGATCAACAATAACAAAAAGTAAATAAGCCAGATAGAACCAATAAATGGGATAAAAAATACCAAAATTCCTCTGACAATATCAATACCTATCATCAATTTTCTTTTATTTACTCGATCAATGATACTCCCTGACCAAAAATTTGTAATTAAAACAGCGATAGGTCGAATGATATAAAGACCCGCTACTGAAGCGGCAGAACCCGTTAAATTTAAAATGGAAATATTAAGAGCAATTAAATAAATCCAGTTACCCAAGTTAGAGACTCCAATTCCTGATATTAAAAGTATAGGGTTTTTCCAATGTTTTGCCATTATATCACCTATAAACCATAAAATTTAATTAAAAAAAGCTGTAATCATAATTGATCTACAACCCCTATATTTGTTCCTTAAGCTAAGTAATAGTTATTTTATTATTAGAATATGAACAAAGGAAGTATGACTTATTGCCGGAGTATTCCTGTGATTTTTTTAAATCTGAAACTAAACGCACTTGAATCGTTTTACCTAATTTCCCTCTCTTTTGTTGTTTTACTTTCAACTTTGCTCACTCTCACATGATAAGATAGACCTAATTGAACATTAGGATTCACCCTATTCTCTAACTCATCGGCACGGTCTTCAACGTGTTGAATGACGTTTTTTAAATTCGGTACAATTTCCGAGAATGTTCCCTCCCATTTTAATCCTACTGTCCGATAAGCAGGTAACGTTATAATTTCATAACTCAATTTATTCCCTCCCTTTTTCCTAAAGCGTCATAATTTTCTCTTAACAGTTTTCGCTATCTATGCGTGAATTACCTGCTTCTCTAACCAGGCCCTCTCCTTTTTTCAATAGTTCTTGAAAAGATTGGTTTCATTCCCGTTAGTTAATAAAGTCTATCTGTATAACTCTTATTTAACTGTTCAGTAATAGAGTATTCGCTTGTATTAGGGAGATTTGCGTGGTCAAATAATATCTTTGCAGCCTTTGGTAATGTTTCTTTTTTTGACCAAGTATCAGGATCCCATAAATGAGACCTTTTAAATGCTTTTGCACAGTGAATAAAACATTCCTCGACTTCTATACCGATTCCCAATAGTGGCTTCTTTTCCTTAAAAGTCATTTTCTCAAGCAAGTAATTATCTTTTACTAAATAACCCTTACCATTTACTCTTAATGTTTCATCGAGACCTGGGATAAAAAAAAGAATACCGACTCTAGGGTTAGTTAAGATATTTCGCATTGAATCAATTCTTTTATTCCCTGGTCTTTCTGGGATAACTAATTGTTTCTCGTTTAAAATTTGCACAAATCCAGCATAGTCACCCCTTGGTGAAACATCGCAAAAGCCAAATTTATCTGCAGTAGCAATGGTCAAAAACGAGGATTTAGAAATAAATTCTTTACAATGGTTATCTAAATAAGTAATTACTTTGTTTTTCACTAATTCACTTGGGTGTCCAATTAAAGAACGTAACTCTTCTTCACTTTCAATAAATTCTGCAAAGCCAATTCTCTCCATAAAATCACCCCTTATTCATTTTATCTTAAACTCTACTACCCCGTTAGTGAAGAAATAGAGTGTTTATATTGGCAAACTCATTGTAATTGTTCTGATGTTAAATCCAAGCTTTTCATACAGTTTAATTGCTTGATTTCCCGCAAATGCACTTAGACGAACTTCTGAATATCCATCTTGTTTGAGATAATCAATACCTGTTCTCATTAACATTTTGGAAATTCCCTTCCCTCTAAATTCTTCTAAAACAAATAATTCATAAATAAATCCATTGATCTTATCAGTAAATTGATCTTTGCTTGTCCCTATTAGAATCCAACCCATTAATCTATCGTTTTCTATTGCGATTAAGTAATAGTTTCCCTTCTTTAAGAGTTGTTCAATAAGTTGTTCAATTTTTTGATTTGTGGGTCTTACTTCACCTAACGTGCCATCAAATACAGCTTGTGGAGAAAGTGATATAATCTTTTTGAGTTCCAAATCATTTGGTTTTCTAATATTCATTAATTGAGTACCATCCTTTCAATATCCTTTTAGGAAACTATTCTAGTTAGTACCTGGTTTATATTCTTTTCGATAAAAGAGGAAATCCTTCTTCCACCAACCTCCCTCTTTTCTTCAATAAGAAAAGAACATTCCTTATTAAAGGAATGCCTCCGTTAGTTTGGTAATTGAATTTTCTTAACATTCGATTTTATTGTACCATACAATTGTATAAAACCATCGAAGTTTCTTGAAAGGGATAATACTGGTATACCAACAAAAAATGGTCTGCTATTTACTATTCTATACGCTATGCGAGAAAGTCGAGAACTCTCTTGATCACAAGTTTCGTCGCTTCAGCATCGTAAGACGGTAAACTACTGTCGGTGAAGAGATGTTCCTTGCCTTCATACAGAAAAAGCTCTGCGTGATTGGCCGACGCCACAAGCTCACGGGCCGCGTCGATGTCGCCGTCTTCAACGAAAAAAGGATCCGCACTCATGGCGTGAATTTGCACAGGCAAGTCGACCGGCCACTGAGATTCGAACGCCGAAGTCGGGAGGCAGGCATGAAAAAACAGTGCGCCTCTGGCTCCTTCACGAGTTTGAGCGAGCTGCTGTGCTGCCGGGACACCGAGTGAAAAACCAGCATAGACGACATCGCGCGGAAGCTCGCTTGATGCCCGAATGCCGCGCGCCGTCACTTCTTCAAATCCGATTTCCTTAACAAATACCAAGCCTTCCTCGAGCGAGGAAAACATGCGGCCGTCAAATAAATCTGGCACGTGCACAGTATGCCCTGCATCTCTCAATTGATTGGCGATTGCTTCAATCCCCTTCGTTCGGCCTAAAACATGATGTAACAATAAAACTTCTGCCATCAGTTTTTCCTCCTATTTAATGAATTTCATATGTCTAAGGTTCGACAAAAATACCTGATTGACCTGCCAGAACTTTACGATTTTAAAATATCTATACTAGCCATTTTATTTACAAAAACTAAACCGCTATACAAACTAAGTACATTACCAGCCGTTACGCTTACACAAAGAAGTAATATGTGCAAGATGATGCCGCCCGTGCCAAGCGTAAATCCCTATATTTTCACCTACTGAAACATCACCTGAAACTGGGTGGATAAATGTTTTTTCCAAATCAGCCCCGCTTAGACTACGTAAAAGATTTGTCCAGCGTTTGTGCAATGATTCGAGCAGGGATAGTGAAATATCAATTGGTAATTTATAATCGGAAAGCTCCGCCCATTCCGTTTCGTCATATGGCTTTATTACAGGTTTTTCTTCTGTTAGAGCCAATTTGAAGCGAACGTATGCATTCATATGGCTATCCGCAAGGTGATGTATGACTTGTCGAACAGTCCACCCTCCTGAACGATAAGGTGTATCAAGCTGTTCATTATTTAAGTCTTTTACAGCATCTTGTAATAATCTTGGAAAATCTTCAATCTCATTTATCCATTCCTTTGTAACGCTGGTGGTAACTTCACCATTAAATTGAAATTTTCCAATTGGATATTTCAAATCCATCCACTATTCCTCCTATAGAGTCACTTATAATTTTTTGGGCTAACTAGATTTAAGGTCTAAAAATATGTAATTCTCCATCTTTTCCTTTAAATCCTTTACACCTATATTTTTTTCAACTAAACTAATTCGCTTAAAACAGAAAATCTCCTTCTTCAAAAAACCTGTCCCGTTACTTTAATCACAATCTTTTGTCTGATTTAGTTAAAAAAAACGGTTATCCAGTTTCCGGTACAATTGCTAATTCTCATCCTTTGAGCGTAAATATTTACTTATCTTAATTAATAAAGGATGATACTAAATAGGAGATTAAACAGATTGTACGTAGTATTTGACCCTCACTCGATAAATATCACGTTTGAAATTAATATAAAATTACTCTTTATTTTTTCTTCAAAAGACATTAGTGGAAAAATAAATAAATATCGTATACGTTTTTTTCTTTAATATATAAGTAAATAGTTATATATTTATATTTCCATTTATATAATTAAATAAATGGTTATGAACGGGGTGATTATATGGAGAAAACAATAACTGAGATAGAGCCTACATCAAAAGTACTTAAATTACTTGGTGATAAAACAAGATTAACTATGATGGCATTATTGATGAAACGAGAATTATGTGTATGTGAGTTTCAGGAAGTTTTTGATATGAGCCAACCTTCCATAAGTCAACATTTACGGAAATTAAAAGACTTTGGACTAGTTAAAGAGGCTCGTAAAGGGCAATGGATTTATTATGCATTAAATAAAAATAATGAATTCTTTCCACTAATCGAATATGTGACAAAACTTGTTCCAGACCAAGAGGAAGCAATTAAACAAATTGATAAAAGTAATCCAACTCTTCGTTGCGGTTGTTAAGAATAAAAATGAGGAGGTATTTAAAGTGAACAAAACAGATAAAAAACGATTATCGTTCCTAGATCGTTATTTAACAATATGGATTTTTTTTGCCATGGCTATAGGAATTGGTTTAAGTTATGTATTTCCTGGAATGATTGATAGCTTAAATAAATTTCAAGTTGGGACCACATCTATTCTATTAGCAATTGGACTTATACTAATGATGTATCCTCCATTAGCAAAGGTACGCTATGAAGAAATCGGTCGAGTATTTAAAGATGTAAAATTACTCGCTTTATCCCTTGTACAAAACTGGGTAATAGGACCAATCCTTATGTTTTTCCTAGCGATTATTTTTTTACCCGACAAACCAGAATATATGGTAGGTCTTATCATGATTGGTCTGGCACGCTGTATTGCAATGGTTATCGTTTGGAATGATCTAGCGAAAGGTGATACTGATTATGCAGCAGGCCTCGTTGCATTTAACTCAATTTTCCAAGTCATCTTTTTTTCAATTTATGCCTATATCTTTGTAACAGTCATTCCAGAATGGTTTGGATTACAAGGAGAAGTTATCGATATTACTATTGGTGAGGTTGCAAAATCAGTCTTTATCTATCTTGGTATTCCATTTATAGCCGGGATGATTACCCGTTTTACACTGGTAAAAATAAAAGGAAGACAGTGGTATGAAAAAGTGTTCATCCCTAAAATTAGTCCGATTACGTTAATCGCATTGTTATTTACGATTATTGTGATGTTCTCCCTAAAAGGAGATATGATTGTTTCTCTACCATTAGATGTAGTGAGAATAGCCATTCCTCTACTTGTTTATTTTGTCATTATGTTCTTTGTTTCTTTCTTCTTAGGAAAGAGATTGGGAACCAATTATCCAGTCACAACTACCTTGGCATTTACAGCCGGAAGTAATAACTTTGAATTAGCCATTGCAGTAGCTGTTGGAGTGTTTGGAATCCATTCGGGAGTGGCATTTGCAGCGGTAATTGGACCACTAGTTGAAGTTCCAGTAATGATTGCATTAGTAAACGTTGCATTATGGTTTAAGAAGAAATATTTCAGTGAGAACGTAGCATAACATCGACTTTCAAAAGGCGGAAATTAATATGGATACTAAGAAAACAATCTATTTCTTATGCACGGGGAACTCTTGCCGAAGCCAAATGGCAGAAGGATGGGCAAAAAAATATTTAAGTCAAGATTGGAATATTTAGTGCAGGGATTGATAGTTCAAACCAAACCTCAGATATTATCGATCCCCAACTTTTAAACAATACAGACCTCGTAGTAACACTTTGTGGTGATGCTGCAGACAATGTCCTGTCACTCTTCCTAAAGTTCTTAGGGTACATTGGGGATTTGATGATCCTGCAAAAGCTGAGGGTAATGCAGCAGAGAAATGGTCGGTATTTGCTGTTTTTCTATCACTATTTGGAATGACCCTATCGTTCTTTTTGAAGGAAACGAAATTAAATAAGGAGGGTGTTAAGCAAAATAGTGAATAAGTCAAACGGGAACTTTTTATTGTGAATATTTCACTCAACACTAAAGTGTATTTATGAAATTTAATTAATGATCTTCTACAAACGGGCGCGTTAACGGAATAAATCCAACAGAAACCTTGTCCTTATTTTGGATTACCATATAGATGCCGATACACATCTATGTCCAGGAACTCCGGATCCACCAAATCATCTTCTCCGTTAAAATGTGATACTATTATTTTGCAATAAACAACAAGGGAGGCAACCCATGAACAAAACAGACCGATTGTTTGCCATCGTGCTGGAGCTGCAACGTAAAGAAGTTGTACGGGCCGAAGATTTGTCGACCCTATTCGAAACTAGCGTGCGGACCATTTACCGCGACATTGAGGCGCTGAGTGAAGCGGGCGTGCCGATCATAGGAGCCCCCGGTACAGGATATTCCCTGATGGAAGGCTATTTCCTGCCGCCGATCAGTTTCACGGTACCGGAAGCCGTGAGCTTGCTGATTGGAACAGACTTTATCGAACAAAGATTTGATGATGATTATCGTGTCAAGGCGCAAGCCGCTCGCGGCAAAATCGAGACCATTCTACCGGAAAGCGTTCGCAATGAAACATCTCGTGTACGCAACGCTATGCGTTTGCTCAATTCCGATAAACAGGTCATGCCGTCAAAAGAAAAGGAATATCTAGAAAAAATCCGTCGGGCGATATTAGACAAGCGAAAGATTAGCTTTCATTATGTAAAAAGACTTTCAGATTCCGAGGGGAATCGCCATAGTGTTCGTACCGTTGCTCCCTATGGATTGGTGCTTGTTCAAGGATCGTGGATGCTTGTGGCCCATTGTGATTTGCGCCGAGATATTCGCCATTTCCGATTATCCAGAATGACGGAACTTATCGATTTGGATGAACGATTTAAAATACCGGCGCACTTTAACTTTAGGGATTATACTCCTGCGGATGATCGGCACTTGCTGGTTCGTCTTCGATTTAACCTTGACATCGCAGATAAAGTGAAGGAATCTAACTATTATTACATAGAAGATATGGAAGAGCATCAAGATGGATTGGATGTGGTCATACGCGTTCGTCAACTGGACGAAGTGTTGCAATGGGTGCTTGGCTGGGGAGCGGGTGTGATAGTATTAGAGCCTGAATCGTTTCGAAATTGGATTCGTGAGGAAGCTAAAAAAATGTTAAAACGCTACTGACATACTGTTGTCAGTAGCGTTATTTTATAATCGGAGTAAGTAAGCATAAAGGAGTGAGAGAAATGCGAAGTAGTATATCTTACATCGATTGGAGGGATTATAGGATACTGAATTGTATCGTTTATTATAGAAGGATGGTATTTCGTGAATTTTGCTTCTGTACGCATCATCACCGGCGACGTGGGCAATTTGGGGTTCTTTAATAATAGAAGAACAAACAAATGCCTCACAAAAACAAGCGGAAGCCCTCCAAATTGATCCTACAACAATGGTATCTCATATTGATTATTTGGAGGAAATCCAGTGTGTGAAACTAGTGATGAATCCAAAAGGTGGGAGATATTTTGTGTTGAAGGTCAACAAGTCAAGGAAAAGTTAAGGTTAGTGGAGCGTTATCTCGAAACTATTGAATTGGATGTTCTTTCAGGGATTTCAGTCAAGGAGCAAAAGGAACTCAAATCGATTTTGTTAAGAGTTTGGACAACCATATCGAAGAAGGAAAAATAATGAATCAAATTGGAGGAAAATCCCGTTGTGACTGTTAATGGGTTTGGAACCCATGGAAAAAGGTGATTTTTAATGTTGTACAAGAAAATTGGTGAATTATTCCCTAAAGCCCCTTTTGATTTTGAAAAAACAATAAGGTTTTTAGGTGGATTTCCCCCAACTAAAAAAGAACAAACACTGAATAGAAATCATCTAACCAAAGCCATTTTAATGAATGATCAAATATTTGTCTTTGATTTACAATCAGAGGGTGATATTGAAAACCCAAAATTGATATACACCATATTTTCAGACAAGGATATCTCGGATAAGAGCTTAAAAATGCTTGAGAAGAAAATCGATCATTTTTTAAGTTTATCTGATGATCTCAAGGAATTTTATACTTTGGCATCGGAAGATCCGTGGTTCCAACACATTAATAAAAAACTATATGGCTATCATCAGGTTAAATTTCTTACTCCTTTTGAAAATGCCTGCTGGGCGATTTTTACTCAAAAGACGCCCACGAATATCGCCAAGGAAATCAAGATGAGATTCTGTGAAAATTTTGGTCAATCACTAAAAATATACCATCAATGTTATTCTGCATTTCCCGAGCCGGTAAGTATCCTTAGGGCTTCCGAAGAAGAAGTAGCAGAAACGGTCAAAGATAAGCGAAAGACCCAATATTTGATGTCAGTCTGCGAAGCATTTTCCGATGTTGATGAACAGTTCCTCACCGACGGAGATTATGATGAAGTCGAAAACTGGTTAAAAGACATTAAAGGAATCGGTGAATGGTCTGCCTCGTTTATTCTTATCAGAGGGATTGGGAGAATGGAACGATTACCTGTTAGCGAAAAAATGCTATTAAAGGTGTTTTCGGAAACTTATAAAGGTAATCAGGATATTAAGGTGATTGCTAATCATTATGGAAATTGGAAAGGATATTGGGCCCATTATCTTCGTGCTTTGGGTGCATTTACAAAATAGAGTAATATAAAATCGTTCAAAAAACAAAAAACTAATATATACCACAATATTAAAGGAGATGAAGTACATGTCTACACCGCAACTCGACTTTTCATCTATTCAGGTAAGGGATCTTGAAAAATCACGTGAATTTTATCAAAATATCTTTGGTTTTGAAATTGAAAATGAAAATCCAGGAGCCTATGTCTTTAAAAATGAAAAGGGTGCTTCTTTTGCTATTAGAAAACCTTTGGTTGATTTGGACAGAGCAGGCAAGCTTGGATGGGGAGTCGCACTTTGGTTTTCCGTTCCTGACGTGGAAAAAAGATATGATGATGTGCGTGGCAAAGAAGTGAAGATTGTTAAGGATTTAGCAGACAGTCCCTTTGGTAAGGTGTTTACAATAGAGGATCCTGATGGATATTATATTACTTTCCACGGATAAATCCCCCTTAGTCTGTACAAAGATATAAAATGTTTTGCCGTTAAAAGGGCACTTTTCTGGGTGCGAAACGTTTCTGGCTCAAATGAAATGTGGCCACACAATTGATGTAAAGCAAGTTGGAGAAATTACCTATAAGGTTGAAACTAATGCAGGTGGTTTTGGTGAATAAAATAATCTAGGATTCTAAAGTTAAAGTGACGGTAAAATGGAATGGTAGCACTGAAACTATTGTTTTAAAAAGCAATTAGGTTATTCAGCTAAAGGGCGCTATGATGGAATAAGCGTCTCCTTTCTTATTCAACTAAAGGGGGCAATAGTTTAAGATCAGCTGCCATTTCGGCGGCTTTTCTTATTGAACAAAAGGGGCAGGTTACGATTCAGCAGAAACGTTAAAATTTCAAGTGTAAATCCACGAAAATATATTGTGAAACATTTCACTTAAACTAACGGATGCCTGAGTTAAAGATCAGCTGCCAATTTGGTGGCCTTTTTTTGTTCGACTAAAGGGGAGTTTAGTTGAATAAAATTTACAAAACGTTTTGGGTAGATTTTTAATGTTCCTTTTTCTATCCTTAAAGAGTTTTGTATTTAAAGTCATTTTAAATGCACAAAAAAAAGATGAGTAGCCTAAACAAACTCATCACATATTGATAAAAAATTACTCACTTTCATTATCGAGTATAAAATCTTCTATCTCCTTAATCAATTCTAAAAAATCAACTTCTAATGCCACTGATAACAGTTTCAATGTGGACAAACTAGGCATATTATAACCGTTTTCTATATTTGATAAAGTTTTTTCTGAGATCCATTCGGGATCCAATAGGCCTTTATCTACCCTGTCATCTATAAAAAAAGCTCGAGAAGCTTTTTCTAAAGAAAGTTGTATACGGTGATTTTTAATGATTTGTCCAATTTTGGAAATGTTATTTTTTTGATTTTCCTGTTTTTTCTTTGTCATGAATCAAATTATAACAAAAAAAGATTTAAAAGGGAACCTTGGTTCCTTTTTAAATTGACTTTTTAATGTTAAATTTATATTAGAGCTTAGCACAAATGCTTAAACCAAAAAAAGGAGGTATTCATAATGAATACAAGCACAGAAAGATTTAAGGCAAAAACTGTTAGAACAGTTACTTCTCCATCAAATGAAGAAGTTACAACTTATTACACTTGGGTGGAGTTTCAAGATCTACCAGCAGAAATTCCATTAGAAGTAAATCCAAGAAAACCTAAAATGAACACTTCGGTGGCTAAGCAATTAATTAATGCCGTTAAAAATCCCGACTCAGACTTTGATATTAACAATAGAGGTATAGTTATTACAGCGAAAAGTTTCAAATTTAACACGAATACGAGTACGGTTGATTTAGATTTAGGTGATGATATAACCAAATACGGCATTCTTGATGGAGGTCATACTTACACCGCCATCATTGAAAACCGCGACAAATTACCTGAAAACACCAAAAAATATGTTAAATTAGAAGTTTTAGTTGGTAAAAACCTAGATGTATCAGCTTTAGCAGATGCACGAAATACCTCGGCTCAAGTAAGTGACATTGCATTATTCGAATTGGATGACAAATTCGATATTGTTAAAGATGCAGTTGCCGCGGAAAGTTATTCAGAAGACATTGCTTTTAAAGACAATGACAATAAAAGAATCCCTGTTGTAGAATTAATTAAATTAATGTTTGCTTTCAACATTAAAAGATATCCTGATGATAGTAGTGCTCCCGTATCTGCTTATTCAGGAAAAGCTGCTGTTTTTAAAGATTATAAAAATGAGTATGGTGAAGAAAATAATATTTATAAAAAACTATCAGCTCATCTACCTAAATTGGTAGAACTTTACGAAAAAATTCAAGAAGAACTTCCTTTAAAATACTCAGAATTTAAAAAGGAAGATGGTAAAAAGCCCAGATTTGGGGGTGTACGTGGTATTGAAGGAGCAGGTGCATACGAAGCCTTATTTACACAAAAACCAATTTCATATGAAATTTCAATAGGTTTCTTATTACCTATATTTGGAGCGTTTAGAGCTTTATTGAAATCCAAAGGTGATGAACTAATTTGGGAATTCGATCCGATGAAAGTATGGGATAAAGTAGGCACTCGTCTAGTTCAAAATACTTTTGATACAGATACTAATCCCCAACAGGTAGGTAAAAGCAAAACATTATGGCAATCTAATTATCGGATTGTAGATAGTGAACGAAAAGATTTATTGCTAGAAAAACTAATGAAGCAACAACAGCAGTAATAATGATTTTATTATTAAACTAATTGGCGTTAGCGAAATAAGACACTTCAAAGTCGATTCACCAATTTGGAAATCGGCTTTTTTTTATGTCTTAAAAGACTATCACAGACTAGTGATTAAAAAACGGGACTATTAAAAAAAGCGATATTAATGTTTGAGATAGTCGGACCTGGGGAGCGCCTTCATAAATTTTTTATTGAAAGTTGGATTACTAGTAAGATTGGTGTTTTGGTGGTTTGAACAAATAGAATATAGTATGTGAAGATTACACTTAAAGTAAACCAGCTAATAGTTTGTCAATATTTTTCAATAAAAAATTTAAATTTGTCATGATATACTAAAAATGTGCATGCCAAATAACCTTCCACTTTTCTCTTTTTGGAAGGTTTTGCTTTATTTAGTTAGATATAGTTTCTAACCTATATCTTGGAAAGGGGTTCTACTTTTTAGTAGTGCGTAAATCCAGTGTAAGAGCTTATTAACACATGCGATAACTGCTACTCTAAAGGGTTTGCCTTCTTCACGTTTTTTATCATAAAATTCTCGTAATCTCTTATTGCGTGCGATTATCTCATCAGTCGTTTTCTTCTTACGAGAATCACGAATACCACTTTGAACAGCCATATACAGTGCGTGGCGGAGTCTACAAGAACCTCGTTTTGTAATTCGATTAACTGATGCGGTAAACTTTCCTGAAGAGTAAACGCTAGGATCGACTCCAGCGAATGCAACTAGTTTCTTGGCATCATTAAACCGATCTATTTCTCCAATTTCAGAGATAATTGTTGCCGCGATTTTCTCACCGATACCAGGAATAGATTGGAGAATATGATATTCTTCAATTTCTTTAGCGAGGGCATCTATTTCAGTCGCAATCTTAGATAGATGCTCTTGGTATTGAAGAACAAGATTAACTAACATTTCAAGATTAAAAATATTACTCTGATACAGGTTGTTCTGGAACGGATTACGAAGGGCTGCTTCTTTTAACTTTTTTGCCCTTTCTTGAGCCCAAAGATCGGAACGACTTTTACATAATGAACGTATCCTTTCTGATAAATCTCTCTCACTCGCACTTAATACTGCCTCAGATGTTGGGAATGCTAGTAAAGTGAGTAAAGATACCTTTGAATATAAATCCCCAAACACACCTCTATATTCAGGGAATACCTGGTCTAACAAGGAGTGCAACTGTATCTTAGTTTTGGCTGATATTTCTGCAATACTTTCTTGCTGTCTAGTAAGGTTACGAAGGTTTAAAAGTTGAACACCTCGCTTTTTATAGGGTTCTAAATCTTCTTTATAAAACAGCTCACAAAGGTGATAGGCATCTACTGCATCTGTTTTAACTTTACGCAGACTTGAACTTTTTGCACGGTGTGAGATTAGAGGATTAACAATAATATAAACGTACTTTTGTTCCTCCAAAAATTGAATAACTGGATAATGATAGTGACCAGTTGATTCCAATACGACCGTAGGTCGGTTGCCATTAGCCGCTTGTTCAACTTCATGAAGGAATTCTAGAAAATTCCCCAACCCTTTAAGATCATGCTTAATGCTAAAGCTCATTCGATAAGGTTTACCTTTATCTAAAAAGGCTTGAATCTGACTTTCCCCTTTTGAAACATCCAGACCAATGACTGGATTCATACACTATCTCCTCCTAGAATATTGAATTAGTCGGTAACCCCTAAGGCTTCTTGTAATGTCATAGGTTCGCTTGTTAAACGGGATCTCATTGTCCCAACCAGCCTGAAACATGTTTATACAAGTAGGGGGTGAACAGTTTAGCTGACGGGGTCTAGTCCCACGGGTGCGACGTTCTACCCCGACTACCGTTATCATAAGACCATATAAAAATAGGTCAACCAGAAAAATCTGGCTAACCTTATATTACGAACGGGTGCTTTTGTTTAACAAGATAAAAAAATTGGACCACGCATATTAGATATATCTAATATGCGTGATCCCTTTAAAATCAACCGTTCACTTTTTAGAAGCTGAAGATAAAGTATTATAAGCTTTTAAAAAATATATTTCCAGAGATTTTTAAGGTTGACCGAGTTGAATAGAGACAAGATCCGTCTCTACAACTCGATCTTACGTTATACTTTTAGAAAATAGCAAGGGGATTCTAAATCAAGTAGATTTTCAAATCCTGATGAATACCATTCACTTTTTTCTATTTCTTCTTTTATTAGACCGATTTTAAATGTGGCCTTGTTTGAAAAGAAAATATCTAAATGATGTAACGGATGATAAATAGGATCCAATCTTTCTTCATCGTCATCCAAATCATATCTTAAGTAGCCAGGCTCAAAAAGGAACAACCTCCTAATTAGGTGCCATACCATTGTATCATCAATTGATAAATCTAAGTCTACATTTTTAATTGCCTCTAAAAGGTGATCATAAAATACTAATGCTTCATCAGAAGTATCTATATCTTCTGCGAACCACTGATCTTTAGAAAGACTTTGCAAAATGCTAATTAATCGACTACTAATTTCCAAGCCGTTTTTGTCTTTAATAATCCAACTTGTCAGTAGAGTAGAGTCTGTCTGTCTCTCAATTTGAAAAGGGAATGAGAAAGAGAATTTTTTATAGATTTGACCAGAATCTTTATTTTGTAAAGTAAAAATAATCCGGCTACTTTTACCAATCAAAATTTCACAATATCCTAAATTATTATCCTTACTTTTACCCTCTAACATAATTTCAGGTAATGTAGCAAGGAGAATGTTGATAATATCAGACTTCTCCCTAATAGCTTTATTAGCTAAAGAAAACAAATTATACGATATAAAAAAACTTATTCTTTTCTTCATATTAATCCTTTATTAGTATTAATGATTTTTTCAATTTGATTTCTGTCAACCGAATCAGGAGCAATGGTTTGTACAATTTGTCTAAGTTGGTCTTGTTTTTGCATAGGGATGTTATGCTTTTCAAAGATTTGATCAACTATATCTCTTTGTGAAAGAGTCAAATCATTTACATCAAGAGCTAATTCTGCTTGATCGATATATTCCACTGGCTCTTCGAAAATTAATTTATTGTAATTATTAATACTTTCTAATCCACTTTGGAGCTTCTTTATTAGCTCTTTATTATTTTGCTGATTTATAATTAAATAAGAAGTAATGAATGATCTTGTCAAAGTCATATATAGTGCATTTCTTTTCCTTACATGATGTCCTATTGGACTAGATGACACACAAATTACAAAGGGAAACTCTAATCCTTTAATATTGTTTATATTACTAATTGAAACAAAATCCTTTTTCATTTCCTTGGTATCATAAAGCTTGTTTGTCTTCCATTGAAATGCGTGTGAGATTTTTAATGCTATTAAATTCATTAAATCATAACTTCCATTTACATTATCAGTAAATATTATAGCGATATCTTCAGGAGATACTGTAGTGTGTTGTTCTTTTATTTGTCTAATAATATCTATAACATTATCAGAGCAGTCAAACTTTTCAGTAGTGACCATTTTTACACTTTCAATATTCGCTTCTTCCAGATCATTAAATTTTCTAAGAGGAGTCCTAGTTAATACATGTCTGTTGCCTTTTCCCTCAATTTCATAACCACATGCATTCCATTGATCATCATTCAGTCTTCTAATCCCCTTATTTTCAAATAACCCAAATCCTATAGCGTGCGCAAACATTAATGTTCTAGGATCAGTACGATAACATTTATTAAGCAAGAAGTCTGGAGACGACTCTGTAGTGTTTGGTTGAAATATATTTTGAAATATATCTCCTGCTACATAAACTGTATTTTTTGTAATCATCTCACATAGTTCAAAGAAGCTCTCACTAAAATCTTGACTCTCATCAATTAGAACATAATCAAAAATTGATTCAATTTCTCCTTGCTTAAGGTATTCGATTGCCTTTTTACAAGCAGAATCAAACGAGCCTTCCTTCAAGCCAATAAATGGTATTCCATATTGTTTACAAATGTAACTATAAAGTCCAATATTATTATTATCTAATTTAGAGCCCCAACTATGCATGATCCATAGTCGTTCTCCCCATTTAATCTGTTCTTCTACCTTCATAAAATCAAAGAAATTTGGAACTCTATTTTTCAACGAATTAGCAAGTGCCTTATTAAAACATGTAAAAGCAATTCTGTTTGTATTATTTTCTGTATAGAGCTCCTTTATTTTATGAAGAAGTAGTTCTGTCTTGCCTGTCCCTGCTAAACCTTGAATTGTGACTCTCCTGTGATTAATCTTTTTAAATATAAATCGTGTTTGATCTCCGTCAAATAATACAATATTTCTTTTTACCTTTTCTAAAATAGTTTCTGGAAGCCCCTGACCAATTTTTTCTATTGAGTTAATACTTCCGATTAATAGTGAAATTAGTAACTCAATTTGTCTTTTTTTATTAAGATCATCTAATTGGTTTTCCATTAAGAAACTCTCAACATTGTTATTGAAGTCATCGAGATGCTTTGCTGCTATCAAATCTTGTTTCCAAATTCTAGGCCTTCCTAAGATTTTTTTATATTCAAACCTGTCAGATAGATGTCCTAAATCTTCTACGAAGTCATCATAAAAATTTTCAAATTCGTCTTTAATTTCTTGACTATCTATAACCATTATCTGATACCCGGGAATTAACAATACTATAGGATTTTCAAAGTTATAACTATATTTCTTTTCACCTAGAGGACCGCTAAGTAAATAAACCTGTGTAGCGTTTTCATTTGAATAATTATCTAATCTGTCTATAAAATTCTTTATACAATTATTATCTGACTCAATATTAGAGAAAAAATGTGTATTTTGCATAAACCATTTCACTTCCATTTAGTTATATTTAATAAAAATGTTTCCATCCTTATAGACCTAACTTTAATAAAAAAGTATTATTATTAATACCCATTGTATTATGTTAAAAGCCAGAAACCACAAATATTATAGCTTGATTTTCACAGTGAAATCCTATCTTAATATTTATATTCTTTCTTTTAACTTACTTAATAAAAACTCGGAGATTAACCCCATACTCTCAATTGCAGACTTAGCCTCAATGTCGGTAACTGTAGGCAAAAAAGGACGCCCGTGACCGGTCCCCTGTTTATTTCGCAAATTGTTCACTGCACACCCTAACTCGTACAGGCTTATTTCCAAGCGAGACGTTACTTCACTTGCTCCTTTAGAATTGGGAGTGGACAACCCTAAAAGATGAAAGGCTAGCCCCAATAAAGTTGGAAAGTTACTTTGCTGATACTTTCCTAACAACCTTGTGATAACATATGCAGCAACAGCCTCTAATAGGTCCTTACTTGTCCCTGTTAACAATGCTGCATCTGACGCGCCTTTTTTTGCACGTCGAATATAACCCTCCAATGCTTCTTCCATTTCTATATCGGATAGATTATCCAATACAACTGGGGTTACCATTCCATCAGTTGCTAACATGATCCCTTCGATCTTTAATGAGTTTTGAAGATTTCGTATGGATTCATAACCAACAAAGTTTGGGGAACTTTCACGAAATCCACCATGTCCTCTTATTAACGAAAGAAGGGAACTAAGAAATTTTTCTCCCGTTTCTTGATCGAATTCCAATGCCCAATTCAATACAGCATTTACTCTTTTGGCTTTACCTACATTAGTATTTTGGCCATTTAACTTCGGATCACCTTTATCCAATTCGTGACGAAGAATAATATTATCAAGATCTGCATGACTAGGTTTACGAGTTACAACTAAAGCATCATCCACTACTTGTGAAATAGCAACGGCAATTTCATCATTTAAGGGTATTTTCTTCATGTATTTATATCTTCCTTTATTTAGAAATATTAGTTTCGTATATAAATATTATAACATTTCGGAATCTTTCTCCTGAAGATATCTTTAACTAAATTTACTTAAAAGATATCGGTCTATTCCATTATATAAAGGTGAGTTTTAGTCCCAAAATAAACAATTACATTTATTAAAAATACCGTTATTTAAATCTAATAGAATATCGTCAAAATTGTCATTTTGATTAACCTTTTAACTATCGTTTTTATTTTTCTTGGATTTAGAATTAAAGTGAGCTTTTATTCAAACCTTATATAAAATATAGGGGAGAAACATTTGATGATTAAATATAGATATCTTCTTTAGACAAGAAGGTGTTTGAAAGTGGGGAAGGATCGATTTTTACCAATTATATAAAATGGCCAAGTAATTAAATTATTACTGGCCATTTTTTTTCAATCCATATTTGTAAAAACTATAAAAACTAAAATACAACTTTAATTCACATAATACAACTTTAATGCTCAGAGTAAATCTTTAATTCACTTGTACAACATTTGTTGCTTTGAAATAAAGTTTGATCAAAAATATCACACAAACCCTAATTTTACAACGAATATAAAGAATCCATTTTGAAAAAAGATTGATTAAAATGGATTCTTTATCAGCAGATTCAAGTGTCGTTTTTATAAAAAAGTTTGATCATTTCGTAGTGGTGTTAATCTAGTAAGCATATACAACTAATTTAATTACATAACTCAAATTCACTGCCCTTTTTGCTTCAGCGTAGGCGTTTAATTTCCTGAATTCAGATTGATGGTCTTCTAATCCTCTTAGAACATCTATTTCAAGAGATATCCTTGGAGTTACACCCTTATTATTAATATCCAAGTTAGCCTCGAATTCTTTCATTGACTTCGCTAGAATATCCCATTCAGATTCTGAATAATGTTTTGTAGCAATGTATGCTTTCTCTATCACACTTCCCACAGTAATATTTAAAGTTAAATTCAAACTAATACCTTCTAATTCTCTATAAAAATCTTGAAGTAGTTTTTCTTCCAACCTATCTATTAAACCTTGTCTAATTTCTTCATTTAATTTTGCTTGTTCATTCTCCCAACAAAAAATAATGGAGAACCCAAATAAAGCAACATCCACGCCTAAGCATTTTACCTCTTGAAATTTATATGGACCCTCTATAATGGTTTAAAACATGATGTTAAACATCGACTTAAAGCCATCCAATTATGGATGGCTCGGATATTTTCTCTTAATTAAGGTGGGCTTGTTCCTTTGTTTTCCAGCATCTATTATTTTTAAATTAATGTCAATATTATTAATTGAGTGATTATTCAACGGTATTTTTCCATCATGTTGTATTCTTTTCCAAGTGGAATAATTCTTTATGTAAAGTACGTTTGAAAGACGATATATATCAGAATCCAGTTTCAGACCTTCTAAATAAGTATCCATTATTTCTTTTTTAATTTTCCTTTTAGCCTCAGAACTTATTTCCTCTAATGAATTAGTTCGTCTTACTTTATTTATATGTACTTTAGCTTTAATTTTAACATCAAATTTAACCTCATTATGTTTTATGACCGGAGTTACCTTTACATGTAAGTTCCTTAATAAAAGACCCATACCTTCCTTGCCTTTTATAGTTATTTCTGATCTTTGAAAATCCTTATTCATCCATCTATATCCTTTAGCTTTACTGTTACTAAGATACCCTTTCAAATTGTCATTAGTGATAATACCTAATCCGTTTAATATTGCTGCATCCATGTGTTTAGAATCAGCTTCCCATGATTGGTGATTTCCTGAAATAATTGGTAATACTATTTCATTTGGTGGACGGTTATTTAAAATAATTAATCTTCTTAAATCAATAGGTCGGATATAGGAAAATTGTTTAAAACTAGGTTCTGGATCACTAAGGCGTGAAAGATCTGTAGACATTCCAATATTCGGCATGGCATGAAGTATATTAGGAATGGAATCTTCCGTTAGATATATCCATATTTGATAATAAGTTTCAACATACCGATCTAATATATCTGTAATGGCTTGTAAGCCTCCTTGTTTCAAAACATTTTCTGTGAAAACAATGTATGCAATATGCCCCCAGAAAAGTCTTCTTTGAGTTGTCTGATAGATATTAAAGATGGCTTCTTCCACGGTATTTCCTGATGCATGACCAAGTTCTGCTGTAACTTGGTTATTGCTACCTCCTGCCTCGCTTTTTGCAAGTAGTCCTAAATTAATGATTTGTAAATATGCTATATATTTACCGTCTTTATAGTCAAGACCTATAGAATGTATGTAAACCATTCTTTCCGTTTGTTTCACATCCCAGCATCCAGAAAGAAATACTGTAGTTAAAATGCTCAATAAAAGAAAAAATTGATTAGCTTTTCTTTTTATTTTCATTTTCTTCACCTGTTCTAGTAATGTCATTTAATTCGAGCGCTTTTGGCCTTTTTGTGTATTTTGTGCTAGGAATTTTAATAATTGTTTTAATAAAATCAGATATATTTAGTAGGCTAATTCCCTCCAAATAAGAAACACCAAATGTATTTATTCTGCCGATATATGCACAAATAACAAATATTGCTGTAAACATGCCAAAAAAACCGAATAAAGAAGAGAATATAATAATAAAAAGACGTGTAAGAGAGAATGTTCCAATTAAAGATTGGTCATTTAGATTAAACGTGGATAATGTGGAAAGAGCTATTACAACGACGGTAACCGGACTAGCCAATCCAGCACTTATTGCAGCATCTCCAATTATTAATCCACCAACTACACTAAGAATTTGACCAATGGACATAGGTAATCGTAATCCCGCCTCTTTAAAAAGTTCAAATAAAAGTAACATAAGAATAACTTCAATGGATAATGGTAATGGAACTCCTTTTCTTGATTCGACAACGGTTGCTAATAATGAGATTGGGAGTTGATCTTGATGAAATGAGGTTAAAGAGACCCATATGCCTGGTAGTATAGCTGACAAGAAAAGTCCAGATATTCTTATCAATCGTTGAAATGAACTGAAGATGTATGATACTTCTTTATCTTCACTTCCTTTAAGTAGCAAAAAAAGGTTAATAGGAGTAATTAAGGCAATAGTGACACCATCAATTAGGATAACAAACCTTCCATTTAATAATGTTTGCACAGCGAAATCTGGCTTACCAGTATACTGGTGTCTTGGAAATACTGCATAAGGAGTGTTATTGAACGTTTCTTCTAATTGTTGGGTAGTTACAAGTCCGTCGATATCAATGGTAGAAAGTCTATTTTTTATTTCTTTAAGTACATTCATATTTGCGATATCATCCATATAAAGAATAGCAACTTTCGTTTGGGAACGTTTACCTATCGTTGTTTGTTCAAATGCAAGTGAAGATGTGCGTAATCTTTTCCTGATTAAAGAAATGTTAACATTGATATCCTCAATAAAGTTATCTCTAGGACCTTTTACAGTTGCTTCAGTGGCAGTCTCTTCAGGCTTTCTTTGAGGACGTTCTGATATATCAATCGTAAAAAGTTTTCCATTGATTCCAAAATCGATTAATAATTTTCCGGCGAATATATCCGTTATTGCAACCTCTAAATTATCAATTACATCCAAGGTTGGGATATGTAGATAGTTGCGTATCTGTTCCTCAGTGATTTCGCCTTTATGTACGAAAAAAAAATGATCAATTGACTGAGGAACAGTATTGTATAATATTTCAGTATTGACTAGTCCCGAACAATATATATATGTAATTTGATGATGTATATAAGTAGTTGAGGAAAATTGTATATCCGGACATTTTTTTAGAACATTTCTTAATACTCGTTCACTAATTACGGTGCTCTTTTTATTATTATCATTACTTATTGATAAATTTTTTTGTAGGGATTTTTTTTTGAAAAACTTCATACATTTATTCTCCTTTTATGTAGTACTAAAATAAATAAGGATAATAGAAGTAAAAAACTGATTAAAAAGTAAGTCGTAAAAGGTAGTAGGATATTCCATAAAACATTCGAATAATGAATATCACTGATGGGATAAACGGCATATCCAATTACGATAAATAAAATTACAAATAGACACCATTTTGAATATAAATTAATTTCTAATAAAACTTCTTTTATCGTATAAAAGAATAAGGAAATGCGAATAAATGCACCTGCTAACCATTGATACAAAGCTAAAAAACTCACATGTTCAATAAAATCCCCTATAGAAACTAATCCCCATTCTTCAAATGCTGGGAAACGTTGATAGGATGCTTCAACCTCATCAAATTCCGTTATTGCTCCTATTAATGGTCCTAATGTAAGCCCCATTAATATGAAAGACGTTATAAAGAGATGTCGAAATTTAACTGGAGTATTAATTCTCTTTTTTAAAAATAAAAAAAGCATAAGTTCAGTCATTCCGGAATAGGGAAAAATAATACTTTTTAATATGGGCCTATATCCATTTTCAAAAATAGGAAGTAATAGTGAATAATCTTTGTGTTCCATATTTGTAAAAGCAACGAAAAACCCAAGACAGACAACGAAAATGAGTAATAAGATATTAATGATACTTATCGTTCCTAGTTTTGATCCTCCAAAATATAGGCAAACAATACTGAAAATACATGCTACTATCCATTTTGGGGTTTCAGGAAGATATCCAACATTAATTAACGCAATAGTTTCTCTTAATGTGATAGCACTTAAATTTATTAAAAAGAGAATAAAGATTATTCCCAAAATAATAATAATTTTTTTGTTTACTTTAAATCGTAGCCACTCAAAAATTCCCTCATTATTAATTGACTTTTGCAAAACTAAAAGAAG
This sequence comes from Heyndrickxia vini, assembly GCF_016772275.1. NCBI lineage: Bacteria > Bacillati > Bacillota > Bacilli > Caryophanales > Bacillaceae > Heyndrickxia > Heyndrickxia vini. Next base: position 211,049 of record NZ_CP065425.1, on the reverse strand, counting down.
TATAATCCAGACTAAGGATAATAAAAATGATAGAATTACACTGATCCATGAATCTTTTCCTGCATGTTGCACAAGAGGGGATATTACAAATACATGATTGTTTAGACCTATCACTGTTATTAGAATAAGCATCATTTGCTTATTTGTAATGGAATCAAGTGTATTAATACTAGCACCTCCTTTTTTTGAATATTATTTTAAAAAAAGGAGAAATTTATTCGTTTTTTTATATAAAATCATAGGTAGACTCAGGAAAATACATAAACTTAATTCTTTGGAACATTTCAATATTAATTTTAATAGGCATAATTTTTCACAATATTTTTGAGAACCACAGCTTTTTTCATTGTTCCATTAAATCAAATGTTAGTTATCTTATTTATTTTGCGTGGTAGAATAAAAAAATAAAGCCCAGTATTCCAAGCTTTATCTATCTTAAATACTTATGAAGTTAGGTAGCATTTTTTACATAATGTTTTCCATCTATTTTCAGCATTTAACCATCTTTTTTTATGACATGAGGGACAAGGAATTCTTATCTTATGTAATTCCCATTTCAACTTTTCCCCGTTAAAAACGTACTTTTCATTTTCGTTTGAAGGATTAGGGATTTTTTTTACTCCTGCATCAATAATGCATTTCTGACAATAAAGTTTATTATCAAATTTAATTAGTTTTACAAACTTAATTCCTTTCAGTTCCCCGTCTATCACACCACAAGAACTACAAACAAGTCCATTTAATTTGTTCTGATAAAGTTTAATATTAATTTTACATATGTATTCATTATAACCATCATAGTAACGAACATCTGGAATAATCTTTGAACAACAATAGCAGTTTAATTCCTTTGTTCCAGATGGATAGGTAAATTCATAACCCGAACTGCCTTTCTTATCCGACTTAAGTTCAGCACTACCCAAAACATTTAAGACATTGTTAAATCCACAATGAGGGCATATTATACTGAATTGGTCTGTTCTACAATCCTTACAATCACATGGTCTACCCCAATCACAATTTGGCATAAAGCACGAACTCCCTCCCTAAAATATTCTTTCTTTTAAGATAACATGTTAATAGATTCGGAAAAACATCTTTTTTCACATGGAATAAGGTGAAAATTACCGATATCCTCTCAATATAATTGTTCAGGAAATCACAGCTTTATGTACTATTAAAGGTAAGCCCCCATTCAAACCACGCATTTCAAACATATGGCACCACTTGGTATGATACTTATATCAATCAAAGGAGGTGCTTTTTCTATGCCACAACAAAAATTAACCATCGTCCCCGTCACACTTCATACCGAAAGTAAAAAGGATTTACCACCCACTTCTCCAAAAGAATCTTTAACTAGCATTTGCACAATCAAAATGGCAAACGTTGAAATCTCCCTTCATAGCGGCGTAGATGAGTACGTAATTCGAACCATTATGAGGGAGTTGAAACATACGTGAAGCACGATTATACAAATGTCAAAAACATTTACATTATTTGTGGAAAAACCGATATGCGTAAAGGAATTGATGGCCTTGCCACACTGATTCAAGATACATTCAAACTGGATCCATACGGCGATTCCATTTTCTTATTCTCTGGATGGAGTAAAGATCGTTACAAATGTTTATACTTTGATGGTGATGGCTTCGCCATGCTTTATAAGCGTTTGGATAACGGCAAACTACAATGGTCCAAGGATGAAAACGAAGTACGCAATCTTTCACAAAAGGAGGTTCGCTGGCTTCTAGAAGGATTATCCATTCAGCAGCCAAAAGCAATAAAATCATCACTGAAAGGGGCGTTCTAAATCTATCAAAACATTGATTTACAGCCGTTTTTAGCTTCATTTTTTTGTCCCAAATGGTATACTATAAGTAACGAAAACGGGCGAAAAGTGGTGAGACGAATGGTTAATGTTTCTTCAAATAATGGGGCACAATATGAAAAATTAATTCAGCTTCTTGAAACGCAATTGACCAATTCCAATCAACAAAACAATAGGCTTTCGGAAAAACTCGATAAAAGGCTTTAAACAGAACGAGGCATTAACCGAACAAATTCGTCAATTAACCAAAGCTTTATATGGTTCTAAATCAGAAAAATCAAAGTATCAAGTACCAGACGGTCAAGGCTCTTTATTTGAAGACGATCCGTCTTTTAACGATTCTGAGCAGACAGAAGAACAAAGCACAGAAACAGTTAGCTATACCGTTGTCCGTAAAGTATCAAAGAAAAAGAGAAACGATTCATTTAGCAACAATATTGAGATAGAAGAAATTCACCATCATCCAGCTAATACGCTATGTGATTGTTGTCTTCATCAAATGACAGAAGTAGGTACAACAATAGCACGTGAAGAAGCAAAATTCATTCCAGCTACAATGAAGCGTGTGCAACATATCGAGCATGCCTATGAGTGCACGGTGTGCAAAAAAGATACCACTCAAAAAGCACAAATCAAGCGTGGGAAAGCACCGCAAACTGCCATTCAACGTAGCATTGCAGGACCAACTGTTTTGGCTAAACTTATCTACGATAAGTTTATTCAGTACTTGCCTCTTTACCGCCAGGTGAAAGAATGGGAACGATATGGTCTACTTACAAATGATAAGAACCTATCTAACTGGGTTATTCGCGCTGCCGAAGATTGGCTTCAACCAATTTATGATTTGATGAAGCAAGTACTAACAGCCAAGTCAGTGCTCCATGTGGACGAAACCTATGCGCAAATCATTAATCGTTCCGACGGAAAATCCGGTCAATCGAACGCTTATAACTGGGTATGTCGTAGCGTACCAAGTCAAGGTCCTATCATTGTCCTTTTCAAAAGCGCCTTATCTAGAAGTCGAGCTGTATTAGAAGATTTGATAGCCGGGTTCAAAGGAACGGTGATTTGCGATGGCTATTCAGCTTACGGTCATTTACCTGACGTGCAGTTCGCCAACTGCTGGGCGCACACGAGGCGTTATTGGTTAAAAGCTGATAGTAAAAACGGGCGAATAGGCGTCGATTACTGCGACCGGTTGTATCAGATTGAGCGTAAAATTAAACACCTTTCGCCAGAAGAGCGCCAACAAATAAGACAAGAAAAATCGAAGCCCATCGTAGATGAATTTTTCGCTTGGATTGATCGCTCACCGTTCTTCGGTAAAAATGCGTTGGCGAAAGCAGCTGAATATACGTTGAGCCGAGCAGAAGGATTAAAAGCATTTCTTGATGATGGCCATTTAGAAATCGATAATAATCTTGCTGAAAATGCGATTCGTCCCAACGTAATCGGTCGCAAAAATTGGCTGTTCTCTGTAAGCGAAGCAGGTGCAAAAGCGAACGCTATTTGTCTAAGTTTAGCTGAAACAGTAAAAGCAAATGGTATCGATTTTTATCAATATTTAGTCAAGCTACTAACAGAGCTGCCAACTTTACCAATTCACCAGCAGTCGGATCTTTTACATAACTACATGCCTTGGTCAGAAAATATCCAAGCCACATGTGCAAAATAGCCAACTATCCGAAAAAAATATCAGATGGCTGGCTATTCGTTGTGCGTACCGTAAAGGTGCGCTATTTTTTTATATTTCGGGCTTACCTTTTTTCACGCTTTTTTTCAGGCTTTGCTCATACCTTTGCACTTGCTTTTGGACACAAAAAAACGAGGAAAACAGGAGGAAAGACTCCGATTTTCACTCGTTTTAGGGAACAACTCATTTGGCTGAGAATACATAATGTTTTGCTACGGAACGATTGAGTTTTCCGATAACAACATTTGTATACTAACAAAAAAGTTATATACAAAATTGTTTACATATAGTATTGAAATCGAGAAGCTTTATAAAATCCTAACAATAAAGTTCTTTACTCATTTTATAGTACACCATTTTTAAAAATACAATAAAGATGTAAACTGAATTAATTACTTGGAGGTTTGAACTTCTCATTATGGTGTTTAATCATTTTTAAAAGATAATTTGTTAAGGTTTCATTTGAATTTTTAGATAGCCCCACGTGAAATTTAACTTGGGTAAAAGAAACAGTTGAATTACAGTATCTATTATTCAGCACATAGATAATTCTTCGTTTTTGAAACTCCACTAATGACTCTTGAATAGACTGTAAATACTCGACCGTCAAAGGATATTGTTCTGTTTTTCTATATAGATTATTGCCAAGTAACTCGTACATTTGGTTTAAGGACTTTCTTATAATCCTATTATTTGCTTCCTCTAACCTAGACCATTTTTGATTTATCTGTTTAGCTTTCTTTAATAAGAATAAATCCCTTTCAGCGTAGTTTAACTTTTTAGAAACAGTGTTTCTACGTGCAGGTGAATTTTTAATTAACCAATCTTTATCATGTTTATTAAGCCAAACGTATACTTTCCTATTTATAGAACTTAATTCCTTACGTGGAAGAGAGGGATGACTTTTTCTTAACTTTATCCATTCTTCTCTATACTCTAAAGTCTTCTTTTTCTTATGTTCCACGTGTTGATTTTGTTCATCTAGTTGTCTCATATTAATAAGTTGATTAATTATTTTTGCCAACGCATTTCTGTTTAGCATCGTAATATCTGCTATGTCTTTCTTCATCATTTTATCTTCTACTAACTTTAGTAAAGATTTTTCCCATAAGGCTCCTCTTTTTATTACTCTATTATTAAAATTCTTGACTTGGGTTGGATCTATTTCTCCTTCCCTCAACCTATAAACATAACCACAATCACATACAAAATCACCTTGTATATTTCTTGTATTTTCATTCACAGATAAATCGAGTCTATTTACTTTAGGTTTCAAATAATGTTCAGACAAGGGGTTCATACAAATCCAGGGTTTTTGTCCAAAGGGTTCATATATATATTCCTTTTCAAAGAAATTTTTAACCGAGCCACTTAGCACCCTCATTACTAAAACATGTCTCAAGGGATGACAATATACCATTCTACTTTGGGTTGTTATTGTCTCAAGCCAATTACGCTTATCTAATAAATCAAAATTCGAGTTGAACAAATTGAGGATTTCTTCCGGATAAAAATCTAGCACCATTTCTCCCAAAAGCCTTTGTCTCTTGTTAAAAGGGAATCCTATTCCCTTTATCTTCATTAAAACCATATACTTTTCAAAAAGATATTGTTCGGATAATGATGAGAAATTTCTTCTCATCAAGTACTCTAAATCCTCAGATATATTTATTAATAAATCCATTATATTTTCTTTAAATTTGTGTCCTTTTCGATAGGCATCCTCTAATTTTGGTGTTATGAAGTTTACCTTTTTGAAATTCTTAAAATTCATGTAATGCTCAAGTAAAGGAATTTTATGTATATTACAAACAAAAATCCCTGGAATTTGATGTAATCGATTCCAAAAGCACTCACCAAATTCATTATATTGATTCATTAAACACTCAGGGCAGTAATAAAAATACTCTTTAGAACTAATATTTTGCGCATTAGATGAATATTGTTTAGGTAAGTAACTAGAATATAATACCTTACTCCCTCTTCTTGCATTTCTATCTAAATTCAAAGTGAAGTCATTGTACCAACTATTTTCCTTGAAGGGTCTCACAATTGGTATTTCGGTATGGTTATCAATGAAGTACTTCGATGTAAACTTATTAGAAAAAACGCTAATCTTTTTCACAAGACTAGGTAGATATCTTATATAAACTTCCTCTACTTTTCTAATTTTATTACTATTAAATAATTCTTCTAAAGTAGCACCTGGCCATTTATGGCCATTGTGGATATGATACCTAGCTACGATACTGTACAATGATTCATCGTTGTAAGGAGTTGGAAAGTAAGTAATCATCCTCTAACCTCCTTCAATCGTTAGAAAAAGGCTAGTCTCTCGAATAGCCCTATTCATCGATATCGTTTTTTTGGGGTGAAATTCTAAACCCTAATATTCCTCCGTCTTCGGAGTTATCAGTCAGCCGTAATCTAACATACGGGGTAAGTTCTTCATTCATAACAATCTTATCTGAATTTAGAAGGCAAATATATTGGAAACCATGACCTATAGACTCCTTTTTAGCAAGTTCAAGAGCAGAACGAACTTGTCTTTCATCTACAGGGTCAAAAATGCCACTATCATGAATCAATATTCCCGGAGTACAAAGTGATACACTCCATAATTGAGAAAGCATTAAATCATAGCAGAATACCTTCATATGTTCAATGCCTTCACTACCAGCCTTATTTATATGAACATTGAACTTAAATCCTGTTTCCGTTATGTCAATTAATAGTACTCCAGGCTCTGAATATAAAGCTTGAGAGTTCTCATTAAAAAGTTGAATAGCCTTTGTTCTTTGATCTAACCTTTCAAAGTAATCATTTCTTGCATCTTGTTGAAGTAATTCTTTCTCAATCTTCAAAGAACTCTTTCCCTTTTCAAATCGTTTTATATTATCAATAGCATTTTCTATTTCATTTATTTTTGAAATTTGCTCTAAATATTTTTGTTGTAACTTAGTATATTCTTCTAATGCACCAAAGTCATTTAATAATAACAAGTTATTCGCTCTTTCTTCCGAGTATTTCTTTATTCTCTCATCCCGTTCGTGAATTGCACTAGTTAATCTTTCTATTTCTAATTTAAGAAATTCCCTTCTATTTTTAACCACCTGATCGTGGAATTCCTCTACTTCATTCAGCTGTTTTTTTATTAGCTCTGGGAAATGTATTTCCGCCTCTTCAAAAATACTGATTATCATATTTTTTTGATTTTCTTCTTCTTCAAGATTTTTTTCATAAAACGTTATTAGTTTTCGATCGGAAATATTATCATTAGTATCTTGATGAATTAATGAAGTAAGTTTGTCAGCTCTTTCTTCAATCTTCTTATAATGGGGGTGAACTTTAAAACTGTCCAATTGTTTTTTAAACTCTTCGGCTTGAAAACTAAGCGTCACTTTTTGACCTTCTAATTCCCCTATTGTTCCCCCTATAATTCCTTTAACTAACCCAGCATTAGAGGCTTGTTTTAGCTGATCAAGAATTTTTTCTTGATCCTTTATTAATTGCCACTTACTTGCGTATTCCCAATTTAAATTCAACAAATAAGCATTACTAACCTGTATATCCCATTCTTTTTGTTGTGGAAAATGAGTAAATGGGTTTAAAAATGCCCCTTTTTTTCTTCTAATAAAGTAAGAAATAAGGCCGCGGAAACTCGGGCTGTATTTTAATTGTCGTTCTTCCAGATTTATGCCAAACATCAGGTGACCTAATACAGTTGTCCAATCTTTTACAGTAATATAATTCTTATTTTGTTTATCTTTTTTAAAAGATAAATTTAATTTATCTAGTTCCCCTTGGAGATAAATCTTGCCAGGATCGTTAACTTTTCTACTCACAGTTATTTCAGTCTTGCCTAAAATCATATCTATAAAAAAAATCCAGTCTGTAAGACTGTCATGCTTGAGTGTTTCTCCTTTTTTTGGAGTTGACCCAAGGCAGAAGTGGATAATTTCAATCAAAGTAGATTTACCAGCACCATTCCTTGAATCCTTTTCTGTCGATTCATCTGTTTTGTCAGCAAGAATTATATTAAACCCTTGCTCTAGTTCTACTCTTTTAAAGCACTCCTTATTTGCATAAATAGCCTTAATCATATCTGTTACACCTCTTTATTAAACCATCCTCAATCTTTATAGAACCCAATATAAATAATAAATCTAGAGATAATATAAAGTTGTTAAATGTATTTACTATTCTTTGTTTTCTCACCTTATCCCAAAGGTAACTAACAGTTATAGGCTTATCTAAACAAGAGATAATTTGTGCACTAATTCCCATTAGTGAATCGTTTGGTTTTATATATTTGTTAGGCCGTATCATTTTTTAAAACCTCACATATTTCCAATATGTACGGTATAAGAGCATCTTTTTTATTCAGTTTTCTTATCTCACAATAATTAATAAAATCAATGATGACAGATACCTTTTTTTTATCGTTTTGTTCTTTTTCTTTTATTAAAATCAGTTTCTCAATCCTATTTTCACTAAAATGGATAAGCCCTAGAACAAATAATAAGTCTAGTGCTAAAACAAATTGGTCAAAAGTTAAATCTTTTCTTTTATTGCTTATTTTCCCCCACAACAGGTTCATATTCATTGGTTCAATTAGTAAGCTTAATGTGAGTGCTGCAATACCTAATAACGTATTATTCAATTTAATATACTTATTAGGAAATATCATTTTTCAAATACCTCACAAATATGAAAAAGATAAGTTAGGACCGCTATTCCTGCAGCATGTCTTTTTAAATCTACCCTTTTTGGACATGCAAAATTAATTAGTGCTAAAAATAGGTCATCACCGTTTAAATTTTCATTCTTTAATTTTAAATATTCATTCTTAAAACCACTTGATAGCTTATCAGCAAAGCTCGGGATAATTTGGTTAATTCTTTCAACGTAAGTACTTACTGCAGCGAATTGAACCATTCCCATTAATAAAAATTGATGTGTTATATCACCAAGATTATTTTTTTCCATCTTTTCCTTTGGTGGAATAACTTTATAGTCATTTGTATTGGTTGGCTTAAAATCATTACCTACAATAGCTTCGGTAACTTGTTCAAGTTCGGTAAATGTAACTTGTATCATTGCTTCCCTAAGCTGTAAATCTACCTTTGCCTCTAAATCTTTTTTCCATTGTCGAATTTGCTCTACCGTATACGTATTACTTTGAGCATCAATTAGATCGTGATGAACTCCGCACAATAATACCCAATTTTTGTAGCTATCCCTTTCTTTTTCTGTTAGCTTTAGATTGGGTCTTGGTCCATCATTACTATGAGCTTCTATGTGAGCAATTAAACCTAAAACCGCTGGTTCATCAAAGTCGGTTTCTTTTGCAACACATCGTGTAGTACACCCAGGAAATGCACACATTCCTGCGGAAAGCATAAATAAAAGCTTCACATCTTTTTGAGGATACTTCCTAGCCATTTTAGTACAACTCCGATATTTTGATACTACAATTATCACTCAATAATATACGTTTGTCGATATAAAATTGCCAAATATCAGGAAAAAAGATTAATCAAAATGGAGTTATTTAGAATGAAATTATTTTAAAAAAGTTTGTTTTTTTATTTCGGCTTAATTCCCTAAGCACCCTTAGTTAGAGTATACAATTTTACAAATTGTAACTTTCTTAAAAGAATTATTTAATGACGTTTAATAATTCAACTAACAAATTAGTAACCTCTTGAAGCACGTTTACATGGGTTAATTCGTATGTATCGTCAGGAGTATGATAGGGTCTAAATTTCACCGTACTTGTTCCAGTAATTAAGAAGTTAAATAATCCCTTTGCTTTTGATTCATTTACTTTGATGGAGACTCCCATATCCCTGCTTATTGACATCAAACTATTAATAATATTCTTATCTTCCCAATGGTAACTTACGTTTAGACTAAAATATGGCGTCCTACCAAGTCCATCAAGATATATCGTTTTTGAAAGAGGAAAAGGCGGGTTCGAAATTAAATGTTTTTCCCCCCATAAATCGGATTCTTCGCCTGTTGTAAAAACTGTTAAAAGATTGAAGGGCAGTTTATGTGGTAAAGAGGCAATTTGTCTTGATACCTCTAAAATGGTTGCAACTCCTGCGGCATTGTCTCCTGCCCCCTCAAAACGATGTCCTCCAGGATCATCACCTAAAAAGTCATAATGTGAAACCAAAGCAATTGTTTCCGTACTTTGACCTTCTCCTGGATAATACCCCATAACATTTTGACATTCTTTACTCGAAGTTTCGATTGGTAAATTAAACGTAACAATAGACCCACTTAGCCTTATTAATTCTGGTAATAAGGATGAACAGATTCTCAAAACAGGTATAAAACTATTCAATATCTCATAATTCCCCATAACTGATTTAAAAGTATTTTTAAATATTAATAAAGGGAAAGAGAAAAATTTGTCGAACTCAATACATGGATGATGAAAAAAGGGGTATTTACATGTTTGAAATAAAAAATCCATTTAGCCGAAAACGATATACATTAAAGCAGATATTTTATAAAAATTTCACTCGAATAGTTGTTCCGTTATTAAAGAAAATTCCATTAATGGAGGATTTAGAAAATAGACCCAAGTTTGTCCCACAGTTTATAATTCAACTAAGACAAATGTTAGAATATTGGGATGATGAAAGCTGGACAAATAATAATCCAAAAGGCGTTGAAGTGAATTTATTGTCACTATATGTTTCCGAATATGTACCTATTGAGGATATTAATAAATTAAATAAAGGGCTAAAAATGGTTTTTAAAACTTTTAAGCCAAAGCGTTTTAACATGAATGATATTTCACGTATTGATGATTTTTGTAATAAAGTTAGTCAAAGTATTCATGGGGAACGGTGGAGTAACTTTGGTCTTCTTGAAGTAGATAAGGGTTCAGATTTATCCGAATTTGTAAAGTATATTGAAGTTCATGCTACTCACGTTGCTTCTACGATAATCTTAGAGTTTATAATAACACCTTCTCAAAATTATATTAATGAAATTAAAAAACTTGTGGAAAAAAATATAGTTTCTGAAACAGTTTTAACCCCCACTTTTAAAAAATTTTTCTCATTCTGGGGGTCATCATCAAAACTAGGTTCAAATATAAAAAAAGGACTAATAGAGGACTTATTGTTAGAGTTAAAATGGAGAACCTTACAAGAAATAAGCAAATATTTTGATATGTACTTTTTTAAAAATAAATTAGTACCGCCAAGTATTGAAGTATATAGGGTAACTCAAACTTCTTGTAAATATAAGTATGGGGAAAATGAAAATATAAATGAGTTTTGGGACTCAATAGGAATGGGTAGATCTAATATCCGTGAAATATCAAAAGATGGATTTTGGCAATTGGTTGCAAATAGGGGAGACTCTAATTTAGATAGTTCTATTAAAATACTTTGTAATTCTGAAATACCAAGAAAATCGGGGTATCAATCTTTAGATTTTCAAATCATTTATCACGTTCGGGAATTATCCATGAACTTACTTCCAATATTGGTCATGAGAGATTATGCACTAGCCTTAAGTAAACAAATTGGAATTAGTCAGAAGAAAACCTTTTCCTCAATAAAAAAAGAAAATCCTAAATATAAAAAGTTGATAAATATTAGATATGAGTTAGAACAAAACTTACACTTACTTAAAAGATTCAAAAATGAAAAAGGGGAAAGAGAATTTGAAAGAGTAAAAAGGGATATTATGCATTGTTTAAATAATTTTGAACCGGCAAATCCAAAATTCAATGAAAAACGTTGGGCGGAGATTATTGTCGATAATACAAGATATCTTATAGATAGAACTTATTCATACTCTCAAAACTTTTCTAAAATTATAGATGACACTGTAAAATTACTTGAGATTAAAACAAATAACTCTTTACGTAAACGAACATTTTGGCTAACAATTATCACGGTAATTTTATCATTAATTGCAACTTCATTTGCAGGCATTTCATTATACTTACAATTAAATCAGGATACACATGATACTGTAACTAAGTTAGTAGACACTTTTAAGAATTTCTTTTTCTAAAGATTTACTGAAAAAGCCAAGAGATAACCTCCTGGCTTACTTACTTTTATTCCCCCGTTTCCGCAAAACGTTTAATACGTTGGCCTATTTCATCACGAACACGTCTGAAGGTCGCCCATTTTTCTTCTTCCGTCCCTTGGGCTTTGGCCGGATCATTAAATCCCCAATGAACTCGCTTTACTTTCGATGGTGTAATAGGACATTTATCTGCTGCATCACCACAAAGAGTGACAACTAAGTCAGCATTATTTAAAATTTCTGGATCAATAATATCAGAAGTTTGACCCGATATATCAATTCCTACTTCTTTCATTACTTTTACGGCATGTTGGTTTAATCCATGTGCCTCAATACCAGCACTTTTAACAGCCCATTCATCCCCTAAATATTCTTTAGCCCATCCCTCCGCCATTTGGCTTCTGCATGAATTTCCAGTACATAAAAAGTAAATGTTTTTTTTATTTTCCATATCCATTCCTACCTTTATATTTTGAATTTATGCTATTTGATTACTGAAAAATTTCTTTTTAAACCATAGCGCTACGTTTACCAGTGCTATCATTACAGGAACTTCCACCAATGGACCTATGACTGCAGCAAAAGCAGCACCTGAATGAATTCCAAAAACTCCAACTGCAACAGCGATAGCTAATTCAAAATTATTACTTCCTGCTGTAAAGGCAAGTGTCGTAGTTACCGGATAACTCGTTCCCATTTTCCTTCCAAGGAAGAAAGATACAAAAAACATAACTACGAAATAAACTAATAGTGGGATTGCGATTCTTACAACATCCAATGGTAAAGATACAATCATATCTCCTTTTAAGGAGAACATTACAATGATTGTAAACAACAGTGCAATCAACGTAATCGGACTAATTTTAGGTATAAAGACTTTCTCATACCAATTTCGCCCCTTAGTCTTAACTAAAACAAAACGCGTAATCATTCCAGAAATAAAAGGTATTCCCAGATAGATAAGTACAGATTTTGCAACTTCACCAATGGTGATATTTATCGCAACTCCATGAATTCCGAACCACTCAGGAATTACGGTTACAAAAACATAAGCATATATCGAAAAGAACAATACTTGAAAAATAGAGTTAAACGCAACTAATCCTGCAGCATATTCGGCATCTCCTTTAGCAAGGTCATTCCAAACAATAACCATTGCGATACAGCGTGCTAAACCAATCATAATTAAGCCAACCATGTATTCTGGTTTATCTGGTAAAAAAATAATTGCTAATAAAAACATTAAAATGGGACCGATAATCCAGTTTTGTACAAGTGATAGAATTAGTACTTTGACATCTTTAAATACTCTACCAATTTCCTCGTAGCGAACTTTTGCTAATGGAGGGTACATCATTAGTATTAAGCCGATAGCTATTGGAATCGATGTTGTTCCTACCTGGAATTTATTTAACCCTGTAACTACACTTGGAAAGATAAATCCTAGTCCAATACCAATTGCCATCGCCAAAAATATCCAAAAGGTCAAATATCTATCTAAAAACGAAAGACGTTTTTTTTCTGTGTTGTTCATTCTTTTTCCCCCTTTTATTTCTTAGCAGTCACAAGTATAAGTTGGATTAACTTTTTCAATTTGTTGTATTTTTTCATCCTGGCCTGGGATCATTTCTGATATGAAATTAATCAGAGAGTAAAAATCATTATTTTTATTAAGTGAATAATAAATCCATTGTCCTTTTCTTGTTTCTTTTACTAATTCTGCATCCTTTAACTTTCGTAGATGCTGACTAATAGAAGGTTGACTCATATCAAAGACTACTTGTAATTCACATACACATAACTCTTTTTTCATTAATAACGCAATAATGGTTAGTCTAGTTTTATCACCAAGTAATTTAAAAACTTGTGCTGTTTTTTCTATCTCGACACTTGTTTTCTCCATTTTATCCTCCTTTAATTTGAAATTATATTATATGTGCTTAATACAACTATAATTATATAAGCATATGCTTATGTATCACAAGCAAAATTCATTAAATTAATGTAACCTTTACAATTCATTAATACACTCCCCAATTGTCTTCATTACGTGCTTTTATTTCTTTGTAAGTTCCACATAATCAAAAACCAGTCCTATATCAGACTGGTTTTTCATAATTTAACCACAACAAGAATTATTTTTGACTTCTAATTTTATAGGCACTGGACTAGAGCAGCAAGAATTCACATTTGTATCCTCATCACAACAACTTGTACTGGTTGTAAAATTCGTTTTACATACTCCTGTTTTAGGTAACTCTAAATGCACTTCTTTTGCTTCCTCATAATCTCCTGTTAAATACGCTATAATCGAGCGTACTTGTTCATAACCTGTGGCAAGTAAGAACGTTGGCGCTCTTCCATAGCTTTTAATCCCCACAATATAAAAGTTCTTCTCTGGCTGTCTTAATTCTTGTTCTCCGTGGGGTCTTACCGTTCCGCAGCTATGAATATTGGGATCAATAAGTGGTGCAAGTGCTTCAACACTTTCGACCGCAGAATCCATACTTAATCTAATCTCGCTTAAAAACGATGTATCTGGTCTAAATCCTGTGCTGACAATTACTTCATCGATTCCACGAATGATGAATTCTTCACCGTTCAGATCCCCTATTACACTGATTTTTCCATTTTTTTCACGTAAAACATTTATATAATAAGGAGTGACAATTTTTAATTGCTCTGATTCTACTAATTTCTGAAGTAGGATGCCTAGTTCCCCTCTTGCCTGTAAAGCGTCATTTTCTTGACCGCCATAAACTTCGTGAAGATTTTTCTTTCGAAGGACCCAGGTAATCGTCGTATCCGTATACTTATCTTTCAGTTCCGCTAATTCAAGCAGAGCATTAATCGCTGAGTGTCCACTTCCTACGACCAGCACATTTTTGTTTTGATAACGGTTTTCTAATTCATGTACGTTCGGAATTCCGTAATAAATACGATCTCTTAAACTTCGTTCTGCTTTTGTCCAGATACCATTAGATAAAGCAGGATTAGGTGTTTTCCATGTACCAGATGAATCTATGACTGCTTTTGCTTGAAATATTTTTATTTCTCCCTTTACCTCAACATAAAGCTGAAACGGAACGTTTTCTCGATTGGCTGATTTTAACTTGTCGATTCCTTTTCTCGCTACACTAATGACTTCAGCATTCAAGGTAATATGGTCTTTTAATTCTGGAAGATTGCTCAGTGGCAACAAATACTCTTCCACCAATTCACGACCTGTCGGTAACAAGTCTTTATTTGGTGAAGTCCATCCCGTTTTTTCAAGCAATTCTTTCGCTGCTTTATCCACGTTATATTCCCAAGGAGAAAACATTCTCACGTGTCCCCATTCGAGCATACTTGAACCAACTGTTTCTCCTGCTTCGAACAGTATAAATTCCTCACCTTTTTTCACTAATTGAGCAGCAGCTGCTAGTCCCACTGGACCTCCTCCAATGATTGCAACCGGAAGAGCATTATTTTGTAATTGACCCATTTTTATTCCCCCTAAAATAATAGTTTTTCCATGACCATAACATCTACAAATTCACCATCTAACTTCCCTTGTTTCTCAAAAACTCCCACTTCACGAAAGCCTTTTTTCCTATATAATCCTTGCCCTAATTGATTAAAAGGAAAGGTGGAAAGGACGATTTTGTTAAACTCGTTTTCTCTTGCATGTATTTCAATTGCGGATAAAAGTTTCCCCCCTATCCCCTTACCTCTGTATGATCTTTTGATGTACACAGATAGGTCTGCAACTCCGTCATATGCCTTTCGGCTATTGTATTGATTTAGACTAGCCCATCCAATAATATCGCCATATAGTTCTGCCACAATTGTTTTATAGCGCTCCTGGTGTTTATGGAACCAATCAAACATATAGTTTAAATCCTTTGTTTCCATTTCGAGTGTTGCAATTCGATCCTCAATTCCTTCGTTATAAATTGAAAGGACGTCTTCCAGATCATTAATCGTTGCCAAACGAATCTTTACTTCTTTCATCCTTATCCCCCCTTTAACAACTCCCCGATTCCTTCTTGCTACCGCAGCATAATGGTGATTTTGTCATTACATCGGCAAGAAGTTTTACTGCTCCTTGCACCGTTTGTCTCTCAAATTCAGTCATGGAGCTGAATATATTCTCTAGAAATGCATTAACTTGAGTGTCGATTTCTCTTGCTACTTTTTCCCCTTTTTCAGTCAAAATTAGGTTACTTGCTCTTTTATCTTCTTTTGAAGGAACTTTTTCAACCAGTTCCATTTTGACGAGTGTCTGAATTTGCCTACTAAATGTTGCGATGTCAATCGCAAGCAAATCTGCTACCTGTTGCATGGAAGGTTGGTGGTTTGAATCAATTTCATAAAGAATATGACTTTGTACTGCAGATACATCGACCCCATCAACGGAGCAGCATATTTTATTCAACACTCCAAAACTACGAGTAATCGCTTGAAACGATCTCCTCAAAGTCGGCACCTCCCATTTGGTTGCAAAAATCAACTTATTTATTTATTTATTTATTTATTATTTCATTAATTTATTTATATAACTTTTAGTTGATTTATGCAAGTATATTCATCAATTCTTTTTGATTTATTTTTTTCACATTCCGTCTCCATAAAAAAAGATGTCTCACCCTAAGAAACATCTCATCATAAATTGCCTCTTATTCAATAACATATAGTTAAATCCAAAAAATTGAATATGTTGCAGATTTACCAATTAAATAATACTGGCAATAATTATTTGCTACTTTTATTAATGCACTCTTCAATTTGGTTTTCCATGATCTTGTAGAACTTTGCATTAAGCCCTGCAATCCGTCCTACTTTCCATTTTACTGGATCAACATTGTGTTTTTGCAATTGGCCAATGGCCCAATGAATTCGTCTTATTTGAAAATCTTTTACACTCTCCAGATTATTGCCAATATACTCTTCTGTTAATGGCATTTTTTGTTTGTTCTTTTCTAATAAGGCTAAAATATTTAGTTCTTTTCCTATACTTCCAAGCGTTAATCTTATTGGCTTACTTCTTGATTTCAAGTCAGAAATTATATCATATATTTTACCTAATATTTCTTTATCTCTTTTTTCCCAATCAATTCTTTCAATTGTTTTTTTTAAAACCTTTTGGTTAGGTGAATTTAGATTCAACCATTCTTTATCTCTCCTGTATAACCGCGCAAATAATACTGGATTAATTTTCCTCAATTCAGTCCTCGATGCATTAGGATTGTCTTCCCTTAGTTTTATCCACTGATTTTTATTGTTTTGTAATAAAGAGCTACAGTTTATTTCCTCTTTGCTCTTTAAATTATTTATTTTAGAATATTTAATAACTGTATTTGTATCTACATTTAAAATCTTAGCACAAGAACGATAACTTATTTTTTCAACATGAATAAGATGATGCAATTTCTTTAACCATACGTCCCCAAATGCTTTAATTCGCCCTATTTTCTTTTTGTCTTCGTTCGTCTTATCGGGACCTTGCCTTGAATAGATAAATCCACATGAACAAGAGAAAGTACCTACAGGTCTTTTCGTCCTAGAACATCTTGAAACTTTTAAATCAGTAATTACAGGTTTTAGATAGTGATCCGAAGCTGCATTTAAGCATAGATAAGGACCCTTCCCAAAAGGGGTATATGTTTTATCATTAATGTTATTGAAATCATTAAGAGATATACCTAAGAAATTAAGAACTAAAATATGTCTAACTGGATGAAAAACCTTTCTATGTTTACGAGTTATTGACCTCAACCAACTGTTTTCATCGTCGTAATTGATTATAGATTGCATTAAAATTAATATATCTTTGCTATAAAAATCATTGAAATCAGTTTCCAATTTCTTTTGATTTACTACCCCTCGAGCAGTTATATAACCCTTTATTGATAACAAAAAACGATAATTTCTTGAAAAGCTATCATAATCAAATCGGAAATCATTAATTAGTAGTTCATAACTTGTTTTCCCCAATCGGTACAATATTTCTATTTCAGAATTAGTTAATTTATTTTCTAAAGGCTGTGAGCTAATACCATTAAGACAAATTCCTTCTGTTGCACTTATTATTGATGAATCAACTTGTCTAAATAGAACAGAACTATTTTCTAACCAAGCTCTATGTTCAAGACAGAGCATCACACTAGGAAGCTGATGGTAACCTCTCCAGTATGTCTCTCCTCTTAATTTAATATCTTCAGTTAAACAAAAAGGACAATAGCGAAAGTACTGTGGTTCCTTTACAGTACTTGCCATTTGCCCTGTTAAATAATAAAAATTTACTGATCCATTGTTTATTATCATTTTTGATTTAATAGAATCTTTAATTTTCTGACTACAAAAATTTGTATAATAGTTGAACAGCGTGTGCTTATTAATCATTTCTTCTAACTCAATTGATAAAAAGTACTTTATTTTTTTGTGTAAGTACTCCAAGTCAGTTGTAAAGTCTGGTATTATATACGATTTTGCTTTACCGAAAATATCTTTTGTTGTCTCATTAATTGTTAGGTTTCCAGAATGATTATGATACCTTGCTAACACGCTATAAATCAATTCGTTTTTGTATAATGACGGAAAAAAGGATAACATTAAACTTAATCTCCTTTTGAATTAATCGTTATTAAGCCTTTTATAAAGCCTTCTTCGTATAATGCCTCATATGCGGCTTTTTTATCCTTTTTTCCTTTATCAATAACCAATTGTAACTGGTTTTTAGAACGTTCCCCCTTTGTTAAATTGTTTTTTAGTTTTTTCCTGTCTTCCTCGACAAGCTCTAATGATTTTTGCATTAACTCCGAAATTGAAAGTGTTGGATTCTTTTTAATAATATTTTTGGATATTCTTTCCGCAATCTCTGTTTCTATATCTAAGTTTATGAGTGCTAATACGAGCCGTTCTTCCATTGAAAGATCTTTCATTTGCCGTTCTGTTGCGATCTTATCTTTTTTCTCTTGTATTTTGGCTTTTAAATCAAGAATCGGTAACCGATTTAATACATATTCATCAATATCCATAGGTACTATGTCCTCAAATTTTCCTATCTCCGATAGATTTCCAGACTTTAAAGCATTAAGCATTGGTTGAACAAGTTTAAGGTCTTCCTTAGCTACTTGGATTATAAGGTTGGCTGTAACCTTTTCCGTCTCAGTCTCAATCGCCCTTGTTTGAGCAAGGATAAATAACTTAACAGCAATGTCAACAATACCTTGGCTTTCTTCATAAATAACATCCAGCAAATGCCTATCAAGTTCCGTATAATTCCTAGTCCATTGATAATCCCACATGCTTGTTATTAAAACTTCCCAATCATCATCATTTTTCATTTGTTGCCAAACCATATCACCCTGACCACTACTTCTTCTCGCTTGTCTAAAATCTTTCTGTAATAATGTTTTTGCCTTCATAGTTCCAATTGTCAAAATGGGTATACCAATTTCATTTATTAATGTTACAAAGAAATTCATCATTTTTTCAGATGCTTCGCCTTTTGTTGAAAGTAAATGTTGAATTTCATCAATAATTAATGCTCCAATGCAATGTAGTCTGGCTAATTGCCCCATCCTAGTTACCATTGAGCTTATTGAATATGAGGGTTTGCCATATTTATTAAAATAATTGGTTCCGATTAGTTTATCAATACTTTGAAAAAAATCCATACAGAGAGATTTAAGCGAACCATCATATGGGCAATTAAGTTTTAACCAAACTATTTGAAAACAATTCACAGGTTCTTTATGTAATATTACTTGTGGATACAAAGATATAATTCGTTCAACCGCTGATGTTTTTCCAATACCTGAGAATCCCATCAAAGTAAAGCTAGAAGCAGTAGCTCGTATATCTGGGGGAAGTCCTATATCGTCATTATGTATTAATTTTTTATGCAATTCGTTTAAAACCTGAACATGTTCTTTTTTACGAGGATTTCTACCAATATATCCATACCTAATAAATCTTGAGAATCTTTGTTCCAAATTTAATGTTTGTCCAATAGGCTGAAAAAAACGAGTTAAGCGTAAAATAGCGTGGTAACGATGATGATTAGATAAATTCCTTTCATCAGGGTGAAATTGTGGCAAAAAGCTCAACTGCTCAAAAGCTTCCTCAAAGGATAATATTGGAGGTAGGGCCTCTATTAGGGGGTTACCTCTATAATCAGCTAATACTTGTTCTTTATAATTCGCTAAAGATACTTCTATGCCATTTTCTAATTTGATTGTATTTTTAGTCAATCTTTTTTTCCCCTTCTTTTATCAAATAGCTCCTTTACCGAACGTCTCCTATAATCCAAAGTGGTTTCACTATAATTATCATTCAATTCAGTAATTTCCATGTCTACCACATTATCTTTTAACCCTAATTGAAAAGCTTCTGTTTTTCTTTGTGCCTCTTTTTCATTTTCTCTTTTTACTTTTATATCTTTTATTCTTTCTCTTTTCGTAGTTTTTTTAAACTGTTCTTGGGTTCTCCTTGTAGCATTTCTTGTAATCTCTTGAATGTTTGAAAAAAAGTTAATATCCTGCTGTAATAAAGCATGTTCTGCCTCTTTGAAATTTAAATTTTCATTGGATAATAGCTGATTTATTTCCTCAATACCCTTGTCGATATATCGTTCTTGATGGTTTAATAAAGAACAAGCATGGAACATTTTATCTCCATGGGAATGAAGGTATATATTATTCATATTTCTTGGATCGTATGAGACTTCAACTTTCCAACTCCCATTATTTCTCGCTTTAATAAACCAATTTTCTTTAATTGCTTGTTCACAACTGTATAAAAGTGATTTAAATTTTATTCCTTTAGCAGTTACTGTAGCCTTATCCCTAGGTAACAGATAGAATTTAACCAAATAATCAGGAACTTTTCTCAATTTACCTGCTTTGTTTTTTATACCCCAGTTCCATAACGAAAGTGGTGTCGGTTTAACATTATCTTCAATCATTTCATTATCTCTAAGATAATCATTCATATAAAAATTTTTATTGTAATGTAGGACAAAGTTGATAATTATTTTTGTATATTCCTCAATATTTAACTTAGCGTCTAAGCGATAATCTTTTACGCCTCTTTCTCCTGAATCCTTTTGTACATAACCAGGTAAAAAGGGTCTCACTGCTTTTTGAGAAGTATCAAATAATTTCTCAACTATTCCTTTCCAATCGGGCCTAAATGATGGATTGTTTTCTATTTGAATATTTAGCCCTTCAATAAGATGGTTTACGTTATAACCTTCTAATTCTCCTCTATCTCCAATAATTACTTCGGGAAGGTGAGAAGATGGCCATAATTCATTAGAAATATTAATACCATATTGTTTACAATAACTTTGTTTATCTGCTGTTGAGTTTTCTATAGCCATCATCATTCCCGCCCAAGAAGGTCCTTCTAAACCTATATATAAACCCGTAATCAAATGACTAAATACGTCTACTACTAAATATATAACTGGTCTTCCAATAATCCAGTTTGAATTATAACGAGAAACTAAATAAACATCACCGATTGTTGCGTCAATTTGATATCTTGATCCTGGACCAAGTGATTCAAATGTCGAATTTCCTAAAATTGCTCTATAATCTCTCTCAAATTTTTTCCTTCCTTCTCTCTTTATAATATTATTTTCCAAATCAAATTCCTTTTTAAACCAATATCTAAGTTGTCTTAATGTTGGAATACTGTTTTCATCTTTGATAATAATGTGTTTCACACCGTTTTCATAACGGGTATCTTCACTATAAAATTCTTTAATCATCATTTTATAGGTATACACCAAAGTATTCTTTTTACTTGATTGATAATACTTTTTTATTGCTTTTCTAAAAATTGTTTTAGTTTCATCAGTGACATTGATGCCAACACTATTTGTTATCCTAGGTCTTCCTCGTTTTTTTTCAGAACTCATTCTTTCTTTCCCTTTGCCGCCCGATTTGTAGTAATCTGGTAACAAGCTATTTATTGTTTTCCCCCTTTGCCAATATCTCCTTAAATACTTATAGATCGTTAATTTGGTTCCAGTTCCTCTACTTACAAAATCAGTAATAAGTTTTCCCCTTATATCTTTTTGATATATATCAGGCTCATTAACAACTAAATCTTTGATTAAGCTCCAAGCTTTATCTCTCTGCATTAGTTGTTTTTCAGGAATGTTACTACTTTCTACATAAAATGATTCTTCTAAGGAATCTATTTTTATAAATAAGCCGTCCATCATATTTTGACTTACCTCTTTTATTGTTAAAGAAAAGGGCAATGCTTTCTTTTCAGTTACCTCAATTAGAAAAGTTAATAAATTTCCTTCATCAATCCAGAGTATACGAAAGCATTGTCCGTTGCTTTTGTCTTTTAAAAGTTCATTAACTGCTAACGTAATCAAAATTTAGATCTCCCTTCACATTTAAAATCACTTCACTAGTAGTTAACCTTCTAATATTGACCTTTGTATTTATATCAATAAAAATGTATTTTCGAGCGATAAGATGTTTTAAATATAATAGGCTAGAACCTTGTTCTAAATGATACATTTCATCAAATGAATTACATACTTCTAACACATTTAAATTGTGAAGCCTTTTTGAATTCAAGAATTTCAGGAAATCTTTCGCTGAATGTGATTCATGTTCATCAATGTAGTAGGATTTATGAAACCATTGAATGTTTTTTGAAATTTCCATTGGTATCTCTTTTTCAGTAACAATACCCCAATCAATATTTTTTCTGTTCCAATATTCCCTTTCAATTTCAAATTTCTCAATTACTCTCTTGTTCTCAAGGTGTTCACTTGGTTTAATAGTTCTGGCAAGATATTTATGTCCTTTATTAGTTTTTATAGTGATGAAAAAATCTGTAGTAAAGACTATAGGGGTATTTGTGTTGTGGTCTACTGGATGAGGTATACCCTTTTCTGATGCAATTTGATATGTATATTCTCTATCAAGGGGAAATTGTTCACGTATGTCATGAACATAATCATTCCACTCTAAAAGAAAAAAGTAATCTCTCTCTAAATTCGAAAGGAATTCATGTTGTCTAGTTGTTTTCCAACCCTTTAATCGAGTAACATTTCCGCTAGAAGGGAAATCCTGAATCTTTAACCACGGTATATAATTTGCAAGCTCTCCTTGGCCCCTCCCCTCTTTAATATATCTTAGTATTTTAGCTTCGTCCCATCTATTTTTCCTTTTAGCCATCATAACCACCCTCTTAAAAAGTAAAAAACCGTAATCAGGAAAATAATTCCTGACTACGGTTAGTATATATCTTTTTTGTTCTGTTAACCAAATTATTGTAAAGTAAAGAACTTTATTGTTCAGTATACAACTTTATTAAAACTAAACAACATTAAAAAAGCAATTACTTCCCCTTACTCCACCGTCACACTCTTCGCCAAGTTACGTGGCTTATCTACGTCACAATCACGATGCAAAGCAGCGTAATAAGCGAGAAGTTGCAGTGGTACTACAGAGACAAGAGGTGTTAATAATTCATGTACTTCTGGAATGACAAATCGGTCTTCGTCTGTTTCGAGTCCTTTCATGGAAATGATGCATGGGTTTGCTCCACGAGCGACGACTTCTTTAACGTTTCCGCGTATGCTCCAGTTTACATTTTCTTGAGTTGCAAGGGCGACGATTGGTGTACCATCTTCGATTAAAGCGATGGTACCATGCTTTAATTCACCGCCTGCAAAACCTTCTGCTTGAATATAGGAAATTTCTTTAAGCTTTAGTGCACCTTCAAGACATACATAGTAATCAAGGGCACGGCCAATAAAGAAAGCATTACGTGTCACAGTGAAATATTCAAAGGCCATTTTTTCAAATTCTTCTTTAGAATCGCAAAGAACTTCCATCGCATTAGCAACAATCCCTAGTTCGTGAACAAGATCAAGATCAGCTTTTTTGCCTGCTACACTTGCAAGAATAGATAATACCGCGATTTGGGCAGTGTAAGCTTTTGTTGAGGCAACCGCAATTTCAGGGCCGGCGTGTAACAACAATGTGTAATCCGCTTCACGAGATAAAGTAGAACCTGGAACATTTGTAATTGTAATTGCTTTATATCCCAGCTCTTTCACCTTCACAAGGACTGCACGGCTATCTGCTGTTTCACCACTTTGAGAGATGAAAATAAATAATGGCTTCTTCGATAATAAAGGCATATTATAGCCCATTTCACTAGCTACATGAACTTCCACAGGAATTTCTGCTAGATGTTCGATCATCTGTTTTCCAACAAGTCCTGCGTGATAGCTTGTGCCGCAAGCAACAATATAGATACGATCAGCATCGTTCAATGCTTTCACGATATCAGAATCGATGGTTAGATCACCATTAATGTCCTGATACGCTTGAATAATTTTTCTCATGACAAGCGGCTGTTCATCGATTTCCTTCAACATATAGTGAGGGTATGTGCCCTTTTCGATATCGCTCGCATCAATGAGTGCTTTATAAGGTTCCCTAGCAATCTTTTCACCTATTAAGTTTTGGATAATCATTTCATCCTTTTTCACAATGACCATTTCTTTATCCATTAACTCAATAAATTGATCGGTTACTTGAATCATCGCCATCGCGTCACTTGCGACAACATTAAACCCTTCTCCAACACCAACTAATAATGGGCTTTTGTTTTTCGCAACGAAAATCGTATCTTCGTTTTCCGCATCCAGTAATGCAAGTGCATATGAACCGTGTAATAAGGTTAACGTTTTTCGGAAAGCTTCCTCAACACTCATGCCGTCAGAAACAAACTTTTCTACTAATTGTACGATAATTTCTGTATCCGTTTCGCTTTTAAGTGTTATGTCTTGTAAATACTCTTGCTGCAAAAGTGAATAGTTTTCAATAACTCCATTATGAACAAGAGTAAATCTTGTACTTGAACTTTGATGTGGATGTGCATTTTCTTTACTCGGCACTCCATGTGTTGCCCAGCGTGTATGTCCGATTCCGATATGACCCATTACATCTCCATCAACCACTTCACGAAGATCTGCAATACGTCCCTTTTCTTTAAATACGTGAATCCCTGATTCATTTTTCACTGCTATTCCAGCAGAATCATACCCTCTATATTCAAGCTTTTCTAAGCCTTTTAATAAAAGTTCCTTCGCATCTTGATTTCCAATATATCCAACGATACCACACATTTGTATCTTCCTCCCAAATAAAGGGGGCAAGATGCCAGAGGGCAGACTTGCCCCCTTATTTCTGTATTATTTTAAAATGTTAAGATTTTAGACAAAACAATCGTTTCTACAGCCAATAGCTTATCTAATTCTCACATTTCTTTTCCCTTTGTGCACCGAGTCACCTCTGATGTTTTAAGAAAAAGACGTCGACTGTGTGTGTCAGCCGGAAGGTATCCGCCGAATTCTCGATAAACCTTCTCCTCGTCAACTAAACAATTGTATCCGCTCGTTGTTTAGTTCTGGCGCTTTTTGAAACGTTTTATCCTTCTATCCTCCTTTTCTCCTTTGGCAAGTAAAAACATGATAATCATATCCTACATTAATTCATAGGTCAATAAAAAAGTTTATCAAAGAACTTTATAAAATAAAAATATGCATAAGGGCGCGTATTCGTTCCCCTTATGCATACAATTCCACTTATTCCTCGGAAAGACCCATTTCTTCATTAACGACTTCTGCAATTCTATTAACATAGGATTCACAAGCTTCTTCTGTAGCAGCTTCTGCCATAACCCGTACTAACGGCTCAGTACCAGAAGGACGGACAAGAATTCTCCCGTTTCCGGCCATTTCTTTTTCTATCTGCTCAATAATCACTTTTACTTTTTCATTGTCAGTTACATGATACTTATCTTGTACACGAATATTCACAAGCTTTTGTGGATACTTTTTCATTTCTCCAGCAAGTTCTGATAATGGTTTTTTCGTTGCTTTCATAATATTAAGAAGCTGTAATCCGGTTAATAACCCATCACCGGTTGAATTATAATCTAGGAAGATAATATGGCCGGACTGTTCGCCACCAAGATTATAGTTATTCGTTTTCATTTCTTCAACAACGTAGCGGTCCCCGACTGCCGTTTGAATGCTCTTGATTCCTAACGCTTCTAACCCTTTATGAAACCCTAGGTTGCTCATTACTGTTGATACAACTGTTGATTGTTTGAGTCGAGCTTCACTTTTCATGTATTTAGCACAGATGAACATAATTTGATCACCGTCTACAATGCCACCATTCTCATCAACAGCAATGATACGGTCTCCATCTCCATCAAAAGCAAGTCCGACATCCGCTTCTTTTTCTTTCACAAATGCTGCTAGGCTTTCCGGATGAGTAGAACCTACACCGTCATTGATATTCAAGCCATCTGGAGATGCACCCATCGTTGAAATATCCGCCTCTAAATCAGCAAATAGATGAGTTGCTAATGAGGAAGTAGCACCGTTCGCACAATCTAAGGCTAGATGAATACCGGAAAAATCTTCGTCTACAGTTTGTTTAAGGAACTGTAAATATTTTTGCCCGCCTTCAAAATAATCATTAACAACACCAAGATCCCCGCCAACAGGTCTTGGTAATTGATCTTCTTCCATATCAAGAATTTGTTCAATCTCCGCTTCTTGTTCATCTGAAAGCTTATACCCATCGGATCCAAAAAACTTGATACCATTATCGGCTACTGGGTTGTGTGAGGCCGAAATCATTACGCCAGCTTGTGCACCTAAAGCTTTTGTAAGGTAAGCGACTCCTGGAGTAGAAATGACACCTAGGCGCATAACTTCCGCACCAATTGATAAAAGTCCTGCCACCAAAGCTCCCTCAAGCATATGCCCCGATATACGAGTATCACGACCGATGAGTACTTTTGGACGCTCCGTATTTTTGGTTAACACGTATCCACCATAACGACCTAATTTAAATGCTAATTCTGGTGTTAGTTCAGAATTGGCTACTCCTCTTACTCCATCTGTACCGAAATATTTACCCATTTGAATATTCGCTCCTTCTAAAAATACAATAATTACAATTAAATATCTCCACTATCTTTCTCCGTCAAGCGAATCTTCGCTTTCTTTTTCGACAGCTCCCATGTTATATCTTTCGGTCCATCGACTTCTAGATTTACTTCATGTACTCCAGGAGATAAACCCGATAAATCCATAAGAATATCAAAACTTGAAGCACTAATGTTTTTTAATAATTTGGTTGTACCATTTATTGTTAAATCCACAGCACCATCTAAGGGGGATAAAAATTCCATCGTATAGTCATCAGCTAAACCTGTACTGCTTACTTTAATATTACTGAACGTCTTTTCTTCGGTTTTCTCACTAATATTTAATCGGACTTTTACAATTTCCGGTTCCAATTTATTAATCCCTTTTGGTACTTTAATCGGAACATCAAGTTCTGTATCTTTATCATATTTGCTAATATCTACATCCACGCTTAATGCATCAATAGATTTTAATACATCACTTCTACCATAAATTTTCACATGTTTTGGTACTGTCGTAATACTATTAATAACAATTCCATCCTTTTCATCCCCAATCGGATTTACGGTAATCGGAACAGTTTTACTTGGATTTTTAACCGGGACGGTCACTTCTACCGTTTCCGGATCAACATCTACGTCTAATTTATTTAATGATTTGTCTAACACTTGCACTTTAGCATCTCTTGTAATTGTCGTACTAATTTCTCGTTTCGAATCAATTGTCGCTTTTACATACGTAATTTGGTCAATCACATCTTTTGCCCCTGTTATTTTTACCGTCTTTGGATCAACGGAAGGGGTTTCGGCTTCAAAACCGCTTGCTAATAAATTCGAATTGAACTCTGCATCTACCCTAAATTCCTTTGTCACTTTCTCTTGAACAGTGACCGTAGCATATGCTGGAGATATTTTGGCCGTTAATTTATCCGATAAATCTTTATATTTTATTTTCACTCGCTGTTTTCCAATTTCAGCATCACTTAAATCGATATAAACGGTAAAATTCTTAAGGTTTCTTGTTGACCGTACTAAACCCTTTGGCCCATCAATGGTTACATCAACCGTTTCCGGAGCACCTGAAACTACATAATTCTGTTGGTCATAAATAATATCAACAGGCATATTTTGCACAACGTCATTTTCATTTTTTTGCTTTGTATCTTTGGCTTTATCATTACTTTCAATACTTACCGATATATATAGCAATAATGCTAAGAACAAAGCTACGATACGAATAAACCATTTATTATCCATAAATTTATCCACGCTTCTTCACCCTCCAATTCCAAATTGATGAGGAAGCCTGCTTATTCATTGAAATCATAAATTCCTTTTCAAGCATCCCCTTGAATTGGTCTATCTTTAAATCACGGTGAAGTTCACTATTTTTCGTTAATGATATTGCACCTGTTTCTTCAGATACAATGATCGTTAAACTATCTGTTACTTCACTTATCCCTAGGGCTGCCCGATGTCTAGTTCCCAATTCCTTAGAAATGAATGGGCTTTCTGACAAAGGTAAGTAGCAAGCTGCTGCCGCCACTTGATTTTTCTGTAAAATAACAGCTCCATCATGTAGAGGTGTATTAGGGATAAAAATGTTTATTAGTAATTCGGATGAGATTTTGGAATCCAAAGCTATTCCTGTTTCTATGTAATCACTAAGACCTGTTTCCCTTTCAATCGAAATTAGTGCGCCAATTCTTCGCTTCGCCATATAACTTGTAGCCGTAACGATAG
Source organism: Heyndrickxia vini (assembly GCF_016772275.1). NCBI lineage: Bacteria > Bacillati > Bacillota > Bacilli > Caryophanales > Bacillaceae > Heyndrickxia > Heyndrickxia vini. The sequence goes on along the minus strand of NZ_CP065425.1, from coordinate 182,736 downwards.
CATCAATAATTCTCGATTGTTCCTCTTCTTCTTGCATGGTTCCTCGGGAAAATAACTTTCCTCTTCCCAATTGTTCTAACGCCCGCCTTATTTCTGGCTGGAAAATAATAATTAAGGCAAGAAATCCCCAATCAATGGCTTGTTCCATAATCCAATTTAAGGTACTTAGGCCCAGAAAAATACTTAAATTCCTTACAATTAGGATAACGATGATCCCTTTTAAAACTTGTACTGCCTTCGTACCACGTATGATCATTAATATCTTATAGATCACGTACCATACGAGTAAAATGTCAATAATATTAGAGATATAGTCAAAAAAATTGAAGTCTGCAAACGGCATGTTCGATCCTCCATTAATTTTATATCGTAAAAAAGCCGCTTTTAAATTATTTACTAAAGTATATTATATCATATTAGTACAAACCAACAAAAAAGAGAAACAAACGTCTTCATTTGCTTCTCTTTTTTGCTTACTTATCACCGTTGAAAAAGCTTACTATTTCTTTGCCACCATTTTTTATTTGGAACCATAGCCAATCAAACATTTCATTAATTTCTTTAATGTCTCCTGTTACATGACCTGCTGAGGCCATATATTTCTCACCATTAATATCGCCATTAATAACTGTTACACTACCGTCTACTTTTCCCTCTATACGTAAGTCACCATTTTTAACTAAAATATCACCTTTAACCGTCTCTCCTTTCGGAACAATAACGGTGTGATTTTCCACTTGTAAGTTCGGCTTTTTCGTAAATGAAAATTCTTGATTGTTATTCCACATAGAGAGAATACTTCCCCCCATTAGAATAATAAACAAGGAAGCAGCAGCAATTAACGGATGATGGGTTACCCAACGTTTTATGCCAACTTTTCGTTTCTCTTTTGGTAATCTTGCCATTACTTTCGACGTAAAATCACTTGAAGTGGATATGAATGGTGTACTTTTTATTAATGCTGTTGTTTTCTTTAGTTCCTGAAAATGCCTTCTGCAGTCAGCACATGTTTGAAGATGTTCTTTTAATAATGTTTCATGCTTAGGGGATATATCGCCATCCATATATTCATGCATAAAGAGAATAATTTCTTCAGAACAAGTATTCAATTGCGTTCTCATCCTCTCTATAAATTTCGAAGTTGCTTTCTCAAAGCCTCGCGTCCCCTATGAATCCTCGTCTTTACTGTTCCTAAGGGTAATTCTAGGATTTGGCTAATTTCATTTAACGAAAGCTCTTCAAGATATTTCAACACAATAACTGATCGGTATTTTTCGGGAAGTGACTGGATTGCCAATTGAATTGTTTCCTGTAATTCATAATCCATTACTTCTACATCTGGTGCTTTACCTGTTGCAGCAATTTGCGAATACATTGTTAAACCATCCGTTCCTGCTACCTCCGCGTCCAGGTAGTAATCAGGCTTTTTCTTTCTTAAACGATCAATACATAAATTAGTGGCAATTCGGTATAACCAAGTGGAAAATTTCCTTTCCTGTTTAAAGCTATGAATATTTATAAATGCACGAATAAAAGCCTCTTGCGCAATATCTTCGGCCTCATGCAAGTTACCTAACATTCGATAGCAAATTTGAAGAACTTTATCTTTATATATTTCCACTATCTCTCCGTAAGCATTTTGGTCACCTTTTAACACTTGTTTTATTCTTTTTTTAACCAATAGTTCCATTCAGATTCCCCCGCCCTAGCGGCTATACATTGTTACGAATGAATAGCATAAAGGTTTCAAAAAATATTATTTATTTTTATCTTAACAAATAATTACCAATAGTTGTTTATTTTTTTACAAAAATGGGTATGTAAATTGGATTAGAAGGTGGCTGAAGGTGGTAGTTGGGTTTTAAATAAAGAGCAGTAGAAACTACTTCTACTGCTTTTGTGAATATTATAAAAGTTTTTCTCCGAATAACGAGCCCATTAATGCTACTGCGACGGTTGCGGTACGGTTTCTTTCATCTAATATTGGATTGACTTCCACAAATTCGGCAGAAGTGATAATTCCTGACTCTGCTAGCATTTCCATAGCTAAATGACTTTCACGGTAGCTGATGCCTCCGAGTACAGGAGTGCCCACACCCGGACAATCACTTGGATCCAACGCATCCAAATCAAGGGATAAATGTACCCCATCCGTTTTGTCCTTTAAATAGTTAATTGATTCTTCAATTACTTTAGTCATACCTAGTTTATCAATTTCATGCATAGTAAACACTTTGATATTTTTGTCCTTGATTAGCTCTTTTTCTCCTTCATCAAGATCTCTCGCACCAATTATTACGATATTTTCGTGTTTTACTTTAGGAGCATAGCCGCCAATTTCAGTTAGTGTCCGATGTCCATGCCCTAAACTGGCTGCGAGCGGCATACCGTGGATATTTCCTGATGGGGAAGTATCAGCAATATTTAAATCTCCATGGGCATCATACCAAATGACACCTAGGTTATTATAGTGTTTAGAGACACCTGCTAATGTTCCTATGGCAATACTGTGATCTCCGCCAAATATTAGTGGAAACTCCCCTTTCTCTACAATTCCATCGACCTTCTCACCTAATAAAGCATTAGCCTCCGCAACCGCTTTCAAATTCTTCATATTCGTTTCCGGATCGTGTATACGCTCAGCTGCACCAATTTCAATATCGCCCTGATCGGTCACTACATAACCAAGCTTTTCTAGCCGTTCCACAACACCGGCATATCTGATCGCACTAGGTCCCATATTAACCCCTCTACGAGATTGTCCTAAATCCATCGGAACTCCAAGTATAGTAATTTTTTTTTTCATTTTTTATAACCTCCTCAATCCCTATCTATCTCTATTTTAATACTTCACAATCTTCTGACTCAACTCGACAATTTTATGTATATATATGCACTTTGCAAAGTAGAACTATAGGGTCGGTTGCAGAGAAAACTACCATCTAGATTCCTAATGGGGTTACTTTCACGGGCGACATCTTTGGGATTAGTTAGGATAAGCCCCTCAACACGTCTAAATGAAATTTACTTGGTTTTATTGAAACATAAGAAGTCTTATTACTAATTGAGTAAGCAGTGATAGTTAAAATAAGCGAAGATTTTCCGGTTATACTGCAGAATAGAGCTCGGTTTTGGGGATATAAGCGGAGTTTTTCCGATTAAGCAAAGCAAAATTACTCTTTTTCACGTTTTTCTAGTCAATAGGCGGAAAAATTCCGTCTATTTAAGCCTAATTTCAGTGCTATTTCCTCATTAAGAGGAATTCCTCCGCTTATTTAGTCAAGTCCTTAATATTGTGTAAAATCCTTATACAATGTTTTCAACCTGTTATGATATTTGGGGTTAATCCTTCCCCTTTACATTTTTTGAGCGAAACTTCCATGCGTCTTTTACTCCATATCCAGTCAAGGGTGTCAAAGGTGGTTTTCCTTTGATAGCCTTGACTGGATATGGAATAATCCAAGAATGGAAGTTACCTTAAAAATGAAACATAGCTATCTCTTAATAGATTTTTGTTTTGAATATACGGTCTCTTGATAATGCATTAAAACAGCTCCAACTAAACGAAAAGCAGACTGTGTATTTGGAAAGATACGGATAACTCTTTCTCTTCGACGTACTTCTTGGTTTAAACGTTCAAGAGAATTTGTACTACGAATGTGGCATCGTATATCTTCCGGGTACTCCATGTATTGAATGGTATCTTCGAACCCTTCATCTAAAATAGAGAGTGCCTGTTTATACTTAGAATTTTCACCAAACTGATCCATCAGCTCCTCTTTACATTTCCGGGTGTCTTCGATAGTGACCGCTTCAAAAATACGCTTTATCATCATTCGAATATCGGCGGAGTCTTTTTTAGGTAGTCTTTCAATGATATTTCGTTTAAAATGTACGTTACACCTTTGCCAGCTAGTTCCAATGAATTCTCGTTGAATGGCTTTTTGTAGTCCTTGATGAGCATCTGAAATCACTAACTTTGGAGATTGAAGACCTCGTGATTTAAGTTGTTTAAAAAATGGCTCCAACTCTCAAAACTTTCAGCGTGATCTACACTTAGACCAAGTATTTCACGCTTTTTGTGATCCGTAATAGCTGTGGCAATATAAACAGCTTTAGAGACTACACGGTTATGTTCTCTTACTTTTATATACATTGCATCCAAAAAAACAAATGGATAGTATGTTATATTTAAAAGTAGTTTTAATCAATCATTGACGATAGGATCAAGCTTCTGAGTAAGGGAAGAAACGAATGACTTCGAGATATTTTCGCCACAAAGTTGTTCTACTATGTGCGTAACCTTACGGGTAGAAACCCCGTTGATAACCATCTCCAGCATAGAGAGAACTAAAGCCTGGTCGCACCGAGAATATTTTTCAAAAACGGAAGATGAAAACTCCCCATTTCGAGTTCTAGGCACTCTTAGTTTTATTTTACCGATACTCATGGTTAGTTCTCTTTCATAGTAGCCATTGCGGTAATCTAGACGTTCAGGAGAGCGTTCATAAGCGTCCGCATGTAAATAATCATCTCTTTCCTTTTCCATGTACTCATTTAAAACTAAAACAATCGCTGATTTAATAACTGCGTCAATATTGGAATTCAAAACAGATTCTTTTAAAAGATCCATATCTAGGTTAAACTGTAATTGGGTCATTTTATATTCCTCTTTTCATTGTTTATCGTCGTTGAAAACATTGTTTCCAAGAGGGATTAAAATGACTCTTTTCTTTTTACACAATTATATGGACTTAATCGCTTATTTATCAAAACTTTCTTTAGCATCTAATGCACTTGTGGTTCCTTAGAAAAAAAGACTTAGAGAAATTTATCTCTAAGTCTTTTTGGCTGTGAAATATACTGTTAATTATGCTGTTAAGATTATGTGATTTACCGTTTTGCACCTCTAGTGAAACGCATTACTAATTTCCAATGGCAGTTTATTTCTACTTTTCGTCTATAACCTCTTTTTTCTCTTCCTCCCAATTATTCACTCCGTCATCTTCGTCAAACTCAATGGTCACATCAGCTATTCCTTTTTCAGCCATAATTCTTTCTTCCAAGCGATCTTTGATATCATCGGCCTGCGCTACAGTTAAGCTTGGATCGACTTCGATCTCTACCTCGACATGTAGTTCCTCTCCTTCTTTAATAACGGTGATATCTTGGATATCCTTAACATTTGGATCCTCCATTACGATATTACCAATTTTTAACTCCATCTCTTCATCCGCTTCACCGATGGCTCCCGCCGCATTGTCTAAAAATACCTTTCCGACAACAATAAACATCATGATTCCAATTAATACGGAGGCAATTCCTTCAGCTTGATGAAATGATGAAAAATGAGAAATTATTACCGCAATAATGGCTAAGAGTCCACCAGCGGTAGCGACTGTATCTTCCATAAACACTAGCTTTGTTGCTGGCTTAGCCTTACCTAAGTATTTTACACTCTGAAGGAAAATAGCGGGACCTTTTGTATCATCCCCCACTTCATGAAGAATTTCTTTCATTGCCTTAAATAAAACAAAACTCTCTAGGACTACTGCTGCACCTAGAACAATGATATTTATGAAAAAACCTTCTGACTGCGTGGGTTTTAAAATATGATGAAATCCTTCCTTAATTGTTTCATAAGACATAATCCCTACAATTAGAACGGCTCCTAAAAGGACTAAGTTTACAACCCTACCAAAACCATTTGGAAAACGATCCGTAGGAGCTTTTTTACTCAAGGCTGAACCAATAAATACAAAAAATTGATTAGCTGCATCTCCCAAACTATGCATCGTTTCTGCAAACATTGCAATATTACCTGTTAAAAGGAAAGCGATTCCTTTAATGATTGAAATAACTGCATTGACTATTGCCGCTAACATTGCGGATTTATTTCCCTGTCTTAAAAGTTTTATTATGTCTTTCATCCAACAACCTCTACTCTCAGTCGAATTTATGATTAATTTACCGATTGTTTATACGTTTGTAACCCTTAAAAGTTTCCCTATAAATATTATTTTTCACAAAAAAAAATCCTTAAACCTATAAGGTTTAAGGAAACTTTTGCAAATTTGATGAGCCATGAAGGACTCGAACCTTCGACCCTCTGATTAAAAGTCAGATGCTCTACCGACTGAGCTAATGGCTCTAAGCAATGGCTGGGCTAGCTGGATTCGAACCAACGAGTGACGGAGTCAAAGTCCGTTGCCTTACCACTTGGCTATAGCCCATTGAAATAAAAAAGGACATTCTTATTATGTCCATTTTAATCAAATTATATTAATAAAAATGGTGGAGGGGGACGGATTCGAACCGCCGAACCCGAAGGAGCGGATTTACAGTCCGCCGCGTTTAGCCACTTCGCTACCCCTCCATATCATTACTAATTGTAATGAATGGTGCCGGCCAGAGGACTTGAACCCCCAACCTACTGATTACAAGTCAGTTGCTCTACCAATTGAGCTAGGCCGGCATATTAAATTATTTTCCTTATATTGAACCACTTAAGAAGGTCGTCCAGCTTTCAGACTGATTATTCAAGTAGCGGCTCAAGCTGTACGCTGAAGTTATTCCTACGAAGCGTATTCGGTCGTTCTCTACCAATTGAGCTAGGCCGGCATATTATTATTTTGTTAATATGGTGGAGGATGACGGGATCGAACCGCCGACCCCCTGCTTGTAAGGCAGGTGCTCTCCCAGCTGAGCTAATCCTCCGTTGCATTTTATATTGTATCTAATCTAAGTTGGTGACCCGTACGGGATTCGAACCCGTGTTACCGCCGTGAAAGGGCGGTGTCTTAACCGCTTGACCAACGGGCCAATCTATGTATGTTTTATTCTCATATTATAAGCTTCCAACCGGGCTCGAACCGGTGACCTCTTCCTTACCATGGAAGTGCTCTACCTGCTGAGCTATGGAAGCAATGGCTCCGCAGGTAGGATTCGAACCTACGACCGATCGGTTAACAGCCGATAGCTCTACCACTGAGCTACTGCGGAATACTATAAACCCGGCAACGTCCTACTCTTGCAGGAGGAGAGCCTCCAACTACCATCGGCGCTGAGAAGCTTAACTTCCGTGTTCGGGATGGGAACGGGTGTGACCTTCTCGCAATAATTACCGGATATTTTTGCTTCACTGCATTGCAGCATTTGATTAAGACATTATTTATTATAATGATTTTTAACCAAATTTCAAGGGGTTTTTTAAAAAATTATTCCCTCAAAACTAGATAGATGAGAAATACTTCGTAATAACATTGAATCAAATTAGGATAAGTCTTCGACCGATTAGTATTCGTCAGCTCCATGTGTCGCCACACTTCCACCTCGAACCTATCAACCTGATCATCTTTCAGGGGTCTTATTTAGATAAACTAAGGGAAATCTCATCTTGAGGGGGGCTTCATGCTTAGATGCTTTCAGCACTTATCCCTTCCGCACATAGCTACCCAGCGATGCCTTTGGCAAGACAACTGGTACACCAGCGGTGCGTCCATCCCGGTCCTCTCGTACTAAGGACAGCTCCTCTCAAATTTCCTACGCCCACGACGGATAGGGACCGAACTGTCTCACGACGTTCTGAACCCAGCTCGCGTACCGCTTTAATGGGCGAACAGCCCAACCCTTGGGACCGACTACAGCCCCAGGATGCGATGAGCCGACATCGAGGTGCCAAACCTCCCCGTCGATGTGGACTCTTGGGGGAGATAAGCCTGTTATCCCCGGGGTAGCTTTTATCCGTTGAGCGATGGTACTTCCCATGCGGAACCACCGGATCACTAAGCCCGACTTTCGTCCCTGCTCGACTTGTAGGTCTCGCAGTCAAGCTCCCTTGTGCCTTTACACTCTGCGAATGATTTCCAACCATTCTGAGGGAACCTTTGGGCGCCTCCGTTACCTTTTAGGAGGCGACCGCCCCAGTCAAACTGCCCGCCTGACACTGTCTCCCACCCCGATCAGGGTGCGGGTTAGAATTTCAATACAGCCAGGGTAGTATCCCACCGACGCCTCCACCGAAGCTGGCGCTCCGGCTTCAAAGGCTCCTACCTATCCTGTACAAGCTGTACCAAAATTCAATATCAGGCTGCAGTAAAGCTCCACGGGGTCTTTCCGTCCTGTCGCGGGTAACCTGCATCTTCACAGGTACTATAATTTCACCGAGTCTCTCGTTGAGACAGTGCCCAGATCGTTGCGCCTTTCGTGCGGGTCAGAACTTACCTGACAAGGAATTTCGCTACCTTAGGACCGTTATAGTTACGGCCGCCGTTTACTGGGGCTTCAATTCAAAGCTTCGCTTTTAGCTAACCTCTCCTCTTAACCTTCCAGCACCGGGCAGGCGTCAGCCCCTATACTTCGCCTTGCGGCTTCGCAGAGACCTGTGTTTTTGCTAAACAGTCGCCTGGGCCTATTCACTGCGGCTCTCTCGGGCTTGCACCCTAACAGAGCACCCCTTCTCCCGAAGTTACGGGGTCATTTTGCCGAGTTCCTTAACGAGAGTTCTCTCGCTCACCTTAGGATTCTCTCCTCGCCTACCTGTGTCGGTTTGCGGTACGGGCACCTTTCACCTCACTAGAGGATTTTCTAGGCAGTGTGGAATCAGGAACTTCGGTACTATATTTCCCTCGCCATCACAGCTCAAGGTACATGGTGACGGGATTTGCCTCGTCACCCCTCTAACTGCTTGGACGCGCTATTCCAGCAGCGTGCTTACCCTATCCTCCTGCGTCCCCCATCGTTCAAACGGTGAAGAGGTGGTACAGGAATATCAACCTGTTGTCCATCGCCTACGCCTTTCGGTACCGGCTTAGGTCCCGACTAACCCTGAGCGGACGAGCCTTCCTCAGGAAACCTTAGGCATTCGGTGGAAGGGATTCTCACCCTTCTTTCGCTACTCATACCGGCATTCTCACTTCTAAGCGCTCCACCAGTCCTTACGGTCTAGCTTCTCAGCCCTTAGAACGCTCTCCTACCACGGACACCAGACGGTGTCCATCCACAGCTTCGGTGATACGTTTAGCCCCGGTACATTTTCGGCGCAGAGTCACTCGACCAGTGAGCTATTACGCACTCTTTAAATGGTGGCTGCTTCTAAGCCAACATCCTGGTTGTCTAAGCAACTCCACATCCTTTTCCACTTAACGTATACTTTGGGACCTTAGCTGGTGGTCTGGGCTGTTTCCCTTTTGACTACGGATCTTATCACTCGCAGTCTGACTCCTAAGGATAAGTCATTGGCATTCGGAGTTTGTCTGAATTCGGTAACCCGATGAGGCCCTAGTCCAAACAGTGCTCTACCTCCAAGACTCTTACCTTAAGGCTAGCCCTAAAGCTATTTCGGAGAGAACCAGCTATCTCCAAGTTCGATTGGAATTTCTCCGCTACCCACACCTCATCCCCGCACTTTTCAACGTGCGTGGGTTCGAAGTATCCAGTAAGTGTTACCTTACCTTCACCCTGGACATGGGTAGATCACCTGGTTTCGGGTCTACGACCTCAAACTCATTCGCCCTATTAAGACTCGCTTTCGCTGCGGCTCCGCCTCTTCAGCTTAACCTTGCTTGAAATCGTAACTCGCCGGTTCATTCTACAAAAGGCACGCTATCACTCTGCATAAATGCATAGAGCTCTAACTACTTGTAGGCACACGGTTTCAGGTTCTCTTTCACTCCCCTCCCGGGGTGCTTTTCACCTTTCCCTCACGGTACTGGTTCACTATCGGTCACTAGGGAGTATTTAGCCTTGGGAGATGGTCCTCCCTGCTTCCGACGGGATTTCACGTGTCCCGCCGTACTCAGGATCCACTCTGGAGGGAACGAAGTTTCAACTACAGGGTTGTTACCTTCTTTGACGGTATTTTCAGACCTCTTCATTTACTCCGTTCCTTTGTAACTCCGTATAGAGTGTCCTACAACCCCAAGAGGCAAGCCTCTTGGTTTGGGCTTCTTCCGTTTCGCTCGCCGCTACTCAGGAAATCGCGTTTGCTTTCTCTTCCTCCGGGTACTTAGATGTTTCAGTTCCCCGGGTCTGCCTTCCATACTCTATGTATTCAAGTAAGGATACTACCCCATTACGGGCAGTGGGTTCCCCCATTCGGAAATCTCCGGATCAAAGCTTGCTTACAGCTCCCCGAAGCATATCGGTGTTAGTCCCGTCCTTCATCGGCTCCTAGTGCCAAGGCATTCACCGTGCGCCCTTACTAACTTAACCTAAAAAGGTTGTTTATTACTTACTTAATGGATTCATCCATAAAGTGGCGATTCTCGGTTATTACTTGGTTATTTCTCATTTTATCTAGTTTTCAAGGAACAATTCGGCGAATGATAAGCTTCGAATCTCTTTGTCAGCTGCACTCACTCACATCCTCACGTATGTTTAATACGTTCCGGTGCTCGTTCGTTTGCTTCCTCGACCTTCTCGCTTCTAATTCACCTCTATTAGTTTGAAAGGAATTAACCTCTCAAAACTGAACAAAACGAAAACGTCTTTTTTGTAACCACGTCAGTGGTCTTCCATATCCTTAGAAAGGAGGTGATCCAGCCGCACCTTCCGATACGGCTACCTTGTTACGACTTCACCCCAATCATCTGTCCCACCTTCGGCGGCTGGCTCCAAAAGGTTACCTCACCGACTTCGGGTGTTACAAACTCTCGTGGTGTGACGGGCGGTGTGTACAAGGCCCGGGAACGTATTCACCGCGGCATGCTGATCCGCGATTACTAGCGATTCCGGCTTCATGTAGGCGAGTTGCAGCCTACAATCCGAACTGAGAATGGTTTTATGGGATTGGCGTAACCTCGCGGTCTAGCAACCCTTTGTACCATCCATTGTAGCACGTGTGTAGCCCAGGTCATAAGGGGCATGATGATTTGACGTCATCCCCACCTTCCTCCGGTTTGTCACCGGCAGTCACCTTAGAGTGCCCAACTAAATGCTGGCAACTAAGGTCAAGGGTTGCGCTCGTTGCGGGACTTAACCCAACATCTCACGACACGAGCTGACGACAACCATGCACCACCTGTCACTCTTGTCCCCGAAGGGAAATCCTATCTCTAGGGAGGGCAAGAGGATGTCAAGACCTGGTAAGGTTCTTCGCGTTGCTTCGAATTAAACCACATGCTCCACCGCTTGTGCGGCCGTCAATTCCTTTGAGTTTCAGCCTTGCGGTAAGTACTCCCCAGGCGGAGTGCTTAATGCGTTAGCTGCAGCACTAAAGGGCGGAAACCCTCTAACACTTAGCACTCATCGTTTACGGCGTGGACTACCAGGGTATCTAATCCTGTTCGCTCCCCACGCTTTCGCGCCTCAGCGTCAGTTACAGACCAAAGAGCCGCCTTCGCCACTGGTGTTCCTCCACATCTCTACGCATTTCACCGCTACACGTGGAATTCCGCTCTTCTCTTCTGCACTCAAGTCTCCCAGTTTCAATGACCCTCCACGGTTGAGCCGTGGGCTTTCACATCAGACTTAAGAAACCGCCTGCGCGCGCTTTACGCCCAATAATTCCGGACAACGCTTGCCACCTACGTATTACCGCGGCTGCTGGCACGTAGTTAGCCGTGGCTTTCTGGTTAGGTACCGTCAAGGTACCGCCCTATTCGAACGATACTTGTTCTTCCCTAACAACAGAGTTTTACGATCCGAAAACCTTCATCACTCACGCGGCGTTGCTCCGTCAGACTTTCGTCCATTGCGGAAGATTCCCTACTGCTGCCTCCCGTAGGAGTCTGGGCCGTGTCTCAGTCCCAGTGTGGCCGATCACCCTCTCAAGTCGGCTACGCATCGTCGCCTTGGTGAGCCGTTACCTCACCAACTAGCTAATGCGCCGCGGGTCCATCTGTAAGTGATAGCCAAAGCCATCTTTCAATTCTCCTTCATGCGAAGGAAAAAGTTATCCGGTATTAGCCCCGGTTTCCCGGAGTTATCCCAGTCTTACAGGCAGGTTACCCACGTGTTACTCACCCGTCCGCCGCTAATCATCAAGGAGCAAGCTCCCATCAGATTCGCTCGACTTGCATGTATTAGGCACGCCGCCAGCGTTCGTCCTGAGCCAGGATCAAACTCTCCAAAAAGATGTTTGATTTATCGAATTCGTTAGAATACGACTAGCTCTAGTTTAAAAATAAATTAATTGACGTTTCGTTTTGTTCAGTTTTCAAAGATCAATTTTTCAAAAACAACTTTTTAATTATAACATTTTACATCCGAATCTGTCAACTACTTTTTTCAATCTCTCGCAGCGACATGTATTAATATATCAAGTATAGGCAATAAAGTCAACACCTTTTTTCTCACTCTCCCCAATTTTTATTTTATATCCCTTCTTTCTTTTTAGAAGATATGATGTAGTTCACACATTCATTGTGTGGAGCCACACGAGTTAATAGCGAAAACAATATTTTATAACGCTCTTTCATTGCCCTTTTAACTACCTGATCAATTCTTACATCCTGTAAATCATATAATATTTCATCCATTTCCCTCTTTAATAAATATTGAATTTCCAGTTTTTCTTTTTCATGAATTAAGATTCCTAACAATTGATTCACCCTTTTTTACATAATATTAGTAAAATAATTGCTGAATTTCTTCTTCTAGGAAGACGAAGAACGACTTGGTAAATCTAGTTTTTTCCAATAAAACAGAAAATATTACGAGAAAATTTTAGACATATAAATTTTACAGTCAAGCATACAATGAAATAAGGACTTGTCTATTACTTTTAATTTTCTATCGCTGGGTTGTAAGGAGGAATACAATGAATTTTTTTATGATTTTAAGTGGGACGAAACTGAAACACTTTTTGTTTATTGTAGTACTTTCGTTATTTACTGCACTTTTTATCTATTCCCAAACAACTGCTCAAGTCGCTGTTTTTTCGACGAAGGCAGGCCCTAAAGCAATATACAAAGGAGAGAAAGGAATCGCGCTGACTTTTAATATTGGCTGGGGTGATCAAAAGGCAGAACCAATCGTAAATACTTTAGTTAAGAACGAGGTAAAGTCTGCAACCTTCTTCTTATCAGGTTCTTGGGCTGAACGCCACCCAGATATTGTAGAGAAAATCGTTAAAAATGGATATGAAATTGGTAACCTTGGTTACGCATATGAAGATTATACAGATCTGGAGTCTGGAGAAATAAGGAAAGATGTGGTGAAAGCACAAGATGTTTTTAAAAAGCTGAATGTTAAAAACATTAAACTGCTCCGTGCTCCTACCGGCCATTTTGATAAAAAAACATTAAAAGTTGCCGAAGATCTTGGTTTGACCGTTGTTCATTGGAGCATCAATTCAGAGGATTGGACGAATCCTGGAGTTAAGCAAATAATTAAAAATATTGACAAAGCTAAAAATGGAGATATTATATTGTTGCACGCCTCTGATGCAGCTAAACAAACGAATCGTGCACTACCTTTAATAGTTTCTAAATTGAAAAGTAGAGGGTCTTTTACAAATGTTTCCGATATGATTGCAAACGGAAAAGTTAAGTCAACCTTAATAAAATAGATCCCATACAACTAAAAAACACTCCTTTTTATACTAAAGAAGTGTTTTTTACTGTTTATTTTTTCTTTTTATTAGCTGTTGGTGTTTGGTTTTCCTTTTTTGCTTGTAATTTCGCTCTTTCTTCTTCCGACCGCTTTAAATATTTTGGCAGCATTAAGATTTGATAAGCGTTACAGATAACAAGAGGGAATAGCATTAAGTAAACCCAACTTTTCTCATTTACCCTTAATACTGGAATCCATTCTAATATTGTTACTACCACCATAAAAAACAATGCGGGAATAAACGTGCTTTTCTTCCCTTGCTTTGTTTTAAAATAGGCTACGATTAACCCCGCTATTAAAATAAAAATTGCCAGTGCTATGTATGGGGTAAGACTTTCATTCGGCTTCGCAAACTTTTCGAACCGAAAATAAATTAAGTCAAATAAAGCAAAGATTGTTAATACCAATTGAACCCCATTCCATAATCTCGAGGAACGAAAAATCCCTAATCCAAATTGGTGGATAGTTAAATAAGCAAAGTAGCCGACCTGGCTAATTACACTAAATATTAACCCAACACCTATAAGCCAAATAAATGTAGATAATATGGAACCGATTTTAAAATCTAAAAAATAGGATTGAAATTCACCCCAGCGGATAATAAAGCCCAATACACCTGTTGTAATACCACCAATTAATAAAGTAGTAAAAAATAATCGAACCCAATTTCGGCTTGTCAATATGATATCCTCCATCGTTTGATAAATTATACACAAAAACTCATCTTTTCTGATTTTACCAAGCACCGTATGAAAAATCTAGAAATTACTCTATTGGTGCATAAAACTTTCACAAATACAGCATATTAACTCTATAAAAACATCCGTATAGGGGTGAGCTATTCAAATGAAAAAAATAGTTGTGTTGCTCCTATTTAGCATTTTCCTTTCCGCATGTTCAAGTAATCCAAGTACTGAAAAAATGGATTATGACCAGACGAAGAAAATGATCGTTGATATTCTAAAAACAGACGAAGGAAAAAAGGCCATTCAGGATATTATGACAGATAAGCAAATGAAGCAAGAGCTTATCATGGATCAAGCCACTGTCTCTGAAACGATTCAAAAAACACTTGTATCCAAAAAAAGCACTGAATTTTGGAAGAAGGCTTTTAAAGACCCCGAATTTGCCAAATCCTATGCAACAGGGATGAAGAAGGAAAATGAAGAGTTATTAAAAAGATTAATGAAAGACCCCGATTATCAAAAAATGATGCTCGACATATTAAAAGATCCGGAATATCAAAAGGAAATGCAAGATTTACTTAAAAGTAAGGATTTTAGAAAACATATTCAAACCATTATTGTAGAGACCTTTGATAGTCCAATCTTTAAGGCGAAAATCCAAGATACCTTAATGAAAGCCGCTCAAGAAATAAGCAACAACCAAGGTTCCCAAAAACAGGGAGGTCAAACTAGTAGTGGTGGTGGTGGCCCTCAACAGGGCGCAGGTAGTGGTCAAGGCGGATAAAAAAAAGGCTGCAAAATGAACTGCACCCCAATTGTTAGACACAACTAACAATTGGAGGTGCAGTTTTTCTATGTCTAAATATTCGTTTGAATTAAAATTAAGGGCAGTATTAGATTATTTAGAGGGCAAAGATTCCTTTCAAATAGTCGCTAGCCGTTTTAATGTCAGCCTGACTCCTTTAAAGAATTGGGTGGCACATTATAGAAAAAATGGTGAAGCTGGTTTAATTTCCAACTATACAAATTATGATATTCAATTTAAAATGGACGTACTAAATTATATGAGTGAATTTGGAGCGTCCTTAACACAAGCTGCGGCTGTTTATAATATTTCTTCCCCTTCTACGATTCTTCAATGGCAGAGGCAGGTTGAAAGATTAGGTGTGGACGCTCTATTACCAAAGAAAAAGGGGCGTCCATCCATGAAAAAGGAAATTAAGAAATCAGTTCCTGTAGAGGGTTCATATGAAGCATTACAAGCTGAAAATGAGCGTTTACGCATGGAGATTGCCTATTTAAAAAAGTTACGAGCCTTAATTCAAGAAAAAGAAAAATCACCGAACAAGACAAAGCGCAAATAATATATGAGTTAAGGCACGAATTTAAGGTGATTGAGTTAGTAAAGATCGCTGGAATTCCACGTAGCACTTATTATTATTGGGTAAAACAAATGGATCGACCGGATAAATATAAGGAAATGAAGGAGTTAATTAAGCAGATTTTTGAAGAACATCAGGGACGTTATGGTTACCGTCGAATTACATTAGAATTACGTAATAAAGGGTATACAATTAATCATAAAACGGTCCGCCGTTTAATGATTGAGCTGGGTTTAAAGTGTCTCGTACGAATGAAAAAATATCGGTCATACCGAGGACAAGTGGGCAAAACTGCACCTAATATATTAGAACGAGATTTCCATGCATCTAAACCTAACGAAAAGTGGGTGACGGATGTGACAGAATTCCACCTACATGGGGAAAAGCTATATTTGTCGCCAATTATGGATTTATATAATGGTGAGATTATAGCTTATAATATAGAACATCGCCCTGTATTCTCACTTGTTTCAAAAATGTTGGACGAAGCCTTTGACCGATTAAATGAGGAAGACACTCCTATCCTCCATTCTGACCAAGGATGGCATTATCAGATGAATCAGTATCGATCTGCATTAAAAGAACGAGGAATCATTCAGAGTATGTCCCGTAAAGGGAACTGCTTGGATAACGCAGTCATGGAGAACTTCTTTGGCTTATTAAAGTCTGAATTGCTTTATCTAAAAGAATTTGAGAGTATGGAACATTTTAAAGTAGAGTTAGTGAATTACATTCACTACTATAACCACAAACGGATTAAGGCAAAATTAAAAGGCATGAGTCCGGTTCAATACCGAACTCATGCCCCAGTAGCTGCCTAAATCCCGTGTCTAACTTTTGGGGTTCAGATCAAAAAGCGGCCTTTTTTTATTGTTTATGTGTTCAATGACACTTATTTATTTAAAAGTTCTACTACCTTCTTAGCTATGTCCCCATATATTTTCCCTAGCGTATGATCTTCAGCATAGATAGAAGGAGCAAAATCATTCTCATCCCAATCAGGCTGTTGTAAAGGAAGTTGACCTAGAAGTTCTGTTCTCAGCTCATCAGCAAGCTTTTCTCCACCGCCACGTCCAAAGACATATTCCTTTTCTCCCGTTACTTTACTTTCGAAGTAAGACATGTTTTCGATAACTCCTAACAGCTCATGTTCTGTTCTTAATGCCATTGCACCGGCACGAGCAGCAACAAAGGCAGCTGTTGGATGTGGAGTGGTAACGATAATTTCTTTACAGTGTGGTAGCATCGTATGTAAATCTAATGCGACATCACCAGTACCAGGAGGTAAATCTAATAATAAATAATCTAATTCTCCCCACTCTACCTCAGTAAAGAAATTATTTAACATTTTTCCTAACATAGGACCGCGCCAAATAACAGGAGCATTATCTTCAACGAAAAAGCCCATAGAGATAATTTTAACGCCCAGTCTTTCGACAGGAATGATTCGTTCACCACGTACGACAGGACGATTCGTAACGCCCATCATATCTGGAACACTAAATCCGTAAATATCCGCATCAATTAAGCCAACCTTTTTCCCTTGACGAGCTAATGATACGGCCAAATTAACTGAAACTGTTGATTTTCCTACCCCACCTTTTCCACTAGCAATGGCAATAAAAGTCGTTTTGCTGGTAGGTGATAAAAGATTATTTCCTTGATCTGCAGGTTCTGAACCTCTAAATTTTTGCAAAATCTCTTCCGGAAGTTCAGCAAAGCGAATACCAACCGTATTGGCTCCCGCTTCTTTCAATGTATTTACTACTTGTGTTTGAAGTTGAAGTTGTTCACTTGTCCCTGTTTTTGCAATAGCGAGCTTCACACTGACATGCTCTTTTTCTTCTTTCACTTTTACTTCTAAAATTCCATTTGTTTCTTCTAACGTTTTATGTAGGAAAGGATCTTTTATTCCTTTTAGTATATTGACTATTTCCTGTTCAGTTAGCACTTCATACACCATCCTTGATGTGAATTCGGTTACACCACAAGTATAACATAATTTCTCCTTTCAAGAAGGGAAACTGCTTTAGGGTGCAAAAAAAGGCAATCGCGGGGTCTCGATTACCTTTTACTTTAAATCCTTTTCATTTGTAAAATATCTCATAATTCCATTGTAAATTGAAGCCGAAATTTTCTTTTGATATTTCTCGCTCTTTAAATTTTGTCTTTCAGTTGGATTAGATAAAAACCCTATTTCAACTAGTGCACCTGGTTTGTTAGCATTTTTAACAACATATATATTTTTCAAGATTTTTGCTTCTCTATCCGTATTTTCAAGATTTCTGATAAGCTCACTTTGAATGAACTTTGCAATTCGTTTATTTTCAATTAAGTGCGGAGAGTAGAATGTTTGTGCCCCGCTCCATCGTGGAGACGGAATTGCATTCAGGTGGATACTTAAATAGAGATCTGCATCAGACTCATTAATCATATTGAGCCTATTTTTTAAATCTTCTACCTTTCTTCGGCCTATTCCTTTTGTGTTAGGATCCGCCAGATCAGAATCATCCTCCCTTGTCAGCATGACGAGTGCCCCTTGCTCTTGAAGATAATCCCTAATATTAAGGGATACTTTGAGAGCAATCTCCTTCTCAAGGGCATCAGCATCACCAGCCCCCCCATCGGGTCCTCCATGACCGGGATCTAAAATAATCACTTTCCCTGATAAAGGTAGATTCCAGGAATCCCACGTATCTTTTTGAAAAAATTGAAATTGAAAGAGCAAAAATAAAAGAAGTGCACCTAATATAAAGCTAATGAGTTTGACCTTCCGGCTCATCCAAAACCTTCCCTTCCCAATCTTCTATTCCATACATATGGGACAAGGTTCAGTTTTAGAACTTAATATGTTCGAAAATGCTTAGTGCAGTCTTAATTTCCTTCTCTGTTCACCCTTAATAAAACCCTCCATCCACCATTTATCAACGAACTGCTCACATGAATAATAAATGGACTCTTGAATAAATCCTTCATCTCCAAACTTCCAATATAACCAAAAATTATAAAGTGTATCAGTTAAATGTCTAATTTCATTTTGACAACGTTTTTTAATTTCCTCGGTTGATTCTCCAAAATGACTAAAACGGCTAAATTGTCCACCGAGTAAAAACGCTTCAATTGCTACATCATAGCAACCCTCTTCTACCCCTTGTTGAATCCATATTCCACCCTCTATTCGCTCGGAGCCGAAATGCTCCTGTACACTTTTCTTTAAACTTTGAATGGATAACTCTTTAAGAAGTTTCCGTTCATATTTTATCTGTCTTTCGCGTCTTTTCGCGTTAAAAGTTGTAATCACATTCATAATACCCACTCCTCCTAGCAATATTTTTCAACGAACCCGCCTTTCTAATTCAGCAGACCATTGATAAAACATTACCAATTCAAGAAAACCCATCCCTAAGCAACATTCATTATAAATATGAAGAAATAACATAAACTAATGCTAAATTCATTTATAGGAGTTCATTATTTATGAGGCTTTCATTTTATCTACTATTAGTCACATCTATCTTTTTCCTTTATACAAATGAATCCATCGCCTCACCGAAAGGGCGAATGTATTATGAAAAAACAGGAAAAGTATTCTGGGACGTAAAAACAAATGAAAAAATAATTGCTTTAACGTTTGACGATGGTCCAAGCCCAACCTATACCCCACAAATTTTAGATACATTAGCGAAGTATCAAGCAAAAGCAACGTTTTTTGTGATTGGAGAACATGCCGAAAAACATCCTGACATAATTAAAAGACAAGTGGAGGAAGGCCATGAAGTGGCTAACCACACATATAATCATCACTATGATTTAACCGTTGACCCCATAAATCTAAAAAGGGAATTAAAACAGACGGCAAATACTATTTTCGGTATTACTGGTTATTATCCTTCACTTTTTCGACCTGTTGGAGGGTATTATGATGAAACAATTATAAACACCGCCGTTAAGAACGGGTATCAAATCATTATGTGGTCCTGGCATCAAGATACAAAAGATTGGAGTCGACCTGGGGTAAACAAAATTGTCCACAGCGTTACTTCTGACACTCAGCCGGGGGACATCGTTTTATTACATGACTCTGGTGGGGATCGCACTCAAACTGTTCAAGCCTTAGATAAAATATTAGCTACGTTAAAAAAAGAAGGATATGAATGTGTTACTGTTTCAGAGCTGTTATATCGTTCAAAAGGGATTTTACCGCATCCTTTATATCTTTTTCCGACAATGTAAAAAAGCCTCGAGTCCAATCTGGCACGGGGCTTTGAAAATTGTAAAAGCAAATATAAGTAAAAAATTTCTAACGGGTTTATTTTGGAGGTGCAAACATAAAAGCACATAACACTCCTCAAAGGCTTTAGAGGTTTTCCTGGTTATTTTGACACAAAAGAAGTCTTATCCTTAATTGAGTAGTAACTAGTGACATTTAATAAGCGGAGATTCTCCGGTTATACTGCAGAATAGAGATCGGTTTGGGGGAATTAAGCGGAAATTTTCCGATTAAGTAAAGAAAAATCACCCATTTTCACATTTTTTAAGTCAATAGTCGGAAATCTTCCGTCTATTTAAGCTATTTTTCGTACTACTTCCTAATTAAGGGGAATTTCTCCGCTTATTTTGGGTAGGGAGCAACCACCCGTTACACATTAAAAAACCCCCTTTCCCGATTTCTCGAGAAGGGGGTTAAACGTTGATATATAAATAATATTAACGTTTTGAGAAATATACATATAAAATTTATGTATATTGATTCCATTGTAATCCATTTATATCAACGTTTCGGGAATTGTTATACGGATAAAAATGTATGAAAAAGGATTAAAAATGACTTTACTTGAACCAATTTGAACCAAAATGATAGATGTTAGTTGAATACAATTTTTAGCTTTGTATACTTAAACCTTTAAATTCCTTACCTAATGCAATTTCACCAATTTGTTTTATTGTATATCTTCCATCGTTCATTGTATAGAATTTGACACCTTTAATTTTTACATTTTCAGTCTCATCTTCAAACATTATTTCAGCTTCATGTTCATTTATATACATGAGTAAATCTTCCTTCCATTGTTCTTCTTCAATATTTCTTCCTTTTGGTTCAATGAAAATCTGAACTATGTAGTCTGCATTTTTTAGATATAAAATAAAATCAGGTTGGAATCCTTCTAAATGTATTCCATCATGACCATTTCCAAATTGGTGGAGTTTTAACTTATGATTTTTTGCAGATTCTCTATGCATATTTTCATCCATTCGAATTAAATACACATCTTTATATTTTTCCTTTAATTCCGATACACGCTCAGCTATCTTATCAATTAACTGTCTTTCAGTTAAGTTTATAATTGCCGAATCATACACAAAGTAATTCTCTTTAATTTCGTAACGTTGTACATTCTGTGGATTCCCGTCCAAAACCATTTTAGACGTGTCATAATTAGGGACACGTTTACGGTAATTTGAAATATATTCGTTGATAGGATAACCAATAAATTTCCCCGTACCACGTCGCTTGCTATATCCCGATTTAATTTGTTTGGCAACTTCTAGAAAGTACTTTTCCAATATATGAATCTTTTCATTCGGGGTTAACGCATTACTTCCCATTGTACGAGGTACTGTAACATAAACTGTCCGATTGAAAATATTAAGCCATCTTTCCCCTAAGAACTCGTCTCTTGTTCCCAATAGAGGAATATATTTTTTTAAATTATTAAAGTGATAAAATGAAATACGATTCATCACTTTATTTAGATAACGCTGGTCAAATTCAACAGTGAGATTATAAGCATTTGAATAATCTTCCCTAATTTCTCCATCTCGATATCCTAATTCTTGCATAGAGGAAATATACGGAATTACAATATCACTTTTATTATCAACTCCATATTTATCTAATGAATTATAATAGTCATCGCTAACTTTAACCGTCTCATTATAGTAAATTTTTCCGTATTTCCAAACTTCTGTTTTTTTAAATTCACTTTTAACCTTAACGTCTAGTAAAGGATTCTTTTTATCTTCACCCGTTGGTAAATTCATTTCATTCAATGAATTTACTAGGTTCTTTAAATATTGCGGTTCATTAATTGTATGATAGTGTATTGTCTCTAAGATTAAACTATCTACACTATCATCTTCAAATCTTCTCTGATACGAACGCTCTCCATTTAATAAAAAGGGATTATATCTCGCACCTCTACCGATTAATTGAGCTTCTGACATTGTTGTTGCCTTTGTACCTGAAACTTTTGGATCATCACTCAAACGAACGATATCGTATAAGTTTAGAACATCCCATCCTTCGGTTAGTTTAGCAACCGCAAAAACAACACGATATAAGTTAGTAGGGCTTTCTAAACTATTTAATGCTTCATAATGCCCTTTTTCTAAGATTCCTGATTGGCTTGTATCATTTGCATTGATTATTCGATTAGAGGCAAACTCTCTTTTTATATCATGCACAATCTCATTTAGACTTTCAATATTTTCTCTATAATATCTGTAAGCTAAAGCTAACGTTTCACTATCTTCTTCTGTAACAATCCGCTCTTGTCTATTTAAGAATTCCCTAAGTGAAACTGCGGATAATGTATTTATTAAATCATTAAATTTCTCGTTCGCTTCATTAGATGCTTCGATTCGTTGTGATTTAAACATGACAACAGGCTTTATATATGTTTCATGTTGTTCCAAAGCATACCTTCTTCGGTATTCACTTAATAAAATTACATTAAGCATATTATCTATATCAGTATTACTAGACTGAAT
The DNA here is from genome assembly GCF_016772275.1 of Heyndrickxia vini. Classification (NCBI taxonomy): domain Bacteria; kingdom Bacillati; phylum Bacillota; class Bacilli; order Caryophanales; family Bacillaceae; genus Heyndrickxia; species Heyndrickxia vini. The sequence continues at coordinate 160,343 of NZ_CP065425.1, read as the reverse complement.
TCTTTTTACGTTTTTAGAATATTTATCTTGAATAAACCTATCTAGTGCATAACGGTATAATACTTTATCTTTATATTTTTCATAAATATTCTTATTTTCAAGGTCAATCGTTGCTGTAAATTCTAATAAACGATTATCTTTTCTAGCATTTAAGATTGTAGAAATTGCCTTTTCCCATGACTGCTCCTTTTCTTTTTCAGTTTTTGTTGATGCAGAATAATGATGTGCTTCATCACCTAAAATAACAACTTTGTTTTTAGCATAATCTTCTTCACCCATAGAATTTTCTTTTTGTGTGTAAATATCAGATGCAACACTTTGAACGGTAGCTAATTTTAGATAAATCGTATTCTTACTTTGATTATATGGAAAAGAATTTACCCTTTGGATGTCTACTCGATTCCCGTCTATCTCAATTTGATTTGAGTATAAATATTTATTTGAAACTTTGTTCGTTAAATTATCAATCGTCTTATTAAGTACTCCATTCGTATTTACTAGAAATAAGAAGTTTTGGTAGCCGTATTCTTGATAAAGATAAAGAATTAGACCAGCCATTAGATCGGTCTTCCCACTACCTGTCGCCATATTAAACAAGACGTGATTAACATTTCTAAATTGAAATGCACTATTAGATTGCGAATAATGAAAAAAACGCAACGCTGTATTTTGATAATATCTAAAAGTATGAACCATATTATCCGTTATGTAACCCGGCGTACTCCAAGCAGCTTGTTCGTTAAATAAACTATCATCCAATTCTTTCAATTCATCATATAAAGGTAATGACAAGTGCTTTAGTTTCTTTTTCTTTGACAATTCTATTCACCTCAATCTTTGTAAAAACTTTTATTAAACTTGTAATCATTCTCGGTAATTAAATCACGAACATTTTTATCGTTTATTTCCGAATAATTATAATAAAGTTGGTTTTTATCAATAATTTTAATTAATATTCGTTTTTGTTCATCTAATGATAATTCATGTAACGTCTCTATTACTTTTCCTAAGTCAATTCTAAAATCAATTTCTGCTTCTTCTATCAAGAAATTAAGAACTTTACGCAATTCATTTTGACTTTCTGCATTTTTAATAGATTTTAGAAAACCACGATTTTTTTCCATTAATTCTACGTAAACAAAGCTTCCTCCACTTTGCCAATCTACTTCGTTCGATATACCACCTTGTTCACCTTCAATTACTTTTTGTAAGCGTGGTATAGAAACTGAATTAATATAATCCATTTGTTCAATACCTATATATTGGCGCCCCATTTTATGAGCCACTGCTTGAGTAGTAGCTGAACCCATGAAGAAATCCATTATTAAGTCATTTTCACTTGTTGCAATTTCTAAAATATACTTAATTAATAACTCTGGTTTTGGTGTAGAAAATAAACTTGTTACTGGTACATCAGGGAAAAGTTTCTTTAATTCATATTTAGCTTTTCTGGTATGCCCTGTATTTTCTAAGTTGGTCCATAATGTTGATGGTGGAAGTCCTGCCATATCTTTTAAATATGTTCTTCTTATGACCCTTGTTTCATCATTGGAAAATCTAAGTTCACCAGTTTCAAATTTTTCCTTCATTGTTTCTTTAGACCAACGCCATCCATTTGCAGGGTGTTTTATGATTTTTCCACTAGGAGTTGTAATATTAAACTGTAAATTTTTCCTTAATCCTGGGTTGTTGACTGGATTACCATCAAACCAAGGACCTTTAGGGTCATTATCAGGGTTTTTGAAGTGTTTCCTTTTTTCTGGATCATTTATAAAATTAGGTCTCCAACCAGATTTCTTTGAATACACAAGAATAAAATTGTAATCCTCTGAAAAAACTAATGCATTATTATTGCTATTATCAGAATGTCTCCAAGCAATAGTATTAATAAAACATTCCCGTCCAAATATTTCATCACATAGTACTTTAAAATAATGGACTTCTACATCATCAAGGGTAACCCATATTGACCCTTCATCAGATAGTATTTCCTTCGCTACTTCTATTCTATTTTTCATAAATGTTAACCAAGATGCATGGTTGAATTTGTCGTTATAATTAAAACTATCATTACCAGTATTATATGGGGGATCAATATATATTAGTTTCACTTTTCCAGCATACTTTTCTTTTAATGTATGTAGTGCTAACAAGTTATTTCCTTTAATAATTAAATTATCATCATCACTGAATTCACTAACTTCATTTGCTCCATTTTTATCATATTTCTTTGCATTAACTAATATTTTTTTATCTAACAAAACATCAATTTCCTCTTTTGCAATAACTTCATTTAAAAATGGCTCATCTGGTCTTAAATCATCTTTATCTGTATCTTCTTTAGACATACTTGCTTTTAAAACGGTATCTTTATAAGGAAAATCTAAAACTACATCTGTCGATTCATCAATGAATTTTCCGTTTACAGTTAAACCTATTTTTTTTGAGTATTTTGTATATGAGTCTTGCCAGTATTCATCTGCTTCAAATAATTCGATTAATTTATTTGTCTGAAGAACAATATTTCCGTTAATATTAATTGTGAAGTTTTCTTTTATTGTTTCATTTTCTATAAACTCTCCCAATAGCTCGTTATCATACGCATCTAAATCCTGGATGACTTTATTTTTATTGACACTATCTTCGATTAAATATTTTTCACCAAATTTTTCTAATGTACTCCTTATTTCTTTATTGATTTTTGTTTCCATTGGCGCTCACTCCCTAAATATATAAATAATATTAGTTTCATTCATATTTGCAACACACTTTAATAAATCGAATATCATCTCTCTCTGCTTTATTCTATCATAGTAATATATACCTTGAAGAAAAAAGGGAGTTAATTCTCCCTTCTATATGTAGCCTCTTTCTTTCAGGCTAGTAAAACTGTTATCACTATTTACTACTAAGTGATCAAGCACTTCAATACCTAGTAACTTACCAGCTTCGACTAATCTCTTTGTAACGTTAATGTCTTCCAACGAAGGTGTTATGTCACCACTAGGATGTTGATGAGCTAGAATAACGCTTGCTGCATTATTAAGTATTGCCGATTTAAACACCTCGCGCGGATGAACGAGTGAGGCATTCAATGAACCAACATGACAACGATGTACTGCGACAACATTGTTTTTCGTATTTAAACACATAACAAAAAACACTTCACGATCATCACGACCAATAAAGCGAGATGCTATTTTTGCTCCATCTTCTGGACTGCGAATAATGTAATTAACTCCTTCTTCTGCCTCTCGAATTACTTGTTCAATGCGTACAATCTCTAAAATGGTTTCCATCTAGATCAACCTCTCTATTATTTTTTGACCTTTTTGGTCACCACAGAGAGAATCTTCGCATCGATTAATGTCAAGTGGCGTAAGTAGCAAAGCTATCAAGTGATTCGTATATGTCTTGGGGAAGCCCAATGAATTAGGGTGCGTTAAAAGCGTTAATTGCTTTCTTACGCACCCTTATCCTACTTGGCTGACTCATAACATCCGAAGAACGAAGACCCTTTACATAATCGATAATGCATCCATGAATTACGGATGCATTAGGAGATTACAATTAGGGGGGCTGAAAAGGAAAAAACAACTATTATACCACCATTTCAATTATTTATTTTTGATTTTTTTCTTGATGATATAATGCATAAATATGATTTCTTACCTAATTTAAAATTCAATAGAATCCTCAACTTCCTTGTCCTCATATTTATTGAGCATATGTTGGTAGAAAAGATAATGTCCATCCGATGTTTCTATAGAAAATCTATCCTTTTCTAACAATGAAAAGAGTAAGCTTGAAAAGTGTTCGCTTGTTGCAACATTATTAAATAAATCATTATTTAAGTGTTTAAATTTGAAATTAGTTTTATTAACGTTATTAAATAAATGCTCATTAAAATATTCTACAAAAGTTTCTTCATGTCTTTTCCACAGCTTTTCAAATGCGTTTACAAATATATATAATCCATTTTTATTACCAATTAATCTTCCTGCTATCATTCCTTTGTTTTCCAGAAAAGAGTATGCTACTTCATTGGAATTATCTTCTTCGCAAATCTCTTGAATTCTTACAAGATAGTACTTTACAAATTCATAATCTCCAAACATCAACTTTATTAATAAATTAGACAACAACTCTATTTTAGAAAAAGGTTCATTTAAAAAATTCTGAAATTTTTCATATACTTTTTCATTTGCAAAGAAAGGATATATCTCTTCAAGTTTAGTTTTAGCGTTTACTATCCCAGAGAAATACTTGTCTACTGTTTCATTGCCCCCTGTCACTTCATTTTTATAAAGAACGTTCATTATGTCTTTTTTATTTTTGTATATAAATAAAAAAGACATAAAAGGAATAATATAATTATTTTCTTTGTTCTTCTCGCTATTCATAATTAAAGCTAATAAAAATATTTTTACATTCACTTTCCTTGTATTATAGTCTCCAAATATAAATTCTTTTCTGTCATAGCCCATCATACTAGAGAATGTTTCAATTTGCTGATCCGTTAATAGATAAGGATTTTTACCTTTATGACTTTTGCCATTCTCAATAGCTGAAATTCTAAACTTATCAATGTTTGTAAACTTTTGTGTCTGCAACATGGCTGAAAGTTCATCTTGAGTCAATTTTAATTCTTGTTTTCTATAATTTCTTATCTTTAGCCCAATTTCCTTATATAAAAATTGCTCGAAGTCTAACAATTATTTCACCTCTTTCAAAATTGGTAGAAATTTAATTATTATATCACCAATAATATACCATCTTTTTGTGCGAGATAAAAGCTAAGATAATGATAGGCCTAATAAGTAGAGGAGATTATTGCTAATAATCCTCAATGGAGGTGTTAATTACCGTCAGAATAATGAAATATTCTTTTATCACAAACTATAACTTATAGAAAGAGGGAAACAAACATGCCAATTGCAAATGCCTGGGTCTTTACGGAAACTCACTTTAAAGCAGACGAATTTTTAAGGAATACTCACAATCTTTACCGATTAGTATCACAACGACCGTACACAAGTAAAAAAGATCCTAACGAAAGTGGAGTGACCCTAACATTATTAATCACTCAAGATGAAACAGAATACGGAATAGACAAAAAAAGTGGCTTGGAACGTGACAACAATGTTTTAAATACTTTTGATGTCACTGTGTTAAATAACAAAGTTTCAATCGACGTACAAAAAGGGGAATACGTTAAACTTATTGGGTTTATCCCAGAAAAATCTTTTGTAATAGAGTTTGATTTAATTCTAAGATTTGAAGACGTGGAGAAAGTAAATGTCAGTAAGAAATAGGCAAATCAGTACAAGTAGAATCCAAAGAGGTTTTTACGTACACACAACACTTATCTTCCTTACAATAATTACATTAATTATCTCGATTGCTGATAGTCTATTGAAAATAGGGGTTACACAATACAGTAACCCCTATTTAATAACTATCATCGCTTCGATAGTTACAATTCAATCTCTAATTTGGATGATAAGAAATAAAGCTTATAAAGGAGTGAAGTACGCTTTTATCCACTATTTTACTGTACTGAATTTAAGAAAGGCTTTTATAGATTCAAGATACTATAACACCAGATTTCACCTTAATAAAAAAATAGCAGAACTACCAAGAATTAAAATTGAATTTGAAAAAGGATTATCGATTGGCAAACTGTATATTGAAAACATTCATATGGAAAAAGATCTTAGCTCAAGCAATATATCGATTGCTTTAAATAGATATGTTGTAGAAAGAAGTTATTTATCTAGGGATGAAAAATATTATATATTTGAAATTTTTGATAGCAACATTAACCGTCAACTTACTTTTCAAAGTTCAGATGAGTTTCGAGATTTTACATTGAATATAGCTGACCAGCATCTATTCATAGACAAATTTACTAAAATACCACTGCATAGTTCATTATTTGTTGGACAGACAGGGTCTGGAAAAACATATGCACTGTATTCCTTGGTTCTTCAAATGCTGCTCAAGAAAGAAATGTATAATCTCTACTTTGTAGATCCTAAAAACTCGAGTCTATCTGTTATGGGAGAAAAAATAACCGCTCAAAATACAGCTTCAAACTTCGATGATATTGTTAGTTTATTAAAAGATTTTATTGATTTAATGAAGCAATCTAAATTCGATTTGAAAGAGAAACTTGGAACAAAGCTTGAAGCTACGTACGCTGATTTTGGGTATCCATCACATGTATTAATCTTTGATGAATTTGCTAGTTTTCAATCCCAATTACAATCAATGGAGAAGAAAAAACGTGATGAAATAATGTCATTAATTACACAAGTAGTTTTAGAAGGAAGACAACTAGGTTTCTTTATCTGGTTTGTCATGCAGAAATCCGATTCTAGCTTAATACCGACATATATACGTGAAAATCTTCCCGTTAAATTTGTAATCGGAAATGCAGAAAAACAAACTAATATAACAGCTTTTGGTTCAGGAGTTGAAACCAAAGAGAAAGATTTTCAATTAGGTGAAGGACTATTCGTCTGTCCTTTGGTAGCAAATCAACCTAAGCTTTGTCACTTTAGTTATCTAGATTTCGACATACTAGAAGCAGTAAATGAGTTTATTGATTAAACGAGCGGGGGTTTTGTAAAAACCCCCGCTCCACAAAACAGGTAAATCGTGTTCAGTGCTGATTTATCAATGTTTATTGACTTGAAAGGAGTGAAATCATGTTAGATGTTCAAGTCGACGAATTTACACTTGTTCTCCAGACAACAAAAAGACCTAGCTCTATTGAAGGATGGCAGAGTATGGCAAACATAATAATTAATGACTTTGTTCGATTGGCAAAGATTGAAACAGTATTTGGAAAACTACAAGATGCCAAAGAGAGCTTACCACAAGGTTATTCAGTTGGGTATAGTTGCGAGGGAGCCACTTTTTATTTTGCAATTGCCTATCATATTGATTTCATTCAGATGGGTGTTTGCATAAAGTTTTCTGCACATGCTTGGATGGAATATAGAAAGCAATACGAATTACTGTATGGTCAGTCAATACAGTTACACCAATTCTTTGCAAATATAAATAACAGCTTATTATACACTTCTAGACTTTCAAGGATTGATATAGCAATCGATTTTATTAATGAGAAGATTTCAGTAAATACGATTTATAATCAACTTTCTAAGAAGAATCAGATTGTTAGAACTGCCTACGGTAGAAAAAACAACTCGAATTTATCAGGATTAACACATAATAATGTAACATCTACTTTTTACCTCGGAACAAGAGGGAAAAATATAAAGGCCTTATTAAGGGTCTATGATAAGAAAAAGGAACAATTAGATACTATGGGTATTCGCTATGATGAGGCTTTACAGTACGATGACTGGGTACGTTTTGAGGCATCATTTAAAGGAACCTATGCGCACGACCTAACTGATGAGATAGTAAACATCAATACTGATACTGAATTGAAAAATTTACTCGTATCCGCTTTAACTGATCGCTATCAATTTTATTATGCTAAGTCTGACAGACTTACAACCCACAGTAAAAAGATGCTAGATTTACTTAATAAAAAGGATTTCATGTTCAGTTCCCCATCGCCTCGTATGAATCTGCTAGAGAAATCGCAATTACACATATTAAATGGGTCAGGTCTGTTTCCATACTTATTCAAAGTGCGGGATATCTGGGGAGATGAAGGACTAATGAAGTGTGTAGCATTTCTCTATGAGGAATTTGAAAAATACGAACCAAATGATGATGTTTTATTATGGCTAAAAAAGTTCACTGCATTATATAGAAAACAAGGATATCCATTCAAAGTATAGATTTTAAAGGAGGCAATTTTATTATGAGTATTAATATGACTACAAAAGATTACCCATATCTTTTAACGAGAGAACAAGCAGCTCAATTTCTAGGTATTGATCCCAAATCATTCGATAAATATATACGTTCTTACAACAATCTTGAACGTTTTATGATAGGCCGACAAGAACGATATACAATTAAATCCTTAACAGAATTTATAGAAAGTAAATACGTTTAATTTTTTATAAGTTGATAATATGCTAGTTTCAGAATACAATACAGATGTATTCAACTAGCATCTATCAACTATTTTTATGAAAGGGATTGATAGTATGGCTAGTATTGTAAAAAGAGGAAAGTCATACTAAAATGTACCCTATAGAGTGGACACTTAAAAAAAGTGTCTTTCTATAGGGTTCTTTTTGTATAATTAAGAAAAAAATAGACTGGGGAAAATTATGAGTAAAAAGTTTTTTACAGAAAGAGAGATAAAACTACTATCAGGAAATCCTTATGTAAAATCTGTTAGTTCAAAGGGAATTACTTATACAGATGAATTTAAGGAACTATTAGTTACTGAGAATAGTAAAGGCAAGTTGCCAAGGGAAATATTTGAGGAATGTGGATTTGATATTAATGTTATTGGTAAGAAAAGAATGCAGTCAGCAGCGGATAGATGGCGTATAGCTTATCGAGAGAATGGAGTAAGTGGTTTAACTGATACTAGGAAAACAAACTCGGGTAGACCTTCGGAAAGAGAACTTACACTTGAGGAGAAATATGCTCGTTTAGAGGCTCAAAACAACTTATTAAAGGCAGAAAATGAATTGCTAAAAAAGATCAGATTTGCAGAAAGGGGGTTAAAGAAAAACAAATAGCTTTACAGCCATACCAGAAGTATTTACTCATTCGTTCTGTTATAGAGAAATACAAACTTTACAGAATGACTAGTTATTTATGCGATTTAGCTGGCGTATCTAGAAGCGGATATTATAAATACTTTACTATGGCCTCAGTGGAAAAAAGAAATCAAAGAGAAGTGAAAGATCAAAAGGTCAAGGAAATTGTTTTAAAGGCTTTTAATTTTAAAAAACGCAAAAAAGGGGCTCGTCAAATCAAGATGACATTGGAGGGTCAATTTAATGTTGTCTACAATTTAAAGCGTATTAGACGAATAATGAAGAAATACAATATTATTTGCCCTATTAGAAAAGCAAATCCATATAGACGAATTATGAAGGCTACACAGGAACATAGAGTAGTACCCAACCTTTTAAATCGTGAATTTAAACAGGATATCCCATACAAAGTTCTTCTAACAGATATCACTTATTTATTTTTCAGTAAAGGTCAGAAAGCTTACTTATCTGCGATAAAAGATGGATCCACAGGAGAGATATTAGCCTATCATGTATCCGATCGGATGACTATTAATTTAGCTACAGACACCCTTAAAAGACTACAAAAAAATAAACATTTTAAGAAAGCAAAAGATGCCTTAATCCACTCAGATCAGGGAGTACATTATACACATCCAAATTTTCAAAAATCAGTTAAGAAACTAGGATTGCGACAATCTATGTCAAGAAGAGGAAACTGTTGGGATAACGCTCCTCAGGAGTCATTCTTTGGCCATCTTAAAGATGAAGCCTCTATTAAAGCATGTACAACACTAGATGAATTGAAAAGAGAAATTAAGCAGTACATGGCCTATTATAATCATTACAGATATCAATGGAATCTAAAAAAGATGACCCCTGTTCAATACAGAGATCATCTTCTTAGAACTGCCTAACCTTTTTTAAAAATGTCCTTTACAAAGGGTACATTTTATACCGAGCACAAGTTTCTTTATACAGATTTGGAGAACATAAGAGACTATCTAAAACTTTTATTACAAAAAAGGAAGCGAAACTTTGGGCTTTGGAGATGGAATTAGCGAAAGGAGAAGGTAAAGAGCTTGCTTACAGAACGACAACATTTGCGGACTTCTTCGAAAATTGGATTTATCTTGTAAAGGTTAATGACGTTAAAGAAACTACATTTCAGAATTACGTTCGTACGTTAGGCATTATTAGAAATTTATTTCAGGATATCCAATTAAAAGATTTGAATGATATTGTTGTTCAGAAGAAAATTGATGAGTATGCAAAAACACACTCTCGCAAGACAACACATGAAGTGCTGCTTAAAATTAAAACATCCTTACGTGATGCATATGCTCGTGGTTATATTGCAAATGACTTTGCACCATTAGTAAAAACACGTGGTGTAAATCCACCAAAGCGAAACAAAGCATTATCAATAACGAACTTTAAAAAGCTTCGCAATTACGTTATACAGCATCCAGAGGACGAGTTTAACTTGCTTGTTTTACTTGCTTTAGAAACAGGTATGCGACGTGGAGAACTACTAGCAATTAGACCAGAGAGTCTTTATGAATATGGAATAGAAGTTAGACATTCAATCAGTCCTACTTCTGATGACACTTCATTAAAGACACAAAATGCAAAACGTGATGTTTCAATTAATAAAGTGGTGTATGAACTTATTCGCCAAATTCCAGTGAAAGAAAATGGTTATATTTTTAGTTTTGGTGGTTTTAAACAATCCGAACTATTAGCCGAACTGTTGGGGAAATTAAACATTAGTAAAACAACATTTCATGGATTGAGAGATACACATGCGTCATTTCTATTTGCTCAAGATATAGATATTGCTTATGTATCCAAACGACTAGGACATATAAATATACAAACGACACAAAATTATTATCTGGAATTAATGCCAGAAAAAAAGCACCAGCAAGATGCCGATGCTTTAAATCTGTTAAATACTTTATAAGATTAACGTTAATTTGCACCAACTTGCACCAAAAAACCTTTGCAAACGTTGGTATATCAACAATCCTATTAACGTTTTGAGAACTGAGGAGCTCTACGCGCACCTTTAAGACCGTATTTTTTACGTTCTTTCATACGAGCGTCACGAGTTAATAGTCCTGCACGTTTTAAAGTTGAACGGTATTCAGGGTCAGCTAGCAATAATGCACGAGCGATACCATGACGGATTGCTCCAGCTTGACCTGTGAAACCACCACCATTAACGTTTACTAAAACATCGTAGTTACCAAGAGTTTCAGTAGCGTTTAATGGTTGTTTAATTACTTCGATTAAAGCCGCAAATGGAATATAGTCTTCTACTTCACGACCATTAATAACGATACGACCGTTACCAGGAACTAAGCGTACACGAGCTACAGAGCTTTTACGACGTCCTGTTCCGTAATATTGAACTTGTGTCAAAATAATACCCTCCCTTAATGATTATCCGCGAAGTTCATACACTTCTGGTTTTTGTGCTTCATGTTTATGTTCTGCTCCAGCATAAACATGTAACTTTTTAAACATTTGACGTCCTAAAGAACCTTTTGGAAGCATGCCTTTGATAGCAAGTTCTAACATTCTTTCAGGATATTTTGTACGCATTTCGTTTGCTGTACGAGTTTTTAAACCACCTGCATATTGTGTATGACGGTAGTAAATTTTGTCAGTTAATTTCTTACCAGTTAATTCAATCTTTGATGCATTAATGATGATGACATAGTCACCTGTATCAACATGTGGTGTGAATGTTGGTTTGTGTTTACCGCGCAAAATAGATGCTACTTCACTTGATAAACGACCTAAAGTTTTACCTTCAGCATCCACAACGTACCATTTACGTTCTATATTATTTGCATTAGCCATATACGTAGTACGCATTAGTTACCCTCCTATAAATAAAAAATTCAATTGTTACGTATTTATTATTATCACGAATAAGTTTCCGGGGCTTATTTGTGGGGTTAAATAACATACCATAGGTAATAATATCTTTTTATGACGTCAATGTCAAGACAATGTTACACCTGGATTAGTTGTTATGATAAAAATAATGGTGACAAGTTTACCCTGACAATAAAAAATACACTAATCATAATATACCTTCCATAAATACAGTCCTTCAGCAGGAGCTGTTTTTCCAGCATTTACACGATCTTTTTGTTCCAAAATCGAAGGAATCTCTTCCGCACTTCTTTTTCCAATACCTACCTCTAATAATGTACCCATTAAAATGCGAACCATATTATACAAAAAGCCGTTTCCAATAAAATGAACTTCTATTTCGTCTTTCTTCTTCACAAAACGAATAGCCTCAATTGTACGAACCTTGTCCACCACTTCAGTCTTTGCTGAACAAAAACTGGTAAAGTCATGTGTACCGATAAAATGTTTGCTCGCTTTCTCCATCTCGTCTATTTTCAATGAATATGGATAATGATAAGCATAGACATGTTTAAATGGATCTCGATATGCACTCGTATATACCTTATAATGATACTCTTTTTTCAAAACTGAAAATCTCGCATGAAAGTCCGGATCAACCAATTCAGTTTGCTTAATGGATATATCATTAGGCAGCATACTATTTAAAACAATTGGCCAACGCTCAATAGGAATATTTAGCGGTGTATCGAAATGAATGACCTGTCCTGTTGCGTGTACACCTGCGTCAGTTCTTCCTGAACCTACGACTTTTACTTCCTCACCTTTATGGATCCTTCTAAGAGCAGCTTCGAGCTCCCCTTGTACTGTTCGCCCATTAGGTTGAACTTGGTAACCGGAAAAGTTTGAGCCATCGTATGCGATTACGCATTTATATCGAAACATGTTTAGTCCCTCACGCTCTAAAAAGTATTAAAAGAATAGTTATAAATAATAAAAAAATGAGTGCAATTGAATCAGCTGTTTTCCAATCCAAAAGGCGATATTTCGTCCTTCCTTCTCCTCCGCGGTAGCCCCTTGCTTCCATCGCAATAGCCAATTCTTCAGCCCGTTTAAATGAGCTTATAAACAGAGGAATAAGTAAAGGGATAATCGCTTTGACCCGATCTTTAATTGGACCTCCAGAAAAATCTACACCTCGTGCCATCTGAGCCTTCATAATTTTATCCGTCTCATCCATTAGGGTAGGAATGAACCGCAAGGAAATTGACATCATCAAGGCTAATTCATGGACTGGAAACTTAAGTTTCTTTAATGGATTTAATAACGTTTCTAAACCATCCGTTAACGAAATAGGTGTGGTCGTTAATGTCATAAGTGATGTCACAAATATAAGCAAGAGAAATCTTAAAGATATAAAAATCCCCTGTCTTAATCCCTCTTCATATATTTTCACAAAACCTAAATGAAATATTAAACTCCCTTGTTTCGTAAAAAACAAATGTAAAACTAATGTAAATAAGATTAACCATAAAATTGGTTTTAAACCATTTATAAAAAAGCGAAAAGGAATTTTCGAAATAAACACCAATGATAGCGTAAAAATTGCTAATATACTATAAGTAATCGTATTATTAGCCAAAAAGACAATACAAATAAATGCAAAGACGAATATTAACTTTGAACGCGGGTCTAGCCGATGTATTGCAGAATCAGTCGGAACATAACGACCAAAAATCATTTTTTCCATCATGTCCGTTCACCCACTGTCTGAAGTTCCATGATGGCTTCTGAAAGTTCTTCAATCGTTAAACATGTTTTACCAAGTGTACTACCCATCTTTTCTTCCAATAGATATTGAAAATTCACGACATCAGGAACATTTAATCCTAGTTCAAGTAGCTCTTTTGGCTCTGAGAATATTTCTCTTGGCGTTCCCTTCCTCTTAACCTCACCTTTATGCATAATAATAATTTCATCTGCATATATCGCAGCATCTTCCATACTATGCGTGACAAGAATTGTTGTTAAGCGTTTATCTTTATGAAGACGATAAAACATATCCATCACTTCTCTTCGTCCTCTCGGATCCAATCCAGCAGTCGGTTCGTCTAAAACGAGCACTTCTGGTTCCATTGCCAGTACTCCAGCAATGGCTACCCGTCTCATCTGTCCACCAGATAAATCAAAAGGTGATTTGTCCAATACCTCTTCAGATAAACCTACTTGAAGAACGAGCTCCTTTGCACGCTTCTTCGCTTCTTCCTTATTGACTCCAAAGTTCATCGGCCCAAAGCTTATATCCTTCTCCACAGTTTCTTCAAAGAGCTGATGCTCCGGAAATTGAAAAACAATACCAACCTTTTGACGAATCTTTCGTAAATTCTTTTCCTTTTTATCCGAATTGATTGTAAAATCGCCTATCTGAACCTGCCCTTTCGTAGGCTGAAGTAAGGCATTTAAGTGTTGAAGCAAGGTAGATTTCCCTGATCCCGTATGACCTATAATAGCTATAAATCTCCCTGAAGGAATGGTTAAATCAATATTTTGTATAGCTAATCTTTCAAAAGGGGTATTTGCCTGATATCGATATTCTACTTGTTTAAGTGTAATGTCCATATTGCATCCACCAATTCTTCTTCTGTTATGTACGTATTTGGAAAATTAATCCCTAATTCTGTTAGTTTTTTCGCCATTTTTATCGTAAACGGAATATCTAGACCTAATTGAACTAGTTCTTCTTCTAATTGAAAAATCTCGATTGGCCTGCCTTCTTTGAAAACTTCGCCTCTATTTAATACAATCATCCGATCAGCCTTTGATGCCTCTTCTAGGTCATGAGTGATAGAAATAACGGTCAAACCAAGTTTGTCCTTTAATTCCCTTATTGTCTCCAAAACCTCTTGACGGCCTTTAGGATCTAACATAGAAGTTGCCTCATCCAAAATAATTACCTTAGGCATGATCGCAATAATACCTGCGATGGCAACTCTTTGTTTTTGACCTCCGGATAAATGGTGTGGCTCTTGATCGAGAAACGAGAGCATATTCACTCTTTCCAAAGCATCATTCACACGCTCAACCATTATTTCTTGTGGGATACCATTATTTTCTAAACCAAAAGCCACATCATCTTGTACAGTTGTACCTACAAACTGATTATCGGGATTTTGAAAGACCATTCCTATTCTTTTTCTTATTTCCCAAACAGTTTCTTCTGATAATGCAAGTTGGTCAACCGTTACACTCCCCTTTTCCGGATAATGAAGGCCATTTAACATTTTTGCTAAAGTGGATTTCCCTGAACCATTGTGGCCAACAATAGCAAGCCACTCCCCTTTTTGAACGGATAAAGAAATATCATTTAAGACATACGGATCTTGTCCCGGATAACGAAAATATACATGTTCAATAGAAATAATTTCCTCCGGCATCTTCAAGCCTCCTCTATGCAAAGCGAGTAATCGTGTTATTTTCCAACTATCTTGTAACTATATCTTTATAAAACAAAAAAGCCTGCACCCCTCTCCTGGGGAAGTAAGTACGTTCCCTGGTCACAAAATCCTCTAATAATTAGAGATGGAGAGGGATGCAAGGAGCTAGACGGGATAGATATAAATGTATACTACCCATCGTAACACTCTATTAGCTTCAATACATCACATATATAAAAGTTTCGACGCGTTAAGCGCAAAAGGCCAACATGGTAATAGAATGCAAGGCCCATATTTACAAAAAAAGGGCATAGAAGCAGTTATAACTAACTGTCCTGCCCTCATTGTAAATACCTATTAAACTAATTCAATAATTACTACCGGTGCACCGTCACCACGACGAGGTCCAAGTTTCATGATACGAGTATATCCGCCTTGGCGTTCCTGATAACGTGTAGCGATGTCAGAGAATAATTTTTGAACAGCATCTTGTTTCGTTTCAGCATTAGCAATTTCATGACGGATGAATGCAGCTGCTTGACGACGTGCGTGTAAATCACCACGTTTACCAAGAGTGATCATTTTTTCAACAACTGAACGTAACTCTTTCGCACGAGCTTCAGTAGTTTCAATGCGCTCATTGATGATAAGGTCAGTTGCTAAGTCACGAAGCAACGCTTTACGTTGGGCACTAGTACGTCCTAGTTTTCTGTATCCCATGAAGTTTCCCTCCCTTGTTGAAAATTAATATTATCAAGTTTTTTATATCAATCGTCTTTTCTTAAGCCTAAACCAAGTTCTTCTAACTTCGCTTTTACTTCTTCTAAAGACTTACGACCTAAATTACGAACTTTCATCATATCTTCTTCAGTTTTATTTGCTAACTCCTGAACAGTGTTGATTCCGGCACGTTTTAGGCAATTATAAGAACGAACGGAGAGATCAAGTTCTTCAATCGTCATTTCAAGAACCTTTTCCTTCTGATCTTCTTCTTTTTCAACCATGATTTCAGCATTTTGTGCTTCATCGGTTAAACCTACGAAAATATTTAAGTGCTCTGTAAGAATCTTTGCACCTAGAGAAATTGCTTCCTTTGGTCCAATGCTTCCATCAGTCCACACATCTAATGATAACTTATCAAAGTTTGATACTTGACCAACACGGGTATTTTCCACTTGATAGTTTACACGTTGAACCGGTGTATAGATAGAATCAATTGGAATTACTCCAATCGGAAGATCTTCACGTTTATTCTGTTCAGCAGGTGTATAACCACGACCTGTTACAGCTGACATACGCATACGGAAGTGAGCATTTTTCCCTAATGTTGCGATGTAAAGATCTGGATTAAGAATTTCCACGTCGCTGTCATGTGTGATGTCAGCAGCAGTGACAACTCCTTCTCCTTGCACATCAATTTCTAACGTTTTTTCTTCGTCAGAGTAGATTTTCAATGCTAGCTTTTTAATATTAAGAATAATTGATGTTACATCTTCTACGACGCCTTCAATTGTTGAGAACTCATGCATGACCCCATCTATTTGTATAGAAGTGACAGCTGCACCTGGAAGTGAGGATAATAGGATACGACGTAAGGAGTTACCCAAAGTTGTACCATATCCACGCTCTAGTGGTTCTACGACGAACTTCCCGAAACTTGCATCATCGTTAACCTCAACCGTTTCAATTTTTGGCTTTTCGATTTCAATCATTCAAATTTACCCTCCTTCAAAACGTCGAAACCCCGGCAGAGATAGAATTTAATCGACCTAACCGAAATTCCCCATGTTTACATTCCCATTTGTGCACAACAACTGGATTAATCATTTCTGTTTTGTATTTTTTGTCATATCATATCCCATTATTGACATGGATACAAATTCTATACAGAAAAAATTAAACACGACGGCGTTTAGGTGGGCGGCAACCATTATGTGGTACCGGTGTAACATCTTTAATAGCTGTTACTTCTAGACCAGCAGCTTGAAGTGCACGAATAGCAGCTTCACGACCTGCACCAGGTCCTTTAACAGTTACTTCAAGAGTTTTCATTCCATGTTCCATAGATGCTTTAGCTGCAGTTTCTGCTGCCATTTGCGCTGCAAACGGAGTAGATTTACGTGAACCTTTGAAACCAAGAGCACCGGCACTAGACCATGCAAGAGCATTACCATGAGAATCAGTAATCGTTACGATTGTATTGTTGAATGTAGAACGAATGTGTGCAATACCTGTTTCTATATTCTTTTTCACACGACGTTTACGAGTGTTTGTTTTACGTGCCATACTACTATGAAACCTCCTTTACTAATTATTTCTTTTTACCTGCTACAGTCTTACGAGGACCTTTGCGTGTACGAGCGTTGTTCTTTGTATTTTGACCGCGAACTGGTAAACCACGACGATGACGAAGACCACGGAATGATCCAATTTCCATTAAACGTTTAATGTTTAAAGAAACTTCACGACGAAGGTCACCTTCAACTTTTAATTTGTCAATGATATCACGGATTTTATTTAATTCTTCCTCAGTTAAGTCGCGAACACGAGTATCTTCAGATACGCCTGCTTCAGCTAAAATCTTTTGGGCTGTTGGTTTTCCAATCCCAAAGACATATGTTAAAGAGATCACTACACGTTTATCACGTGGGATGTCTACACCTGCAATACGTGCCATATTAAGAGCGCACCTCCTTTAAAAATTATCCTTGTTTTTGTTTATGTTTTGGGTTTTCACAAATAACCATTACTTTACCATTTCTGCGAATGATTTTACATTTCTCACAAATTGGTTTTACTGATGGTCTGACTTTCATCTCTTTTACCTCCTTAATAGTACGGAGTGCATTATTATTTGAAACGATACGTAATTCTTCCGCGAGTTAAATCATATGGAGAAAGTTCAACTGTTACTTTATCCCCTGGTAAAATACGAATGAAATGCATTCTAATTTTTCCAGAAACATGTGCAAGAACAGTATGACCATTCTCTAATTCTACCTTAAACATTGCATTAGGCAAAGTTTCACTAACAGTACCTTCAACCTCGATAACATCGTCTTTCGCCATCGAACCCGTCTCCCTTCTTCTTACATTTATGGACTACAAACTTTTACCACTTTTACGCGAGTGCCTATGGTAGGCGGTCCATAATGAGGTAATAGTGGGTCTTCATGTAATTCTTGACCAATCCCATGTCCAGCATACTCGCGAACGATAGAAAAGCCATGATTTTTTACAAAGTTTTGAATCGCATGAGAGATGTTCGAAAGACGCACACCAGGCTTTCACTCATTTCAGCCATGATAGAGAGAGATCTCTTTCACATCCGCGAGCCTTTTCGCGCCTCTTCATCTATTTTATCAACAGGATATAAATATCTATTGTTAAAATGTTACCTTCATCTCATGGTAGAATTTCGAGAATTACTTTAATGACAAAAGCCACGAAATCCATTATACCCTTTATATGAAGGAATTGCATCAAACTTGCGAATAAATTTTTCAGTAATTACATCCAATTCTTACGAACATCAGAAGTAATTTTTATTAGTTCTTGATTACAGCAAGCAATTTGTCGATATCAGCAAATACTTTGTTAATATCTTGTTCGCCATCAATCGTTTGTAAATAGCCTTTTCCTGCATAAAAATCAAGAAGGGGTTTTGTTTGTTTGATGTTAACATCCAAACGGTTTTGAACCGTTTCTTCATTATCATCAGCACGTTGATATAGCTCTCCGCCACATCGGTCACAAGTTCCTGCTTCTTTAGGTGGGTTGAATTCAAGATGGTACGTTGCTCCGCAATTTTTACAAATGCGTCGACCAGTAAGTCTTCCCATCAAGATATCTTTATCCACATTAATATTTATACAGTAATCAATCTTTTTATTAAGATCGCTAAGAATTGCTTCAAGTGCTTCTGCTTGTGGAACAGTTCTTGGGAAACCGTCCAATAAGAAACCTTTCTGACAATCATCTTTGCTTAAACGTTCACGAACAATGCCAATTGTCACTTCATCAGGGACAAGTTCACCTTTATCCATAAACGATTTTGCCTTTAAGCCGAGTTCTGTTCCTTCTTTCATAGCAGCACGGAACATATCTCCAGTTGAGATATGAGGGATTGCATACTTATCTACGATTCGTTCGGCTTGTGTTCCTTTACCGGCACCGGGAAGGCCCATTAACACTAAATTCATTAGTACTTCCCCCTCAAGACTCATTTTAGTTTTAGGAACAAATTGACTGTCCCTAAAACTAACAATTATTTGATAAAACCTTTATAATGACGTTTCACAAGTTGTGATTCTAATTGTTTCATCGTATCAAGTGCAACACCCACAACAACTAGTAAACTAGTTCCACCAATTTGAGCTGATGGTGGTAATCCAGCTAAATTCGTAAACAACACTGGAAGTATAGAAATAACTGCTAAGAAAATAGAACCCACAAATGTTAATCGATACAGAACAGATGTTAAGTACTCCTTAGTATTTTTACCAGGTCGAATTCCCGGAATATACCCTCCTTGTTTCTTGAGGTTATCCGCCATTTGTTCGGGATTTACTTGTACAAACGCATAGAAATATGTGAAAGCTATAATTAACGCAACATAAATGATCATTCCAACTGGTTTCGTATAATCAAAGATCCAAGTAATAGTGTCTGTGACATTATTTGATCCAAAGAAGGATGCTATTGTTCTTGGAGCGATAATAAACGAAACAGCAAAGATAACCGGAATAACACCTGCTGCATTTACTTTTAATGGTAAGTGTGTTGATTGGCCGCCAACAGGGTTTTTCCCTGCTAAACGTTGTGCATATTGAATAGGAATTTTTCTTAATGCTTGCTGAACGAATACGACAGCAACAACAATTGCAATTACCACTAATACAATTAGTAATAAGATAACAATTTTAATAAATAATTGTTGACCAGCATTTTTTAATTGTTGTTCAAAAATTTGTCCAACGATCGTTGGAATACGAGCAACAATCCCAGCCATGATAAGAATTGAAATTCCATTACCCACACCTTTAGCGGTAATTTCTTCACCAACCCACATTAAAAATGCGGTACCTGCTGTCAACACAATTGCAATGGTCAAATAAGTACCGATTCCTGGATTTTGAATCAACTGACCTTGTGTCATGGTATTGAAACCATACGACATACCAATTGCTTCAATAAAACCAAGAACGATTGTGAAGTATCGAGTAAATTGTGCTAACTTACGTCGACCCACTTCACCTTGTTTCGACCACTCCGTGAATTTAGGAACTACATCCATTTGCAATAACTGGATAATAATTGATGCTGTGATGTAAGGCATAATTCCCATTGCAAAAATAGAGAATTGATAGAGCGCGCCACCACCAAATGTATTTAGAATACTAAAGAAACCAGATTGGTCATTTGCTTCTAATGCACGTGCATCAACACCAGGAACTGGAATATAAGCTCCTATTCTAAACACAACTAACATTAATAGGGTGAATATAATTTTCTTTCTTATATCACCCACACGCATAAAATTGGAGATTGTCTTAATCATTAAATCACCTCAATAGATCCGCCAGCAGCTTCGATAGCTTCTTTAGCAGCAGAGGAGAATTTGTGAGCTTTGACAGATAATTTTTTCTCAAGCTTACCTTTTGCAAGAATTTTAATTCCTGCTTTCTCTTTGCTAACTACTCCTGTTTCAATAAGAAGGACCGGAGTAATTTCAGTACCATCTTCAAAACGATTTAATGCATCAAGATTCACGATCGCATAGTCTTTACGGTTAATGTTTGTAAAACCGCGTTTTGGTAGACGACGGAATAAAGGTGTTTGACCACCTTCAAAACCAGGGCGTACGCCACCGCCAGAACGAGCGTTTTGACCTTTATGACCTTTACCAGCAGTTTTACCGTTACCAGAACCAATACCACGACCTACACGATTACGTTCTTTTCGTGATCCTTCAGCAGGTTTTAATTCATGAAGTTTCATTGTCGGCACCTCCTTGTATTAGTAAGTTCTATTACTGTTCTTTTACTGTTACGAGATGAGCAACTTTATTGACCATACCACGGATTGCAGCATTATCTTCATGCTCAACAGTTTGATTCACTTTACGCAAACCAAGAGCTTTAACTGTTTCACGTTGATTTTCTGGACGACCAATCAAACTGCGAGTGAGGGTAATTGCTAATTTGTTTGCCATTAAAATTCCCTCCTTATCCTAACAGTTCTTCTACTGATTTATTACGTAATTTAGCAACATCTTCCGCACGTTTTAACTGCTTAATACCATCGATAGTTGCACGAATCATATTAATTGGTGTATTAGAACCAAGTGATTTAGATGTAATATCAGCTACTCCACCTAATTCTAGTACCGCACGTACAGGACCACCGGCAATTACTCCAGTACCTGGAGAACCTGGCTTCATAAGTATTTGGCCAGCTCCGAATCGACCGATTACTTCATGTGGAATTGTAGTTCCAACAATCGCTATTTCTACTAGGTTTTTCTTCGCATCTTCTACTGCTTTGCGGATTGCATCAGGTACCTCTTGAGCTTTACCAGTACCGAAGCCAACATGACCATTTCTATCACCTACAACTACAAGTGCAGAGAAACGGAAACGACGTCCACCTTTAACAACCTTCGCAACACGATTAACAGTAACAACGCGTTCTTCTAATTCAAGTTTGTTAGGATCAATGTGACGCATGTATTTGTCCCTCCTTTTTTATTAAAATTCTAAGCCGTTTTCACGGGCAGCGTCAGCTAGTGCTTTAATACGTCCGTGGTAAAGGTATCCACCACGGTCAAAAACTACTGCTTTAACGCCTTTTTCAACCGCACGTTTTGCGATTAATTCGCCAACTTTTTGTGCTGCATCAATGTTGCTGTTAGATTCAAGGTTAAGTTCTTTATCTAATGTAGAAGCACTAGCTAAAGTTACACCATTTAAATCATCGATCAACTGAGCATAAATATTTTTATTAGAACGATATACGTTTAAACGAGGACGTGTCGTTGTACCACTTAATTTAGCACGTACACGAGCATGTCTTTTCTTACGTACTTTATTTTTATCTGGCTTAGTGATCACCCGAGGTCACTCCTTTCTTTTAGCCTTAAGCCGCATTATTTACCAGTTTTACCTTCTTTTCTACGTACATATTCGCCTTCATAACGAATCCCTTTACCTTTATAAGGTTCAGGTGGACGAACACCACGAATATTGGCAGCTAATGCACCAACGCGCTCTTTGCTAGTACCTTTTACAATAACTTTTGTGTTCGCAGGAACTTCAATTTCAAGTCCGTCTTCTGCTTCGAATTCAACTGGATGTGAATAACCTACGTTAAGAACAAGTTTGTTGCCTTGTTTTTGAGCACGATATCCAACCCCGATTAATTCTAGGGATTTTTCAAATCCTTTAGATACACCTTCAACCATGTTAGCTAATAATGCACGAGTTGTACCATGTAACGCACGGTGTTCTTTTGCATCAGATGGACGAGTGATGTTAATTACGTTCTCTTCAATATTGATTGTAATGTCAGGGCTAAAACTGCGAGTAAGTTCACCTTTAGGTCCCTTAACAGTAACGTTGCTTCCATCTAATGTAACTGTTACACCAGAAGGAATTTCAATAGGTTTTTTACCTACACGTGACATTCTATTGCACCTCCATTCATACCTTAGTATTACCAAACGTACGCTAATACTTCTCCGCCAACTTGTTTGTTACGAGCGTCTTTATCAGTAAGTACGCCTTGAGAAGTAGAAACGATTGCGATTCCAAGACCGTTTAATACTTTTGGAACTTCGTTTGCTTTTGCATATACACGTAAACCTGGCTTACTAATACGTTTAATACCAGTGATTACACGTTCATTGTTCGCACCATATTTCAAAAAGATCCGAATGATACCTTGTTTATTATCTTCGATGAATTCAACATCACGAATAAAACCTTCGCGCTTAAGAATTTCAGCAACTTCTTTTTTGATTTTAGAAGCAGGAACTTCTAGTTTTTCGTGACGCACCATGTTTGCATTACGAATACGAGTAAGCAAATCTGCAATTGGATCTGTCATTACCATTATATTAACCTCCTTCCCAATTTCGGGGTTTACCAGCTAGCTTTTTTAACGCCAGGAATTTGACCCTTATATGCAAGTTCACGGAAACAAATACGGCAAAGTTTGAATTTGCGAATTACTGAATGTGGACGGCCACAACGTTCGCAACGTGTGTAAGCTTGCACTTCAAACTTTGGTGTGCGCTTTTGTTTCACGATCATAGATTTTTTAGCCACGTTTTCGCCTCCCTTTTTTAGCGATTACTTTTGGAATGGCATTCCGAGTTGAGTTAATAATTCACGAGCTTCTTCGTCTGTGTTTGCAGTTGTTACGATAACGATATCCATACCACGTACTTTACTCACTTTATCGTAATCAATTTCAGGGAAGATAAGCTGTTCTTTTACACCAAGTGTATAGTTTCCACGACCATCAAATGCTTTCTTTGAGATACCGCGGAAGTCACGTACACGTGGAAGAGAAACTGAAATTAGTTTGTCTAAGAATTGATACATGCGTTCGCCACGAAGTGTAACTTTCGCACCGATAGGCATTCCTTCACGAAGACGGAATCCTGCAATAGAATTTTTCGCTTTTGTTACAACTGGTTTTTGTCCAGTGATAATTGCAAGTTCTTCAACCGCATTGTCTAAAACTTTTGCGTTTTGAACAGCATCACCAACACCCATGTTGATAACGATTTTTTCAATTTTTGGTACTTGCATTACAGATTTATAATTGAATTTGCTCACTAAAGCTGGAGCTAATTCCTTTTCATATTTTTCCTTTAGGCGGTTCATGTCGTGTACCTCCCTTCTTCTAAAAACTATTTATCTAAAACTTCACCAGATTTTTTTGCTACACGTACTTTTTTACCGTTAACTTCTTGATAACCAACACGTGTTGGTTCGTTTGTTTTAGGATCTACTAACATTACATTAGATACGTGAATAGCTGCTTCAAAGTTAACAATTCCACCTTGTGGATTAGCTTGTGATGGCTTTGAGTGCTTTTTCACGATGTTAACACCTTCAACGATTACACGGTCTTTTTTAGGAAAAGCTGCTAAAATAACACCTGTTTTTCCTTTATCTTTACCAGTGATAACCATTACTTTATCGCCTTTTTTAACATGCATCTTAATCGCACCTCCTTGGTTTACGAATCAATTATAATTAAAGAACTTCCGGAGCTAAGGATACGATTTTCATAAAATTGTTATTACGAAGTTCACGAGCAACTGGTCCGAAGATACGAGTTCCACGAGGGCTCTTATCATCACGGATAATTACACATGCATTCTCATCAAAACGAATATATGATCCATCCGGACGGCGGACACCACTCTTAGTACGAACAACTACAGCCTTAACAACTTCACCTTTTTTAACAACGCCTCCTGGTGTTGCTTGTTTCACTGTACAAACGATAACATCACCGATGTTAGCTGTTTTACGACCAGATCCACCTAAAACTTTAATTGTTAAAACTTCTCTTGCACCAGAGTTGTCAGCAACTTTTAAACGAGATTCTTGTTGAATCATTATGGTTTACCTCCCTTCGGAAAAACTAATCCGAAACATTCTATTAGATAATAACGGCCTTTTCAACGACTTCAACAAGACGGAAACGTTTTGTCGCTGATAATGGACGTGTTTCCATAATGCGAACGATATCGCCGATTTTTGCTTCATTCTGCTCATCGTGTGCTTTAAACTTCTTAGAGTATTTCACGCGTTTGCCGTAAAGTGAGTGTTTTTTATATGTTTCTACAAGAACAGTAACTGTTTTATCCATTTTGTCTGAAACAACACGTCCTGTATAAACTTTACGTTGGTTCCGTTCACTCATTTTCGCAAGACCTCCTATCGTTATCGATTATTTACGCCGATCTCTCTTTCACGGATCACCGTTTTCATACGAGCTATCGCTTTACGTACTTCACGGATGCGAGCTGTATTTTCAAGTTGTCCAGTAGCTAACTGGAAACGTAGGTTAAATAATTCTTCTTTTAATGACTTTACTTTTTGTTCAATTTCGGCAGTGGTTAAATCACGAATTTCATTAGCCTTCATTTGTTTCACCACCAATTTCTTCTCGTTTTACAAATTTACATTTGATTGGAAGCTTATGTGCTGCAAGACGAAGTGCTTCACGTGCAACTTCTTCAGAAACACCAGCAATTTCAAACATAATTTTACCAGGTTTTACGACTGCTACCCAGCCTTCTGGTGCCCCTTTACCGGAACCCATCCGTACTTCTAATGGTTTAGCAGTATATGGCTTGTGAGGGAAGATTTTAATCCACACTTTACCACCACGTTTCATATAACGTGTCATGGCGATACGTGCAGCTTCGATCTGACGGTTAGTGATCCAAGATGCCTCAACAGCTTGTAAACCGTATTCACCAAATGCAACTTCAGTGCCACCTTTTGCACGTCCACGCATTTTTCCACGATGTTCACGGCGATATTTAACGCGTTTAGGTAATAACATGATTATTTTCCTCCTTCCTCAGATTTTTTCTTCGCTGGAAGAACCTCTCCACGGTAAATCCATACTTTTACTCCAAGTTTACCGTAAGTTGTATCTGCTTCTGCATGAGCATAATCGATATCTGCACGCAAAGTATGAAGCGGAACTGTTCCTTCACTATAGTGTTCAGCACGGGCAATATCTGCTCCGCCTAGACGTCCAGAAACTTGTGTTTTAATACCTTTTGCACCGGCACGCATAGCACGTTGAATGGCTTGTTTTTGTGCACGACGGAAAGATACACGATTTTCTAATTGACGAGCAATATTTTCAGCTACTAACTTCGCATCGATATCAGCTTTTTTAATTTCAACGATATTGATGTGTACGCGTTTGCCTGTTAAAGAATTCAATGCTTTACGAAGTGCTTCTACTTCAGTACCACCTTTACCGATAACCATTCCTGGTTTTGCAGTACGGATAGTAATATTAATGCGATTCGCAGCACGTTCGATTTCTACGCCAGATACAGATGCATCAATAAGGCGTTTTGCGATATATTCACGTACTTTTAAGTCTTCGTGTAAAAGATCTGCATAGTCTTTTTCAGCGTACCATTTAGATTCCCAGTCACGAATAACTCCGATACGTAAACCTATTGGATGTACTTTTTGACCCACGAATTATCCCTCCTTCTTTTCTGATACCACGATTGTAATGTGGCTAGTACGTTTAAGGATTTGGCTTGCACGTCCTTGCGCACGAGGACGGAAACGTTTAAGTGTTGGTCCTTCGTTCACATAAGCCTCAGTTACAACTAAGTTGTTAATATCCATATCATAATTATGTTCTGCATTAGCAATAGCAGATTTCAAAACTTTTTCTACAACTGGTGAAGCAGCTTTAGGTGTTAAGTTTAAAATTGCAACTGCTTCTCCTGCTTGCTTACCTCGTATTAAATCGACAACTAGGCGTACTTTACGAGGAGCAATACGAACTGTTCTTGCAACAGCTTTAGCTTGCATCAGGATGCCCTCCTCTCATTAACGTCTTGTTTTCTTGTCATCACTTGCGTGACCTTTATAAGTACGAGTTGGTGCAAATTCACCAAGCTTGTGACCTACCATATCTTCAGTAACGTATACAGGCACGTGTTTACGTCCATCATAAACAGCAATCGTATTTCCGATAAATGCTGGGAAGATTGTAGAACGACGAGACCAAGTTTTAATTACTTGTTTTTTTTCTGACTCGTTTTGAACTTCAACCTTTTTCATTAAATGTTCATCAACAAAAGGTCCTTTTTTTAAGCTGCGACCCATGGTCGAACCTCCTTTCGTGATTGTGCTACGGCCCTTAGCGTGAACCGTAGTTCAACCGCGTTATTTTTTGCGACGACGCACAATAAATTTATCAGATTTATTTTTCTTCTTACGAGTTTTGTAACCAAGTGTTGGTTTACCCCATGGAGTCATTGGTGATTTACGTCCGATAGGAGCGCGACCTTCACCACCACCGTGTGGATGGTCATTAGGGTTCATTACAGATCCACGAACAGTTGGGCGTTTACCTAACCAACGAGAACGACCTGCTTTACCAATGTTGATTAATTCATGTTGTTCATTACCAACTTGACCAACAGTAGCGCGGCAAGTAGCAAGAATCATACGAACTTCACCAGAGTTCAAACGTACAAGTACATATTTACCTTCTTTACCAAGAACTTGTGCAGATGTACCCGCAGAACGAACTAATTGTCCACCTTTACCAGGTTTTAATTCGATATTGTGGATAACTGTACCTACTGGAATGTTAGCTAATGGAAGAGCGTTACCTACTTTAATATCTGATTCTGGACCAGATACTACTTCCATGCCCACTTTAAGGTTTTTTGGTGCTAGAATGTAGCGTTTTTCTCCATCTACATAATTGATTAAAGCAATGTTAGATGAACGGTTTGGATCATACTCAATTGTAGCAACGCGTCCTGGTATACCATCTTTATCGCGTTTGAAGTCGATAATGCGGTATTGACGCTTATGACCGCCACCTTGATGACGAACTGTTAACTTACCTTGGTTGTTACGGCCGCCTTTTCTTTTAAGTGGTGCAAGTAATGATTTTTCCGGTTGATCAGTTGTGATTTCCGCAAAATCAGATACAGTCATACCACGACGTCCGTTAGAGGTAGGTTTGTATTTTTTGATCGCCATTTTTTTCCCTCCTCTTCAATTTACATTAGTTTTGTGAATTAAACTTCGAAGAATTCGATTTCTTTACTGTCAGTAGTTAACGTAACAATAGCTTTGCGGCGCTTGTTAGTATAACCAGCATGACGACCCATGCGTTTGAATTTACCTTTGTAGTTCATTACGTTAACTTTCGCAACTTTTACACCAAAGATTTCTTCAACAGCATCTTTAACTTGTGTTTTGTTTGCTCTTACGTCAACTTCAAAAGTGTATTTTTTATCAGCCATTACGTCCGTTGAACGTTCAGTGATGACAGGGCGCTTAATGATATCACGTACATCCATTAACCAAGCACCTCCTCTACTTTTTCAACAGCGGCTTTTGTAATGATCAATTGATCATGTGAAACCACATCTAATACATTTACTCCGTTTGCATCTACAACAGTAATACCAGGGATATTACGAGCTGATAGAGCAACGTTTACGTCAGAACCATCTGTAACTACAAGAGCTTTCTTGCCTACAGAAAGATTTTTTAACACAGCAGCAAATTCTTTTGTTTTCGGTGCATCGAAAGTTAAAGTTTCTAATACTAGAATTTTCTCTTCAAGCACTTTACTAGATAATGCTGATTTAATTGCTAGACGACGTACTTTTTTAGGTAATTTATAGCTATAGCTACGTGGAACTGGACCAAACACAGTACCACCGCCACGCCATTGTGGTGAACGGATAGAACCTTGACGAGCACGACCAGTACCTTTTTGACGCCATGGCTTACGACCACCACCGCGTACTTCAGAGCGGTTTTTCACTTTGCTTGTTCCTTGACGTAATGATGCTCTTTGCATAACTACAGCGTCAAAGATTACATTATTATTTGGTTCAATACCAAATACTGAATCATTAAGTTCGATATCACCAACTTTAGATCCGTTTTGGTTATATAGAGCTACTTTCGGCATTCCTGTTTCCTCCTTTCTTTATAATTAAATTACTTTGCTTTAATCGCTGTTTTGATTTTAAGCAATGCTTTTTTAGGACCAGGAACATTACCCTTAACAAGGATAAGATTACGTTCTGCATCTACTTTAACAACTTCTAGGTTTTGAATAGTAATTTGCTCTCCACCCATACGTCCAGGCAATGCTTTTTGCTTGAATACGCGGTTTGGAGCAACAGGACCCATTGATCCTGGGCGACGGTGATAACGGGAACCGTGAGCCATTGGACCACGAGATTGTCCATGACGTTTAATAACACCTTGGAAACCTTTACCTTTAGAAATTCCAGTTACATCAATGATGTCACCTTCTGTAAAAATATCAACCTTGACTTCTTGACCAATTTCATACTCACTAGAGTTTACTGCGTCGAATTCGCGAATGAAGCGCTTAGGAGCAGTATTTGCTTTTGATACATGACCTTTTTCCGGTTTGTTTGATAACTTTTCACGTTTGTCTTCGAAACCTAATTGGATCGCTTCGTAGCCATCATTTTCAATAGTTTTCTTTTGTAGAACAACGTTTGGAGTTGCTTCAACAACAGTTACTGGGATAAGATCACCATTTTCAGCAAATATTTGCGTCATACCGATTTTTCTTCCTAAGATTCCTTTGGTCATGAGTCACACCTCCTAATATTAATTAACATTTTATTTATTAAAGTTTAATTTCGATATCTACACCAGACGGCAAGTCCAAACGCATCAATGAATCTACTGTTTGTGGAGTAGGATTTACGATGTCGATTAGACGCTTATGTGTGCGCATTTCGAATTGTTCACGAGAATCTTTATATTTGTGCACCGCACGTAAGATTGTGTATACAGATTTTTCAGTTGGAAGCGGAATCGGACCAGACACGCTAGCACCAGATCTTTTCGCTGTTTCAACAATTTTCTCTGCAGATTGATCAAGGATTCTGTGATCATAAGCCTTTAAACGAATACGAATTTTTTGTTTTGCCATTATTTTCCCTCCTTTATCGCCTATTTTTAGAATAGACATTCTCCGTGGAAATTTCCCACACACGCGCCATGGCAAAGCGGCCGGGTGTGTCAGCAACCTCCCACATCATCGCAGTCAAAGACCAACATTCTCTATTATACATAAAACATATAGACTATGCAATACTATAATAGATATTTGTTTAGTTTTTAACACTTTTTACATTATACATACTTATCTAATGTTGTTCAAGTAATTCTGTAATTGTTGCAAAATAATGATTGTTTAGATTCAAAAAGGCAAATAAAAAAGCAGGCGATCGTCACCGCCTGCTTTATCTATGTTCTAAAATTATTATTTAGAAATTGTAGTTACAACACCTGAACCAACAGTACGTCCACCTTCACGAATTGAGAAACGAGTTCCTTCTTCAATCGCGATTGGTGAGATTAGTTCAACATTCATTTCTGTGTTATCGCCAGGCATTACCATTTCAGTACCTTCGTTAAGATGAACGATACCAGTTACATCTGTAGTACGGAAATAGAATTGTGGACGATAGTTAGAGAAGAATGGAGTGTGACGTCCACCTTCTTCTTTAGATAAAACATAAACTTCAGCTTTGAACTGAGTGTGTGGAGTAATTGTTCCTGGTTTAGCAAGAACTTGACCACGTTGGATTTCTTCACGAGCAACCCCACGAAGAAGTGCGCCGATGTTATCTCCAGCTTCAGCATAATCAAGAAGTTTACGGAACATTTCTACACCTGTTACAGTAGTAGATTTTGCTTCTTCAGCTAAACCGATGATTTCAACTACATCCCCAACTTTAACTTGACCACGTTCTACACGGCCTGTAGCAACAGTACCACGACCTGTGATTGAGAATACATCCTCAACAGGCATCATGAATGGTTTTTCATTGTCACGTTCTGGAGTTGGAATGAATTCATCAACTGCAGCCATTAGCTCAGTGATTTTTTCTTCCCAAGCTGGGTCTCCTTCAAGTGCTTTAAGAGCAGAACCTTTGATTACAGGAACATCGTCTCCAGGGAAACCATATTCAGAAAGAAGGTCACGAACTTCCATTTCTACTAATTCTAATAATTCTTCGTCATCTACCATATCACATTTGTTTAAGAATACAACTAGGTATGGTACACCTACGTTACGAGAAAGTAGGATGTGCTCACGAGTTTGTGGCATTGGACCATCAGCAGCAGATACTACTAAGATACCGCCATCCATTTGTGCAGCACCAGTGATCATGTTTTTAACATAGTCAGCATGTCCTGGGCAGTCAACGTGTGCATAGTGACGAGTTGCAGTTTCATATTCTACGTGTGCAGTATTGATAGTAATACCACGTTCACGTTCTTCTGGAGCACCATCAATTTGGTCGTAAGCGCGAGCTTCCGCACCACCAGTTTTTGCAAGAACTGTAGTGATTGCTGCAGTTAAAGTAGTTTTACCATGGTCAACGTGACCAATTGTACCAATGTTAGCATGTGTTTTAGAACGATCAAATTTCGCTTTAGCCATTAGGAAATCCTCCTTAATATTTATAATAATAAGTATTTATATGATGCTTTAAAGATGAGCGCTCATCTTTAAAGCAATCATTTATCATATATAGTAGTTATACTTTATAAAGGCTCAGAAATCAATTATTCACCTTTATTTTTTTTGATAATTTCTTCAGAAATTGTTTTTGGTACTTCTTCATAGTGATCGAAGTGCATTGTGAACACACCACGACCTTGTGTACTAGAACGAAGTGCTGTTGCATAACCAAACATTTCTGAAAGTGGAACCATCGCACGAACTACTTGCGCATTTCCGCGTGCTTCCATACCTTCAACACGTCCACGACGAGCAGTAATTTGACCCATAATATCACCTAGATATTCTTCAGGGATAACTACTTCAACTCTCATAGTCGGTTCAAGGATTACAGGGTTACATTTTGATGCTGCATTTTTAAGTGCAAGAGATGCAGCGATTTTAAATGCCATTTCACTTGAGTCAACATCATGGTATGAACCATCATATAACTTAGCTTTTACATCGACTAATGGATAACCTGCTAATACACCGCGATCTAACGCATCTACTAGACCAGCTTCAACTGCTGGGATGTATTCACGGGGTACAACACCACCGACGATAGCATTTTCAAATTCAAAACCTTTACCTTCTTCATTTGGTGAGAACTCGATCCAAACGTCACCGTATTGACCGCGTCCACCAGATTGACGAGCAAACTTACCTTGTACTTGTGCGCTAGAACGGAAAGTTTCGCGGTAAGCAACTTGAGGTGCACCTACATTTGCTTCTACTTTAAATTCACGTTTCATACGATCAACAAGAATATCTAAGTGAAGTTCACCCATACCAGCAATGATAACTTGTCCAGTTTCTTGGTCAGTATGTGCACGGAATGTAGGATCTTCCTCTTGAAGTTTTTGTAATGCTGTTGTCATTTTATCTTGGTCAGCTTTAGATTTTGGCTCTACAGACAATTGAATAACTGGTTCAGGGAATTCCATGGATTCTAAGATAACTAGATCTTTTTCATCACATAGAGTGTCCCCAGTTGTAGTGTCTTTAAGACCAACTGCAGCTGCGATATCCCCAGCATGTACTTCAGTAATTTCAGCACGGTGATTTGCGTGCATTTGAAGAATACGGCCAACACGTTCACGTTTTCCTTTAGTAGAGTTCTGTACATAAGAACCAGAGTTTAATGTTCCAGAATACACACGGAAGAACGTTAACTTACCAACGTAAGGGTCAGTCATTACTTTAAATGCTAACGCAGCAAATGGTTCATCATCACTTGAATGCTTTTCGATAACTTCATCTGAATCAGGAGCAGTACCTTTAATTGCAGGTACATCTAATGGAGATGGAAGATAGTCAATAACAGCATCAAGCATTAATTGAACACCTTTGTTTTTAAATGCAGATCCACAGATAACTGGGTAGAATTCTACATTAACAGTACCTTTACGAATAGCGGATTTTAGCTCTTCAACAGTGATTTCTTCACCGCCAAGGTATTTTTCCATTAATTCTTCATCAAGTTCAGCTACCGCTTCAACTAATTTTTCACGGTATTCCTCAGCTTGATCTTTGTATTCAGCAGGGATTTCTGTTTCTTCAATTTCAGTCCCTAAATCATTACCATACATAATTGCTTTCATTTCAACAAGGTCAATAATACCTTCGAATTGATCTTCAGCACCGATTGGTAATTGAATTGCATGAGCATTTGCTTGTAAGCGATCATGTAAAGTACCTACAGAATATAAGAAATCTGCACCGATTTTATCCATTTTATTAACGAATACAACACGTGGTACTCCATATGTTGTT
Source organism: Heyndrickxia vini (assembly GCF_016772275.1). Taxonomy (NCBI): domain Bacteria; kingdom Bacillati; phylum Bacillota; class Bacilli; order Caryophanales; family Bacillaceae; genus Heyndrickxia; species Heyndrickxia vini. Next base: position 127,246 of record NZ_CP065425.1, on the reverse strand, counting down.
GCTTGGCGCCAAACAGTTTCTGTTTGAGGTTCAACCCCGGATTGCGCATCAAGAACAGCTACTGCACCATCAAGTACACGAAGTGAACGTTCAACTTCAACTGTGAAGTCTACGTGTCCTGGTGTATCGATGATGTTTACGCGGTGACCTTTCCATTGTGCAGTTGTTGCTGCAGATGTAATTGTAATACCACGTTCTTGTTCTTGCTCCATCCAGTCCATTTGAGATGCACCTTCATGTGTTTCACCGATTTTATGAATTTTACCAGTGTAATAAAGGACACGCTCAGTTGTTGTCGTTTTACCGGCATCGATGTGTGCCATGATACCGATATTACGAGTATTTTCTAAGGAGAACTCTCTTGCCATTGGTTTTTTCTCCTTCCTAATATGAGAATAGTATTTTTTGATTGAAGGTTAGATTACCAACGATAGTGAGCAAACGCTTTGTTTGCTTCTGCCATCTTATGAGTATCTTCACGCTTTTTAACAGCAGCACCAGTGTTGTTAGCTGCATCTAGAATTTCGTTAGCTAAACGCTCTTCCATCGTTTTTTCTCCACGAAGACGAGCATAGTTTACTAACCAACGTAAACCTAATGTAGTACGACGTTCAGGACGAACTTCTACAGGAACTTGATAGTTAGCACCACCTACACGACGAGCTCTAACTTCAAGTACAGGCATAATGTTTTTAAGTGCTTGATCAAACACTTCCATTGGGTCTTTACCAGTACGTTCACGAATAATATCAAAAGAAGAATAAAGAATAGTTTGAGATTTACCTCTCTTACCATCTACCATCATTTTGTTAATTAAACGAGTAACTAATTTTGATTTATAAATCGGATCTGGTAATACATCTCTTTTCGCAACAGGGCCTTTACGTGGCATTGTATTTCCTCCTTTCAGAAAGGTTTATAGTTAAATGTTATTATTTTTTCTCTTTTGGACGCTTAGTACCGTATTTAGAACGGCCTTGTCTACGGCTGTCAACTCCAGCAGTATCAAGCGCACCACGTACGATATGATAACGTACCCCCGGTAAGTCTTTTACACGTCCACCGCGAATTAATACAACGCTGTGTTCTTGTAAGTTATGGCCAATACCAGGAATATAAGCAGTTACCTCAATACCGTTTGTTAAACGAACACGGGCATATTTACGAAGTGCTGAGTTCGGTTTCTTCGGTGTCATTGTACCAACACGTGTACAAACACCACGTTTTTGTGGTGAAGATAAGTCTGTGTTCACTTTTTTAAAGCTATTGTAACCTTTATTAAGTGCTGGAGACTTAGACTTTGTAATTTTTGATTTACGAGGTTTACGTACTAATTGATTAATAGTAGGCATTACTATATCCTCCCTTCCGATTTTGTTTAAGCCCACACATCCAGGTGGTTCATTTTAAAGCAAAAACAAAGTTTTTGCAGTTTGTTCTGCAAAAACAGTTTTAATAAATAACTGCAACAGCAGCAGCCCCAACTTCTATTCCACATACTTTTCCGAGTTTCTTCATTGAATCAACCATCGAAATTGGTATGTTCATATCATTTGCAACCTGAATTACATTTTTAATAACCGCAGGATCAGCGTCCTCAGCCAATATAAGTTCATCCATGTTGTTGTCTTTAAGAGCTTTTACTGTTTGTTTTGTTCCTACAACAATTTGTTTAGCCTGCTTTACTTTTTCATAAGACATTTATCATATCCTCCAAAGCAACAGGTGTATGATAGGAGCACCTTGAATATAGTATCATTTTCATATGTTAATGTCAACATAGTAAAAAAATAAAAATGAAAGGTGTGCCGGTAATTTCTACCGGCATCACAATTAGAGAGCAGAGAAAGAGCCATTGCAAACAATCGATAATATATATTATTACTTGCAATAACACCTTCCTGGCTGCACTTATTGTTATTCTACTATAACGTGTTCATCTTCCACTGTTGGAACAACTGGTTCAGCTTTACGATAACGTTGCATACCAGTACCAGCAGGAACAAGTTTTCCGATAATAACATTTTCTTTTAATCCAAGTAGTTCATCACGTTTTCCTTTAATTGCCGCATCTGTTAGTACACGTGTTGTTTCTTGGAATGATGCTGCTGAAAGGAAGGAATCCGTTTCAAGTGACGCTTTTGTAATACCAAGTAATACAGGACGACCTGTAGCTGGTAATTTACCTTCTAAAATGGCCTTCTCGTTCGCATCTGTAAATTGATGAATATCAAGTAATGATCCTGGTAATACATCAGTATCCCCAGCATTGATTACTCTTACTTTTCGAAGCATTTGGCGAACCATTACTTCGATATGCTTATCGCCAATTTCTACCCCTTGCATACGATAAACCTTTTGTACCTCTTTAAGTAGGTACTCTTGAACAGAATTAACATCACGAACTTTAAGTAATTCTTTCGGATCAATTGAACCCTCTGTTAATTCTTGTCCTCGTTCTACCCTGCTATTAAGGGCAACTTTTAGGCGTGATGTATAAGGTGCGTTATACGTCCGAGTTTCAACATCGCCTTGAACCGAAATTTCTTGTTGACGGTCTCTACCTTCAGTAATTGAAACGACAACACCATCAATTTCTGAAATTGTTGACTGTCCTTTTGGATTACGTGCTTCAAACAACTCTTGAATACGAGGTAAACCTTGTGTAATATCGTCTCCGGCAACCCCACCAGTATGGAATGTACGCATCGTTAACTGTGTACCTGGTTCCCCGATAGATTGCGCAGCGATAATACCAACTGCTTCACCCACTTCAACTTCCTGACCAGTTGCCAAGTTACGTCCATAACATTTTTTACAAACACCGTGACGTGTATTACATGTAAATGCCGAACGGATCCATACCTCTTCAATTCCTGCATTCACGATTTCCCTCGATAAATCTTCAGTAATTAACCCATTTTCAGCAACAAGAACTTCGCCAGTTTCAGGATGTTTTATTGCTTTTCGTGCATAACGGCCAATTAATCGCTCTTCTAATGTTTCAATTATTTCTGTACCTTCTTTTAGCGAACCAACTAATAAGCCTCTATCAGTACCACAATCATCCTCGCGAACAATTACATCCTGTGCAACATCCACAAGACGACGTGTTAAGTAACCAGAATCGGCTGTTTTTAACGCTGTATCGGCAAGACCTTTACGGGCACCATGGGTAGAGATAAAGTATTCCAATACAGTTAATCCTTCACGGAAACTTGATTTAATTGGCAATTCGATGATACGACCTGCCGGGTTGGCCATCAATCCACGCATACCTGCTAACTGTGTAAAGTTTGATGCGTTACCACGGGCACCAGAGTCACTCATCATGAAGATTGGATTTCGTTTATCAAGTGATTCCATTAGTTTTCCTTGAATAGTATCCTTTGCAGCACTCCAGATAGAGATTACTCGATCATATCGTTCGTCTTCAGTAATTAAACCACGTCTGAATTGCTTCATAACATTATCAACTTTACTTTGAGCATCTGTTAAAATATGCTCTTTTTCACCTAATACCACGATATCAGCTACACCAACCGTGATTCCAGCTTTGGTAGAGTATTTAAATCCTAAATCTTTCATACGGTCAAGCATTTTTGATGTTTCGGTTATTTGGAAACGTTTAAAGACTTCTGCAATGATATTTCCAAGAAACTTTTTAATAAACGGCTTGATAACTGGTTGTTTGCTAATATGTTCCTTCACATCGACATCTGTATCCACAAAGTATTTCTCTGGAGTTTTTTCTTCCAAATTCATTTTTGTTGGCTCATTCATATAAGGGAATGATTCAGGTAAAATTTCGTTGAAAATTAATTTACCCACAGTTGTGATGAGAAGTTTCGTTTTTTGTTCTTCGGTAAAAGTTTGATTATTAACTGAACTTGCATGTACCGCAATACGTGTATGCAAATGAACATAACCATTTTGATAGGCAAGTAAAGCTTCATTAATATCTTTAAAGATTTTACCTTCTCCAACCGCACCTTCACGCTCTAATGTTAAGTAGTAGTTACCTAATACCATATCTTGAGAAGGTGTTACGACTGGTTTACCATCCTTTGGATTAAGAATGTTTTGGGCAGCTAGCATTAGTAGTCGTGCCTCTGCTTGTGCTTCAGCAGAAAGAGGTACGTGAACCGCCATTTGGTCACCATCGAAGTCTGCATTATATGCCGTACAAACAAGTGGATGCAGACGAATTGCACGTCCTTCAACAAGTGTTGGTTCAAATGCTTGAATACCTAATCTGTGCAAAGTTGGTGCACGGTTCAATAATACTGGGTGTTCTCTGATTACTTCCTCTAAAACATCCCAAACTTCTGGCTGTACACGCTCAATTTTACGTTTTGCACTTTTAATATTATGAGCCAAACCTTTTTCAACAAGCTCTTTCATCACAAAAGGTTTGAATAGTTCAAGGGCCATTTCTTTCGGAAGACCACATTGATACATTTTTAAACTTGGTCCAACGACGATTACGGAACGACCGGAGTAGTCTACACGTTTACCAAGAAGGTTTTGACGGAAACGTCCTTGTTTTCCTTTTAACATATGTGAAAGGGATTTAAGCGGACGATTTCCCGGCCCTGTTACAGGACGACCACGACGTCCATTATCAATTAAGGCATCTACAGCTTCTTGAAGCATACGTTTTTCGTTTTGCACAATAATGCTAGGGGCACCTAAATCTAATAGACGTTTTAAACGATTATTACGATTGATCACTCGGCGATATAAGTCGTTTAAATCAGAAGTAGCGAAACGACCACCTTCTAATTGAACCATTGGTCTTAATTCAGGTGGGATAACAGGCAGAACGTCTAAAATCATCCAGTCTGGTTCGTTTCCGGAGTGACGGAATGCTTCTAGAACTTCTAATCGTTTAATCGCCCTCGTACGACGTTGTCCTTGAGCTGTTTTAAGCTCCTCTTTTAACATATCTACTTCTTTGTTTACATCAATATCTTGAAGAAGTTTTTTCACAGCTTCTGCACCCATTGATGCCTGGAACTTATTACCGTATTTTTCGCGATATGCACGATATTCTTTTTCAGAAAGAAGTTGTTTCTTTTCCAATGGGGTATCTCCTGTTTCAGTTACCACATAGGAAGCAAAATAGATGACTTCTTCTAATGCGCGCGGGGACATATCTAATACAAGGCCCATACGACTTGGAATTCCTTTGAAATACCATATATGTGAAACTGGCGCAGCAAGTTCAATATGGCCCATACGTTCACGACGGACTTTTGAACGAGTAACTTCAACACCACAACGGTCACATACTACACCTTTATAACGTACACGCTTATACTTTCCACAATGACATTCCCAGTCCTTTTGTGGACCAAATATCCGTTCACAAAATAGACCGTCTTTTTCAGGTTTCAAAGTTCTATAATTAATTGTTTCTGGTTTTTTTACTTCTCCAAAAGACCAAGAGCGGATTTTATCTGGTGAAGCAAGACCAATTTTCATATACTCAAAATTATTTACATCTATCAAGGGTCTACCTCCCTTTTCGTCTACAAGTTTTACCCGAAGAAATACAACTAGCGCCTTCCACCTTAGGCCTACCTCCATGAGACGAAACCTAAGGGGCTTGGCGCTAGAGCAACATTAATCATTTTTGAATATATATTTCAAATCGTCTAAAAGGAGTTATTCCTTCGAGGCAACAATTTCTGATTCTTCTCTAGACTCAGGTGCAATGTTTAAAGTGTCAGCTTGATTTACATCATCTTCATCTTCTAAGTCTCGCATTTCAATTTCTTGATCATCACTAGAAAGAATCTTGACATCCATACCTAAACTTTGTAATTCCTTAATCAATACTTTAAATGATTCTGGAACACCTGGTTCAGGAACATTTTCACCTTTTACAATAGCTTCATAAGTTTTCACACGACCTACAACGTCATCAGACTTAACTGTTAAGATTTCTTGTAGTGTATAGGCTGCACCATATGCTTCAAGCGCCCATACCTCCATCTCACCAAAACGTTGTCCACCGAATTGTGCTTTACCACCAAGTGGCTGTTGAGTAACAAGTGAATACGGTCCAGTCGAACGTGCGTGAAGCTTATCATCTACCATGTGTGCCAATTTAATCATATACATGATACCAACTGATACACGATTATCAAACGGTTCTCCAGTTCGACCATCATAGAGGATTGTTTTCGCATCATTCGCCATTCCAGCTTCTTCAATTGTTTCCCAAACATCTTCTTCTGTAGCACCATCAAAAACTGGGGTTGCTACATGAATACCTAGATATCTCGCTGCCATACCTAAATGTAATTCAAGGACCTGACCGATATTCATACGAGAAGGAACCCCTAGCGGATTTAACATAATATCTACCGGTGTACCATCAGGTAAGAATGGCATATCTTCTTCAGGGAGAATACGGGAAATTACCCCTTTGTTACCGTGGCGTCCCGCCATTTTATCCCCTTGATGAATTTTACGTTTTTGTACAATGTATACACGCACTAGCTGATTAACACCCGGTGGAAGTTCGTCTCCATCTTCACGGTTAAAGACTTTAACATCTAAGACAATTCCTTCCCCACCATGAGGTACACGCAGTGATGTATCACGCACTTCACGCGCTTTTTCACCAAAAATTGCATGTAATAAACGTTCTTCAGCTGTAAGTTCCGTCACACCTTTTGGCGTTACTTTACCGACTAGCAGATCTCCGTCTTTTACTTCTGCTCCAACACGGATAATTCCACGTTCATCTAGGTTACGTAAAGCGTCTTCCCCAACGTTAGGAATATCACGTGTCATTTCTTCTGGCCCTAGTTTCGTATCTCGGGCTTCAGATTCATATTCTTCTATATGGATAGATGTGTAAACATCATCTTTAACAAGTCTTTCGCTCATGATAATGGCATCTTCATAGTTGTAGCCGTCCCAAGTCATAAATGCTACTAGAACATTTCGACCTAGTGCTAGTTCTGCTTTTTCCATAGAAGGTCCGTCACCAAGTACTTCGCCTTTTGTAACACGATCTCCAACACTAACAATTGGACGTTGGTTGTAGCATGTTCCTTGGTTTGAACGAATAAATTTTTGTAGGCGATATTTATTTAAATCACCTTTAACTTCTTGGCCATCAACGTCTTTAACTTGACGTACCCAAATTTCACGTGCTTCAACATGTTCAACAATTCCATCATGTTTACAAATTACAGCCGCACCAGAGTCTTTAGCAGAAACATGTTCCATACCTGTACCAACAATTGGAGCTTCTGGCTGCATTAGAGGCACTGCTTGACGTTGCATGTTCGCTCCCATTAACGCACGGTTTGAATCGTCATTTTCTAAGAATGGGATACATGCAGTCGCAGCAGAAACTACTTGTTTAGGTGATACGTCCATATAATCAATACGGTCACGTTTAAAAGCAGTATTTTCACCTCTAAAACGAGCAATAACTTCATCATCGACAAATGAGCCATCATCCGCAATTCTGGAATTTGCCTGTGCAACAATGTAATTGTCTTCCTCATCCGCTGTCAAATAATCAATGTGATCTGTTAACTTTCCAGTTTCAGGATCAACGCGGCGGTAAGGCGTTTCGATAAATCCATATGGATTTACTTTCGCATATGATGAAAGCGAGTTAATCAAACCAATGTTTGGTCCCTCAGGCGTTTCAATTGGACACATACGACCATAATGGGAGTAGTGAACGTCACGTACTTCCATGCCTGCACGTTCACGAGTTAAACCACCAGGTCCTAACGCGGAAAGTCTACGTTTATGTGTTAATTCTGCTAACGGATTGGTTTGATCCATAAATTGCGAAAGCTGTGAACTACCAAAGAATTCTTTAATAGCCGCGATAACCGGACGAATGTTAATTAATTGTTGCGGTGTGATTGTGTTAATATCCTGGATGGACATTCTTTCACGTACGACTCTTTCCATACGAGATAACCCAATACGGAATTGATTCTGCAACAATTCACCAACAGAGCGTAATCGACGATTACCTAAGTGATCGATATCATCTGTAATACCAACACCATGCAATAAATTAAAGAAATAGCTAATGGAAGAAATAATATCTGCTGGTGTAATATTTTTTACACTCACATCTACGTTAGCATTTCCGATTACATTGATTATCTTTTCTCCGTCGTCAATCGGAGCATAGATTTTTATGGATTGAAGAACGATATCATCCTCTACCACACCACCAACTTGTGGATAGACTTTAAAACCAGTTCCGTTTTCCAAATTCGGTAAGATTTTATCTAATGTACGACGGTCAAGAGTAGTTCCCTCTTCTGCGATAATTTCACCCGTTTCAGGATCCGCTAGCGTCTCTGCTAATCTCTGACCAAATAGGCGGTTTTTCAAATGTAACTTTTTATTAATTTTATAACGTCCAACATTTGCTAAATCATAGCGTTTTGGATCAAAAAAGCGTGATACTAACAAACTCTTTGCGTTTTCTACTGTTGGAGGTTCACCCGGACGTAGACGTTCATAGATTTCTAATAACGCCTTTTCTGTACTTTCCGTATTATCCTTTTCAAGCGTATTACGAATGTACTCGTTATCTCCTAATAGATCGATGATTTCTTGATCAGAGCCGAACCCGAGTGCACGCAAAAGAACAGTTACAGGTAATTTTCTTGTACGATCAATACGTACATAAACTACGTCTTTTGCATCTGTTTCGTATTCGAGCCAAGCACCACGGTTTGGAATAACAGTTGCACCAAACCCTTGCTTTCCGTTTTTATCCATTTTTCCATTAAAATACACACTTGGCGAACGAACAAGTTGTGATACAATAACCCGTTCTGCTCCATTAATGATAAATGTTCCTGTTTCTGTCATTAACGGGAAATCACCCATAAATACATCTTGGTCTTTTACTTCACCAGTCTCTTTGTTAACAAGACGAACTTTTACTCGAAGAGATGCAGAATACGTAACATCACGCTCTTTACATTCTTCAACAGAGTATTTTGGTTCCCCGAGACTATAATCAATAAATTCTAAAGATAGATTTCCAGCGAAATCTTCAATAGGCGAAATGTCTTGGAACATTTCTCTCAAACCCTCATCAAGAAACCATTGATACGAAGAGGTTTGAATTTCAATAAGATTTGGTAATTCTAGAACTTCGCTAATACGCGCAAAACTTCTGCGTTGGCGGTGTCGTCCATACTGAACAAGTTGACCTGTCAACTAAATTCACCCCTCAAATCAAGCGTTTTGGTTGCGTCTATTATGTCTAATGGCAGGACAACCAGACTGACATAAGACAAAAAGAAAAAGGGTTTTCTATAAAAACCACAATTTTCACATGACGAGCTATTATTTTATAAGTATTTTCCATAATAGCCAAAAAATATACTTGACATATTGAATTTGGATATAATTATAGAAAATATCATATTGGCATTTTTTAATGCTAACACATGCCAAACTAGTCGTCAAGCTTTTTCGCTTTTAATATATAATATCCTTTATTTTTACCTACAACTTTAACTTCTTCAAAGATTTCCTCTAATTTAGCTTTAGCTGATGGAGCACCTTGTTTCTTTTGGATGACTACCCAAAGTTCTCCACCTACTTTTAGATGTTTGAAGCTGTTTGTTAAAATATCATGTACCACATTTTTCCCGGTCCGTATCGGCGGGTTTGTTACAATTGCTGCAAACTCAGTTTCTTTCACATTTTCATATCTATCACTTTCGTATATTGCTACATTCGTAATCGAATTAGTCTCAGCATTTTCCTTTGCCAAGTTAAGCGCACGATGATTTACATCAATCATATGAACACTGCGATCCACTGACATTTTCGCAATCGCTAAACCAATTGGACCGTATCCACATCCCACATCAAGGATTGGACCATTTATATCAGGCATTTTGAACATATCAATTAAAAATCGTGAACCAAAATCTACTTCCTTTTTCGAAAAAACACCTTGATCCGTTTTAAATCGAAATACTTGTCCGCGAAGACGAAACTCCCAATATACTGGATTACTTTTTATTTCCGGATTACGGGAATAATAATGATTAGTCATCACATCACATCCCTAAAGAAATTCTTCAATTATGGTATATTACAAAAATAGACAAAAAAAGCCCGCTTTATACAGCGAGCTTTTTTTCATCACAATGATTACTTAACTTCAACGCTAGCTCCAACTTCTTCAAGTTTAGCTTTGATTTCTTCAGCTTCTTCTTTAGCAACGCCTTCTTTAAGAGACTTAGGAGCGTTGTCAACAACTTCTTTCGCTTCTTTAAGGCCAAGACCTGTGATTTCACGAACAACTTTAATTACTTTAATTTTTTGTGAACCTGCACTAGCAAGTACTACATCAAATTCAGTTTTTTCTGCAGCAGCTTCGCCACCAGCAGCACCTACAACTGCAACTGGAGCAGCAGCAGTTACACCAAATTCTTCTTCAATAGCTTTAACAAGGTCATTTAGTTCAAGAACTGTCATTTCTTTGACAGCTTCAATGATTTGTTCTTTAGTCATTATAATATCCTCCTAATTTTTCATATAAATTTATCATTACTTTTTTAAATTTCAATAGGCATTACGCAAAAATACTAATATACTTACGCGCCTTGTTCTTCTTTTTGATCTGCAACAGCTTTTGTAGCAAGAGCCAAGTTGCGGATTGGTGCTTGAAGAACGCTAAGCAACATAGAAAGTAAACCTTCGCGAGATGGTAGATCTGCAAGGGCTTTAATTTCTTCAACTGATGCAGTATTTCCTTCAATCACACCTGCTTTAATTTCTAGAGCTTCATTCTTTTTAGCAAATTCATTTAAAATTTTCGCTGGTGCAACTACATCTTCATTACTGAATGCAATTGCGTTAGGGCCTGTTAGAGAATCTTCTAAACCAGTTAATCCAGCCACTTCTACTGCACGGCGAGTTAAAGTGTTTTTATAAACTTTGAACTCAATGCCTGCATCACGAAGTTGTTTACGTAATTCAGTTACTTGGGCAACATTTAACCCACGATAATCTACAATTACTGTAGAGACGCTTGATTTTAACTTATCAGCAATCTCGTCTACAATTAGTTTCTTTTGATCAACTGCACTGCTCATCTTTACACCTCCTGAAAATTACTAGATGATTTAAAATCAAGGTTTAAATCACAACCACTTATACCGAAATATGAAAACCTCCATATCTCAAAGTAGACATGGAGGTTTAATGCATATAGCTTTTAAACTATAATATATATCGCATTACCTCGGTAGGAAATTAAGCTACTAATAGCACCTACTGTCTACGGTACAAATGTATTTATTTTTAACAACAGCACTAATTATAGCAAAGGTTTTTCTTGATGTCAACTTAGTTTTTTACAGAGAAAGATGAAGCATCAACCTTTACACCAGGTCCCATTGTTGAAGTAACAGAAATGTTCTTCATGTAAGTTCCTTTTGCAGCTGCTGGTTTTGCTTTTAATAATGTATCAAAGATTGTTGTAAAGTTTTCAACTAGTTTCTCGTTATCAAATGATACTTTACCAACTGGAACATGAACGTTACCAGATTTATCTACACGGTATTCAACTTTACCAGCTTTGATTTCATTAATAGCTTTAGTCACATCAAATGTAACTGTGCCAGTTTTAGGGTTTGGCATTAAACCTTTAGGTCCAAGAACACGACCAAGTTTACCAACTTCACCCATCATATCAGGTGTTGCAACAATAACATCAAATTCGAACCAACCTTGGTTGATTTTGTTGATATAATCGCTATCGCCTACATAGTCCGCTCCAGCAGCTTCCGCTTCTTTCGCTTTTTCACCTTTAGCAAATACTAATACGCGTTGTGTTTTACCAGTTCCGTTAGGAAGGACAACTGCACCACGAATTTGTTGATCTGCTTTCTTAGGATCTACTCCAAGACGAAATGCAACTTCAACTGTTGCGTCAAACTTTGTGAAGTTTGTTTTCTTTACTAATTCAATTGCTTCATTTACAGAATAAGCATTCGTACGATCTACTAATTTTAAAGCTTCAACGTACTTTTTACCTTTTTTAGCCATTCTAATTTTCCTCCTCGAATGTGGTTTTAGCGGATTTACCTCCCACGAATAAAGGTTGCGAGCAATTTTTTCTAGCATCGCAACCCCGTCGGACGAAAAACCAATTTTATTGTATCGATTAATCCTCGATTACAATACCCATGCTGCGCGCAGTACCTTCAACCATACGCATTGCTGATTCAACGCTTGCTGCATTTAAGTCAGGCATTTTTGTTTCAGCGATTTCACGTACTTTGTCACGCTTAACAGTTGCTACCTTTTTACGGTTAGGCTCACCAGAACCTGATTCGATTCCAGCTGCTTTTTTAAGTAAAACTGCAGCAGGTGGGGTTTTAGTGATAAATGTAAATGAACGGTCTTCAAATACCGTAATTTCAACAGGGATAATTAATCCAGCTTGATCAGCTGTACGAGCGTTAAACTCCTTACAGAATCCCATGATATTCACACCAGCTTGACCAAGTGCAGGACCAACCGGCGGAGCTGGGTTTGCTTTACCAGCAGGAATTTGTAATTTTACAATTTTAACTACTTTTTTAGCCACGAGACACACCTCCTTAAAGTCCGTGATGTGGTAATAGGGAATTTTCCCTCCCACTCATTTAGAAGAATCTTTATTTAAATAAAGAATATATATATTTGTTCAGTAGAACATACTGACCTAAAGAATGTTACCATTTTTAATGATAAATATCAAGTTGTTTCAAATTATATTTTATCAATTTGCGTAAAAACTAAATCGACAGGTGTTTCTCGGCCGAACATGCTAACCATAACTTTAGCTCTGCCTTTATCATGATCAATTTCTTCAATTTTTCCTGTAAAGTTAGCAAACGGGCCTTCTTTTACCGTTACCGATTCACCAACTTCAAAGTCGACATCCACTCGTTTTTCTTCCATTCCCATATGTTTTAAAATGACCTTTACTTCATCAGGAAGTAGTGGAGTCGGTTTTGAACCGGATCCAGCAGACCCTACAAAACCTGTTACTCCTGGTGTATTACGTACAACATACCAAGAATCATCTGTCATAATAATTTCTACTAGCACATATCCTGGAAATACCTTCCGCTTAGTTACTTTTTTCTTGCCATTTTTGATTTCTGTTTCTTCTTCCTCCGGAACAACTACCCGAAATATTTTATCTTGCATCGCCATTGATTCCACACGCTTTTCTAGGTTAGCTTTTACTTTGTTTTCATAACCAGAATACGTATGAACAACATACCAATTCTTTTCCATTCATAAGGACTTAAACGTCCGTCCCTCCCCGGCTTATTAATTATTAATTATTTTTAAAAATTGAAAAAACCCGTTAACCGGGCTAAAAATTGCACTTATTTATTTCCATTATACCATGCATAGATAGAAGTTATTCAATACAAAGATTTAAAATCTATAATATATTATTTTAAAATCCATTTAATTAGTGATGAAATGCCTAAATCTACGACCATGAAAAATACCGCAAGTATAACAACTGTAGATACTACCGTAATTGTATAACTAGTAAGCTCTTTCTTCTTTGGCCAACTAACTTTTCTCATTTCTGATGCTATATTTCGAAAGAATTTCGCAATCGACATGTTTGTAACCTCCGGTATATAAGTTGAATCCTCAATGATTCTAGTAAATATCGATTTTACTTTGTTTCACGATGAACATGATGGGTATTGCAATGTTTACAAAATTTTTTCACTTCTAACCGTTCAGTATCTGTTTGTTTATTATGAAATGTCGAGTAATTTCTCGACCCACATTGTTCACAAGCTAGTACTATTTTTCTTTGCATAAAAACACCTACTACTTAGGTTAACATAATTTATTATAAAATTATCTACTAATTCATTTATCTGTTTAAAAAGTAACATGCAAAATCTAAATTTGTCAATATTAGGCTTATTATGAACTAAATTCTCGGACCTCCAAATAACGCTCAAGCTTTCTCTTCACACGCTGCAATGCGTTGTCAATCGATTTAACATGGCGATTTAACTCTTCTGAAATTTCCTGATATGACTGACCATCCAAATATAAAGCTAATACCTTTCTTTCCAGGTCACTTAATAATTCGGAAATCTTCCCCTCTATATTTCCGTATTTTTCACGGTTAATAATTAGTTCCTCTGGGTTCATCATTTTTGCACCTGATATTACATCCATTAGGGTTCGATCAGATTCTTCATCGTATATTGGTTTATCAAGTGAAACATACGAGTTCAGTGGAATATGCTTCTGACGGGTGGCAGTTTTTATTGCAGTTATTATTTGGCGGGTTATACATAGTTCTGCAAATGCTTTAAATGAAGTAAGCTTGTCCTCTTTATAATCACGAATGGCCTTATACAAACCAATCATTCCCTCTTGGACAATATCCTCCTTATCAGCACCAATTAAAAAATAAGAACGTGCCTTAGCTCGGACGAAATTGCGATACTTTTGAATAAGATAGTCTAAAGCATCACTATCACCTTTGTGCACCAACTCAATCAATTGCTCATCTTCCATCATCACATAATTTTCATTATGTGGTACCTTCATATTTAGGTTCACATAAATCCCCCTGACCGCTCTGAAGCAATAGATAGAAATATTATACATTACAGAATTTTCAAGCGTCAATACTCATTGTTTTCCTCTTCGAAGTTTTTCGAACATTTCTGCAACATCTTTACTTAGCTCAATTCTTGAAAAGGGCTTATCTTGATGTGAATTCCTTACGTTTTTTTCTATCTGTTGATTAATCATATTCATTTCATTAAGTAATTCTCGAGCAGAGATCCTTAGCGCTCCCTGGCCAAATATAGCCCATTGTTCGGTGAAATCAGAAGTTGCTACATGAATTTGAGTTTTTCTATTGCTCATTTGAATGGCCATTTTTTCTATGCGTTCATCAGCAGATTCATTTTCTTTTGTAAAAATAACTTCCACCTTATGTTGTCGATATTTTTTTTCCATTCCTTTT
Source organism: Heyndrickxia vini (assembly GCF_016772275.1). Taxonomy (NCBI): domain Bacteria; kingdom Bacillati; phylum Bacillota; class Bacilli; order Caryophanales; family Bacillaceae; genus Heyndrickxia; species Heyndrickxia vini. The sequence goes on along the minus strand of NZ_CP065425.1, from coordinate 112,203 downwards.
ACATAAAGCGCATCAAAGACGATAATGACCCTGTACCCGGTGTATCCTTGGTATTCCGCCATCCGCTCAATTAATCGATCTCTTGCATGACTTAAATTAATGTTCTTAAGTTGTCTAAGCTCTGGCCATGCACCAATAATGTTATAGCCATCCACAAGCAAAATGTCCATTTTTATTCACCTTGAGGATAACGTTTTCGATAAACCTCATAAATTAATAAACTTGCCGCTACCGAGGCATTTAGAGATGTAACGTGGCCTATCATTGGTAAGTGGACGAGAAAATCACAATTTTCTTTAATCAGCCGACTAATTCCTTTGCCTTCACTTCCGATAACAATAGCTAACGGCATCGATCCATCCATTGAACGGTAGTCCTGACTACCTTTTGCATCCGTACCAAATATCCATACTCCTCGTTCTTTTAATTCCGAAATCGTTCTAGCTATATTAGTAACTCTCACAACAGGAACATACTCAATTGCTCCCGTTGATGCTTTGGCTACAGTAGCTGTTAGTCCAACCGCCCTACGCTTCGGTATAATTACCCCGTGTACTCCAGCCGCATCAGCAGTTCTCAATATAGATCCTAAGTTATGCGGATCTTCTAATTCATCTAAAATTAAGAAGAAAGGATCTTCATTTTTTTGTTCCGCTCGTTTAAATAGGTCATCTAATTCCGCATATTGATATGCAGCTACAAGCGCCACTACCCCTTGATGATTTTCTTTTACCATTTGATCAATTTTCTGTTTGGGAACATATTGTACCAATACTCTTGACTGCTTGGCCAACTGTATAACTTGCTGCATCTGTCCCTTAGCTGAACCTTCTGCAATCCAGATTTTATTAATATCACGGTTGGATTTTAGCGCTTCAATAACAGGGTTTTTTCCTGCAATATAATCTTGATCCATTGATGAAACCTCCTGCCTTATTTTTATTATCTGATTACAATCGCTCTACTGTTTGAATAGCGCTTGCAATAATACTTTCTAATCTTGCTAAATCTTTATTTAAATACAAATGTCCAATTAAAGCTTCAAATCCGGTACTATGGTTATATGTTTGAACATCTGTATTCTTCGGAATTGATCCAGATTTAGCATTTCTACCGCGTTTCACTATTACTTGTTCCTCTTCTGTTAAAACATTTTCTTCCTGAAAGTTTTTTAATATAGACGCTTGTGCTTTAGCAGAAACATATTTCGTAGCTTCCTTGTGGAGATGATGAGGCTTCGTCTTTCCCAAATGGAGGAGGTGATGCCGTATATATACTTCATATACCGCATCCCCCATGTAAGCCAAGGCAAGACTATTCAGCTGCATTACATCAACACTCTTTTCAATTTCTATCATTGTTTACCCTCTCTTCCATCTAATTCCTTGCGGGGTATCTTCTAGAATGATATTCATTTCTTTTAATTGGTCACGGATTGCATCAGCTAAGCCAAAATCTCTATCTTTTCTTGCTTGATTTCGTTTTTGAATTAACGCTTCAATTTCTTCATCCAAGAGCTCATCGGATTCCAATTTTAAACCTAAAACTTCAAATAAACTTTTGAATTCATCCATAAATGCATGCAGCACTTTTTCGGATGTATTTTTTTCTCTTAAATAATAGTTCGCTTGTTTCGAAAGCTCAAATAGTACGGAAATTCCATTTGCTGTATTAAAATCATCATCCATCTCTTGTATAAATTCATTATGATAATGATTAATTTTATCAAGCCATTCTTGATCATTATCTGTTAGGTTGTTGCTGCTTTGTAAACGATGTTTAATATTTTGATATGAGGTTTTTAAACGATCTAATCCGCTCCCTGCATTCCCTAACAGTTCCTCACTATAATTAATCGGATTGCGATAGTGCACAGCTAACATAAAGAAACGAAGTACTTGCGGATCATAATGTTTAATAATATCATGCACTAATACAAAGTTTCCGAGTGATTTAGACATTTTCTCATTGTCGATATTAATATAGCCATTGTGCATCCAATAACGGGAGAACAGCTTACCTGTTAATGCCTCTGATTGAGCAATTTCATTTTCGTGATGAGGGAAAGTTAAATCTTGACCTCCCGCATGAATATCAATTGTATCACCTAAATATTTTCGTGCCATCGCCGAGCATTCAATATGCCAGCCTGGACGCCCTTTTCCCCATGGGCTTTCCCAATAAATTTCTCCTTCTTTCGCAGCTTTCCATAAAGCAAAATCCAAGGCATCTTCCTTTTTTTCACCTACTTCAATACGAGCTCCCGATTTAAGGTCATCAATGGATTGATGAGATAATTTTCCGTATTCATCAAAACTTCTTGTTCGATAATAAACATCTCCATGAGATTCGTAAGCATGACCCTTACTAATTAAGGTCTCAATAAATTCGATAATAATATCCATATTCTCCGTAACTCGCGGATGAACATCGGCTGTATGGCAACCGAGTGCTGAAACATCTTCAAAATATGCATCGATAAAGCGGTCAGCAATCGTTGGTACATCTTCACCTAGTTCTTTAGCCGCTTTAATGAGCTTATCATCAACATCTGTGAAATTTGATACAAAATTCACATCGTAACCACGATACTCTAAATATCTTCTTACCGTATCAAAAACAATGGCAGGTCTTGCGTTTCCAATATGAATATAATTATAAACAGTGGGCCCGCAAACATACATTTTTACTTTTCCCTCTTCAAGCGGGATAAACGGTTCCTTTTTTCGGGTTAATGTATTATAAAGTTGAATTGACATTTTCTTTTTCGACTCCTTCCGTTTTTAACCGAACAATTTCTGCTTCTAACAAATGTATTTTCTTCTCAATAGCAGAACATCGATCCGCCACTGGGTCCGGCAAATCACTGTGATTTAAGTCCTTCTTGATTTTTACTCCATCTTGAATAACGACACGTCCAGGAATTCCAACAACCGTGGAGTTTGAAGGTACATCCCTTAAAACAACTGATCCTGCACCTATTTTAGAATTCTCTCCAACTGTTATGGATCCTAAAACTTTAGCTCCAGTAGCAATTAATGCATTATCCTTAATTGTCGGGTGACGCTTGCCCTTTTCTTTACCTGTTCCCCCTAATGTAACTCCTTGATAAACAGTTACATTATCTCCAATTTCACATGTTTCACCAATCACTACACCCATCCCATGGTCGATAAAAAAGCGGCGACCAATCGTAGCTCCTGGGTGTATTTCAATGCCTGTAAAAAAGCGACTTACCTGTGAAATGACCCTGGCAATGAAAAATAACTTTCTTTTATAAAAACTGTGGGCCACTCGGTGTGCCCATATTGCATGCAGTCCAGAGTAGGTAAGAATAACCTCAACATGACTTCGAGCAGCTGGGTCTTGTTCGAATACAACTTCGATGTCTTCCTTCATTCGTTTAAACATGCCCTCACTCCCCCTTTCGATGTATAATTGGAACGATATTTTTTGGAAATAAAAAAAGCGTCTCTGAATAGACAGAGACGCTTACTACGCGGTTCCACTCTGTTTGAATATAATAGATCAAACTGGTCTATTACATCCCAACTCATCCCTTTTAACGATGGGTAACCGCCTAATCCTACTTAACCGTGTCGTTCGGAAAAAGATTCAGAGGTGCATTTCAAATAACGAGAGGCTTAAACCACTTTCAGCCGGTGATGGTTCTCTCTTTCAATGAAGTTCACACAGGGAAATTCATTTTGAAGCAATCGTTTTTTTACTTCTCCTCTTCCACACTTTAATCTATATAATTTTCATTAACTCTCATTTATTAATCTTACTATATTACATTTTCTTAAAAATGTTAACCAATAAGAGCATCAAGTCGCTTAATAATTTTTTCCTTGCCTAAAAGTTCAATCGCCTTTGGTAAATCAGGTCCATGAGCTTGCCCAGTTACCGCTACCCTAATTGGCATAAATAGTTTTTTTCCTTTATGGCCAGTCGACTTTTGAACACTTTTAATGGATTTTTGTATTTCTTCAGCTTTAAATTCTTCTATTCCATTAACCTCATTTAAAAAAGCTGATAGTACTTCAGGTACTTGTTCTTCACCGAGAATTTCTTTTGCTTCCTCATCGTACTCAATAGTATCAGCAAAAAACAACTTCGATAGCTCTACTATTTCAGCACCATAACTCATTTGGTCTTGGTATAGCGCAATTAAATGCTGAACCCAATTATATTCTTGATCCGATAATTTCTCACTTACTAGTTTAGCTTTAATAAGATGTGGAAGTGAAATTTCTACAGCACGATCTAAGTCAAGCTTTTTTACATATTGATTATTCATCCACGTAAGCTTTTGTTTGTCAAACAAAGCAGGAGATTTAGATAACCGTTCGGCATCAAAAATCTTGATAAACTCTTCTTTTGTAAATAATTCTTCCTCACCTTGTGGAGACCAGCCTAATAAAGCAATAAAATTGAATAATGCTTCCGGCAAATAACCAAGTTCTTCGTATTGCTCAATAAATTGTATAATGCTTTCATCACGTTTACTAAGCTTTTTACGACTTTCGTTTACGATTAATGTCATATGTCCAAACACCGGTGGCTCCCAACCAAATGCTTCATAAATCATTAATTGCTTCGGCGTATTTGTAATATGGTCATCTCCACGAAGAACATGGGATATTTCCATTAAATGATCATCCACAGCTACCGCAAAATTGTAGGTTGGAATTCCGTCCTTTTTAATAATAACGAAATCACCAAAGCCATCTGCTTCAAAGGATACTTCGTCTTTCACCATATCCTTAAAAGAATAGACACGTCCTTCTGGAACAGCAAAGCGAATACTTGGTTTCCTGCCTTCATTTTCAAGTCGCTCTTGCTCTTCTTTAGATAAATGACGGCATTTGCGTGAGTATTTCGGAGTTTCTCCACGAGCGAGTTGTTCTTCGCGTTCAGCTTCTAATTCCTCTTCAGTACAGTAGCACTTATAAGCTAAATCTCTTTCGAGTAAATCATTGTAATACTTTTGATAAATAGTTCTACGTTCAGATTGACGATATGGTGCATATTCACCTTCTTTATCGACGCTCTCATCCCAATCGATTCCTAACCATTTTAAATATTTCAGCTGACTTTCCTCTCCACCTGCAATATTTCGCTTTTGGTCGGTATCCTCAATTCGGATAATAAACTTTCCCCCTTGACTGCGAGCAAACAAGTAATTAAAAAGAGCCGTTCTGGCATTTCCTATATGTAAATGGCCAGTTGGACTTGGTGCATATCGAACACGTATATCGGCTGACATGAATTTTTCCTCCTAAATGATATTTCTTTTTTTATATACTGGTTTATTTTATCACCAGCTCATGTAAGTTAAAAGGAACCTCTTGAAACTTTATTTAAATCATCGCGAAATATTTCCCACTTATTTTTGTTCCAAAAGAATGACCGCCATTGCGGCAATCCCTTCTCCTCTTCCAGTAAACCCTAATTTTTCAGTTGTTGTAGCTTTTACATTGACTTGCTCAATTTCACCTTCTAAAAGCTCTGCAATTCTTTGGCGAATTTCTTCTATATATGGAGCCATTTTAGGTTGTTGAGCAATAATTGTACAATCAATATTTCCCAAACAATATCCCTTTTGTTTAACTAACTTCCATACATGCTTTAAAAGTACGGCTGAATCAGCGTCTTTGAACAGAGGGTCTGTATCCGGAAAATGCCTTCCTATATCGCCTTCACCAATGGCACCTAAACTCGCATCGGCAACTGTGTGTAATAATACATCCGCGTCGGAGTGACCTAATAACCCCTTTTCATAAGGTATGTGGACTCCTCCGATAATAAGTGGTCTTCCTTCAACTAATTGATGGACATCATATCCTTGACCTATTCGAAACATCTGCAAGTATTCTCCTTTTATTCTGTTTTTTCTTTTGCTATGTTAAGCTTGGTTATTGATTTTTGTTCCCATCGACATGGCATCAATTTCAACATTGAACTTTAGCAAAGGCTTTTCTTTAAATTGTATTTATTATTTCATAACAGACCTTTTCTTTAATATAGCTTCGGCAAAATAAAGATCCTCTGGAGTTGTTAACTTAATATTATCATAATCTCCAGTGACGACATTGACTGAATAACCTAGTCGTTCCACAAGGGAAGATTCATCCGTTCCAAGGAAGTTTTCTCGATGAGCCTGTTGATGTGCGCGAAAAAGAATCGAAAAACGAAAAGCCTGTGGAGTTTGAACCTGCCACAAGCTTGAACGCTCTACCGTCTCCATTACTTGGTGTTGATCGACCTTTTTAATCGTGTCTTTTACAGGTACAGCAGCAATCGCGGCACCATGTCTATGCGCTTTCTCCACTAATTGATGAATAACGCTTAATTTAATAAAAGGCCTAGCACCATCATGGACAAGTACAATTTCTGTATTTTCTACTGCCTGTAGACCATTGTACACACTAAACTGTCTCTCAGTACCACCATAAACGGTTTTTATTTTCTCTTTCATAGGACGTGTTTTTAATAATTCTTTAAATATCCGCTCATCATCAGGTTGAATCACTAAAATAATTCCTTTGCAGTTTTGATCATGGAGGAAAACATTTATCGTATGAAGAATGACTGGCTGTTCTTGTAATTCCAACAATAATTTGTTTTTCCCTACACCCATTCTTTTTCCTTGCCCAGCCGCAGGAATGATTACCTGATAATCCATATAATATACTCCTATTATTATAATGCTTTCTCTAATAGCTTCGGCTTAGCGAATATCATTCTTCCCGCTGATGTTTGCAATACACTTGTAACTAAAACATCAATTCGTTTACCAATATAGTTTCTTCCTTCTTCAACTACAATCATCGTACCATCATCTAAATAAGCGATTCCTTGATGATATTCTTTTCCATCCTTAATTAGTTGAACATTTAACTCTTCTCCTGGAAGAACTACCGGCTTTACTGCATTCGCTAAATCGTTAATATTTAAAACTTGTACACCTTGAAGATCACAAACTTTGTTAAGATTGAAATCATTCGTAACAACAATTCCGTTTGTTAACTTTGCAAGCTTGATTAACTTACTATCCACTTCTTGAATATCTTCAAAATCGCCCTCATAAATCTGAACCTCGATTGGGAGCTCCTTTTGGATACGTTTTAAAATATCTAATCCACGGCGACCTCGATTTCTCTTAAGCGCATCAGATGAATCTGCTATATGCTGCAACTCTTCTAACACAAATTGGGGAATAACTATGATTCCATCAAGGAACCCCGTTTGACATATATCTGCAATTCTCCCATCTATAATGACACTTGTATCTAAAAGTTTCAATGATTTTGATTCCTTGACTTCTTCTTCTGACTCAATTGAACTTTTCTTTTTTTGACGTGTAGGAATGGTAAATAAACTCATAAGTTCTTCACGCTTTTTAAAACCTACCTGAAAACCTACATACCCAAGAAGTAATGTTAATAGGATCGGAATGACTGTATTTAAAATTGGAATCTCCATATGATTAAAAGGAATTCCGAATAAATATGCGACAAAAAGACCAAAAATTAAACCAAGACTTCCGGATATGATTTCCGTAATTGGAGCTTTAACAATTGAATCTTCAAACCACTTTACAAAACCCACAACATAATCTACAGCCCAAAAAGAAATAAAATAAAAGATAATAGCGCCCAAAATAGCTGTAACATATGGATTATTAATCGCAACTTGATGGGATAAATTCAATAGTTTCAGAAGCTCGGGCAAAAGAAATATCCCAAGTGTCCCACCAATGATAATAAAACAAGCTTGAACAATACGTTTTAACATTTCTTCACCTCCTTTATTCATTATAAACAATTTCTAAAGTTTAAAACGTTTGATTCATGAATATTTTTAGAATGTAATCTTTTAGACATGGTTTCGTTATATTGATAAAATTTTATACACATTTAATATTAACTCCTCGTAGTTTCTACAATTGACGATCAGCGAATGTTTGTTCTTTAATCAATTTTAAACCTTCTTTAATTTTCCTTGCTCTTACCTCGCCAATTCCCTCCACATCATCAAGGTCATCGACGGTTGCCTTTAAAACATTAGGCAAAGTATTAAATTGATTAATGAGATTCTCTATAATGGATATAGGTAGCCTTGGTATTTTATTCAACACTCTATATCCTCTAGGACATACATGATCATCTGGATGAATATAGTTGTTAAAACCAAGTAATTTCATAATGACATTATCATCTAATACCTCTGAACTAACTAAATCTTGAAAACGTAGTAGCATTTCAATTGGTTTTAATTGATTTACATATGCATAGTCGCGAATAATGAGCATCGCTTCTTCTTCAATATCAGTTAACAATTCCTTCATCTGCAGACGAACTAGTCTACCTTCTGATCCTAATTCATTTAAATAGGTTATTAACTCCTTTTTTATTCTAATAACCATTTCTACTCGATGTAGTACTTGTAATAAATCACCGTAAGTAACTAATTCTTCAAATTCTAATACCGACAAATTCGCGATGCTCTGGTCTAAAACCATCTTATACTTTTCTAACGTTTGAATTGCTTGATTAGCTTTCGTTAATATTACGCCAATATCCTTTAAAGCGTAGCGAAAATTCCCTTGATATAACGTAATGACATTACGTCTTTGTGAAATGGCGATAACTAAAGACTTTGTTTGCTTTGCAACCCTTTCAGCGGTTCTATGCCGCATTCCAGTTTCTGAGGAGGATATAGACGAATCCGGTGCAAGCTGAGCATTTGCAATTAATATTTTATTTCCCGATTCATTTAAAATTATGGCACCATCCATTTTAGCTAGTTCATATAAATAACTGGGACTAAACACACAGTTAATCGTAAATCCACCATCAACAATGGTTTTTATACGATCATTATATCCAAGAACGATCAATCCACCTGTGTTTGCACGCAAAACATTATCTATTCCTTCACGTATCGGTGTACCGGGGGCAATTAACTGTAAGATTTCAGACATGGATTTTTGTTGAAGCTTTTTTTCATCCATTCAGTCATCCTCCTAGTGCATGTTGTAATGCTTCCTGAACAGTTGAAACTCCTATTACTTGTATTCCTTGAGGTATTTTCCATCCGCCAAGATTATTTTTTGGCAAAATGATTCTACTAAACCCTAATTTTGCTGCCTCCTGAACACGTTGTTCAATTCGAGAAACTCGTCTTACTTCTCCCGTAAGACCAACCTCTCCGACTATACAATCATCCGCATTAGTTGGCTGATCACGGAAGCTGGATGCAATACTAATAATAATTCCTAGGTCAATCGCCGGCTCATCTAACTTTATTCCCCCAGCAACTTTTAAATAAGCATCATGGTTTTGCAATAATAACCCAACTCTTTTTTCTAATACAGCCATCAATAATGTCACACGATTATGATCTATGCCCGTTCCCATTCTCCTTGGCATTCCATATATAGAAGGGGATATAAGGGCCTGAATTTCTACGAGAACCGGCCTCGTTCCTTCCATTGAGGCAACCACAGTTGACCCAGATGCTCCCTTCGACCGTTCCTCCAAAAAGATTTCCGAAGGATTATTTACTTCTGTAAGTCCAAACTCCTTCATTTCAAAAATTGCCATTTCATTTGTAGAACCGAATCGGTTTTTAACCGCCCTTAATATTCGATATGAATGGTGGCGCTCACCTTCAAAGTAAAGCACTGAATCTACCATATGCTCTAAAAGTCTTGGACCAGCAATTGATCCCTCTTTCGTAACATGCCCAACAATAAAAATTGCAATACCTTTTGTTTTTGCAATTCTCATTAATTCAGCTGTACACTCTCTAACCTGCGAGACACTGCCGGGTGCAGAAGTTACCTCTGGATGATAAATTGTTTGGATGGAATCAATTACAACAAATTGCGGAGTAATTTCTTGAATGGTTTGATGAATCGCTTCAAGATTGGTTTCGGAAAATACATAAAGAGTTTCTGATGAAATATCAAGACGATCCGCACGGAGTTTTGTTTGTTTAACGGATTCCTCACCTGATATATATAATACCTTGTGACTATGTTTAGATAATTGAGATGATACTTGAAGAAGAAGTGTAGACTTTCCAATTCCAGGGTCTCCGCCAATTAATACAAGTGATCCTGGAACCACTCCCCCGCCCAATACTCTATTAAGCTCTTTTAATTCAGTAAGGACTCTTTCTTCTTGCTCAGAGACAATCGAAGTTATAGGAGTTGCTTTTGCTAAACCACCTCCAGGAGAATGCAAAAATGCTCCTTTTCGAGGTTTACCAGTTATTTCAACTTCCTCCACCATTTTGTTCCATTCATTACATCCCGGACATCTTCCCATCCATTTTGCAGATTCGTACCCGCATGACTGGCAAATAAATTTTGTTGTCTTTTTTGCCATATTTTACTTCCTCTCTATATATCTATGCTTTTCTGGCATAGTAATTCCCATCACTAATAAAAAAGCACATGCGAAGCGTCTTTATTGAAACTTACTATTCATGCACTTATCTAATTTCTTTTACAAAAAAGTTATTATGCTTATAGACGAATACATCATGCATTTAGTTTCATTTATTAGCAAGTTCCATTACAAAAAATGGAACTTGCTTATTTTCAACGATTTTCATGTACTACTATTATTATATAATTGTTTCGGTTACTTCAGATGGTCTAACGATAAATTCCCCTTCTTGTACGTCAATAATTACCTTTTGGCCTTCAAGTATAACTCCTTTTAACAGCTCTTCGGACAAACGATCCTCAACATGCTTCTGAATAGCTCTTTTTAATGGTCGAGCTCCATATTCTGGATCGTAACCTTCCTCCGCTATCTTTTCCTTTGCTGCTGCAGTTAGTTCCAATTCTATATCTTTTTCCTTTAATCGCTTAACTAATTGATCAGATAATAATGAAACGATATTTCTTAAATGCTCTTTTTCGAGTGCATGGAAAACAATAATTTCATCAATACGGTTTAAAAACTCAGGACGAAAGGCTCTTTTAAGTTCATCCATTACTTTACCTTTCATATCTTTATAATCCTGATTTCCATCTTGAATGTTAAACCCAACATATTTGTTCCTTTTTAAAGATTCTGCACCTACATTTGAAGTCATGATAAGCACTGTATTCCTAAAGTCGACCGTGCGTCCTTTTGAGTCTGTTAAACGTCCATCCTCTAACACTTGTAAAAGTATATTAAACACATCCGGATGTGCTTTCTCAATCTCATCAAGTAAAATAACAGAATATGGTTTACGGCGTACTTTTTCAGTTAATTGTCCACCCTCTTCGTATCCAACATATCCGGGAGGAGACCCCACAAGTCTTGATGTAGAATGTTTCTCCATGTATTCAGACATATCGATACGAATCATTGAATCTTCATCACCAAACATCGCCTCTGCCAATGCTCTGGCTAACTCAGTTTTACCAACTCCAGTTGGACCAAGGAATACAAATGAGCCTATTGGCCGTTTTGGATCTTTCAACCCTGCTCTCGCACGACGAACAGCTTTAGAAACAGCTTTCACTGCTTCCTCTTGACCAATGACTCGTGAATGTAAAATTTCTTCTAGTTTTAATAATTTTTCCGTTTCAGTCTGTGCTAATTTAGATACAGGTACACCAGTCCAGTTAGATACAACTGTTGCAATATCTTCGACTGTTACTTCACTATTTTCTTGACCCTGTTTTTCTTTCCACGATTTCTTTGTTTCTTCTAATTTTTCTCGAAGTCGTTGCTCAGAATCTCTTAGTGAGGCTGCCTTTTCAAATTCCTGACTTTGTACCGCAGCATCTTTTTCTTTCCTTATTTCCTCCAAATTAATCTCTAATTCCTTTAAGTTAGGTGGTGTCGTATAGGAGCGTAATCGCACTTTTGACCCTGCTTCATCAATTAAATCGATAGCTTTATCCGGTAAAAATCGGTCAGAAATATAACGATCAGATAACTTCACCGCAGCTTCTATCGCCTCGTCTGTAATCGACACACGATGATGAGCTTCATAACGATCCCTTAACCCTTTTAAAATTTGTATAGACTCATCAGTTGAAGGTTCATCTACTTGGATTGGCTGGAATCTCCGTTCTAAAGCGGCATCCTTCTCGATGTATTTACGGTACTCATCTAAGGTTGTGGCACCAATACATTGTAATTCTCCTCTTGCTAAAGATGGTTTCAAAATATTTGAAGCATCGATTGCACCTTCTGCACCACCAGCTCCAATGAGAGTATGAAGCTCATCAATAAACAGAATGATATTGCCCGCTTGGCGGATCTCATCCATCACCTTTTTTAAACGGTCTTCGAATTCCCCCCGATATTTTGTACCTGCTACTACAGTACCCATATCCAGCGTCATGACTCTTTTATCACGAAGTGTTTCGGGTACTTCGTTATTAACAATTTGTTGAGCGAGTCCTTCTGCAATAGCAGTTTTACCCACACCAGGTTCACCAATTAACACAGGATTGTTTTTTGTACGTCTGCTAAGAACTTCAATAACTCGTTGAATTTCCTTGCTCCGACCAATGACAGGATCTAACGTCTCTTCCCTTGCTATCGCTGTTAAATCACGTGCAAGACTATCCAAGGTCGGTGTATTTGCATTTGCAGTGCTTCCTCCCTGATGACTTCCTGCTTCATTACTTCCCAAGAGCTGAAGGACTTGTTGTCTTGCTTTATTCAAGCTAACTCCTAAATTATTTAAAACTCTTGCAGCAACGCCTTCTCCTTCACGAATAAGACCAAGCAGTATATGCTCTGTGCCAACATATGAATGACCTAATTTTCTAGCTTCATCCATTGATAGTTCAATTACCTTTTTGGCTCGAGGGGTATAATGAACCGTTTGTCCGGAATCCTGCCCTTTACCAATTAAATTTTCAACCTCAATTTGAATTTTTTCTGGACTCAATCCAAGTCCATACAATGCTTTTGCCGCAATCCCTTCACCTTCTTGAACTAAACCAAGAAGAATATGTTCTGTGCCAATATTATTATGTTTTAACCGTATTGCTTCTTCCTGTGATAGCGCCAATACTTTTTGAGCCCTTTCAGTAAATCGTCCAAACATCATTACGATCTCCTCCTAGCCATTATTTACTTCTTCAAGTTTTAATCGCTCTCGAATTAGCGTTGCCCGACGTATGTCTCTTTCATGGGGACGAAGAGGTCCACCTGCATATTGTTGTAAAAAACCAGGTTGAGTTAATATCATTAATTCATTAAGTATATTTTTAGATACATTTTTTATATATCCTGTATCTATTCCTAAACGTACATCAGATAAGCACTGCGCCGCCTCTTTAGACTCAATAATTCGACTATTTGATAATACTCCGAAGGAACGATATACTTTATCTTCTAATTGTATGTTTGAGGTTTTAATCAATGCTTCTCTAGCTGACCTTTCTTGTGCTATTATTTGCTGCACCACACTCATCAAATCTTCTACAATATCAATTTCTGTTTTACCAAGGGTAATTTGATTTGATATTTGAAAGATGTTTCCTAATGCTTCGCTTCCTTCTCCGTAAATTCCTCTAACAACCAAACCTAATTGGCTAATTGCTGGAATAATTCGATTCATCTGTTGAGTTAAAACCAAGCCGGGTAAATGAACCATAACCGATGCCCTCAGACCAGTACCTACATTAGTCGGACAACTTGTAAGATACCCTAACTTTTCGCTAAAAGCATAATCAATATGTTCCTCCATTAAATCATCGATTTTGCTTGCCTTTTCGAGTGCCTCCTTCAATTGCAGGCCCGGAAATAAGCATTGAATTCGAATATGATCCTCTTCATTAATCATGATGCTTACATCCTCTTCGCTTGTTAAAATAACAGCACCATGTGATGATTCATCTGCTAAATTCGGACTGATAAGATGTTTTTCAACCAAAACCTTTTTCTGTAAGGTTTGTAAATCGTCCATTCTTAGTAATTCCATATTATTTTCATGAAATGACTCGGATTGTAAAGCAGTCTCTACTTTAGCAATTATTTCCCTTGCCTCCTCGTTACTAAACAAGGTTGGAAAATTAAATTGTTTAAAATTCCTCGCTAAGCGTACTCTAGAACTTAATACTATATCAGAATTAGGTCCTTCTAAATTCATCCATGCACTTACAGCTTGGTTAACAAACCTTTCCAGGCTCATGAAGTTTCACTCCCTTCATTGAGAAGTGAGCTCTCCAAAGCACGAACTTGATCTCGAATTTCTGCAGCTTTTTCAAATTCCTCACTTTTTATTGCATGTTGTAAATCAAGTTTCAATTGCTGTATCTGTCTTTTTATATGAACTGTTCCCCCTATTCTTTTAGGAAGCTTTCCGTGATGTTCAAGATTTCCAACATGCAGTCTTTTAATGATTGGTTCTAAACGCCCGCTAAAAGCATCATAACAATGAGCACATCCAAAGCGACCAATATTTACAAACTGTTTAAAAGTCATTTTACAATTTGGACATTGCAGGATTTCATTTTTTTGAATTGTTTCCTGCTTTGCCTGTTGGAACACCGGGTCAAAATTCAATAGCCCAGCTAAAATATTATTAATCGAAAATCCTGGTTCTCCTTCGAACATAAACATTTCACCTTTTTCCTGAGCACACTTATCACAATAATGGATTTCAGTCTTTTCTCCATTAATGATTTTGGTGAAATGTAGGGTTGCCGGTCTTTCATTACATTCCTGACAGATCATTACATTCACCTCTACAATTATTTATATTTCAATGACATCAACATTGCGCTTAGCATTCGTGATCTAAGTTGATCTCTTTCTGGAAGATCAATATATAGGACTGATCGGTCCATCACACTTAGCATAATTTTAGCTTCCCTTTCGGTAATAACCTCTTCTTCCACTAAACGCATAATGACATCTTCTGCATTTGCTTGAGATATTCTTGTTTTTACTAATCGCAATAAATGGTCAATTAAATGTGCCTGGTCATGTGGTCTTACTTTTATAATTCGAATATACCCTCCACCACCTCTTTTACTCTCAACTAAATAACCTCTTTCTATAGTAAATCTTGTATTGATTACGTAGTTAATTTGTGAGGGTACACATTGAAATTTATCAGCCACTTCACTTCTTTTAATTTCAACAATTTCACTGCCATTCATTTCTAAAACTTGTTTTAAATAACCTTCAATTATATCTGATATGTTTTTCATCAAGTCCACCTCCTCCTCCGAGTTGACTTTGACTATATTTGACTTTAATTATACATGAATTAGTAAAAAAAATGCAATTAGAATGTTTATTAAAAATAGTTTTGCCAAGAAGATGAAGATTAAAACTGAAATACTAAATAATAGTGGAAGGGCACTCTTACTAAGGTGCGATAAACTTTAGCGGGAGGAGTTTTGAATGGTCTTTCTGTTTTTTTGATTGGTTTTGAGCTTTTCATAATTGGTTTGTTAATTATTTTGATCGGTTGCTCTTTATTTAATTCGTTTCTGACCTTTTTTGATTGGTTTCTATCTTTTTTTGATTGGTCCTTTTACTTGTTCGATTGATTTGTAGTCTTTTTTTATTGGTCTTTTTATTTTTGCAAATTGTTTTATCAGGGACTGTCTTTTTATTGCTTTTTATATATAAAAACAAAAAAACACGGAGCATACACTCCGTGTTTCATTTGCCTGGCAACGTCCTACTCTTGCAGGGGGAGAGCCCCCAACTACCATCGGCGCTGAGAAGCTTAACTTCCGTGTTCGGGATGGGAACGGGTGTGACCTTCTCGCCATAATTACCAGACTATAAAAATTTTAGGGTTTGTTCCCTCAAAACTAGATAGATGAGAAATACTTCGTAATAACATTGAATCAAATTAGGATAAGTCTTCGACCGATTAGTATTCGTCAGCTCCATGTGTCGCCACACTTCCACCTCGAACCTATCAACCTGATCATCTTTCAGGGGTCTTATTTAGATAAACTAAGGGAAATCTCATCTTGAGGGGGGCTTCATGCTTAGATGCTTTCAGCACTTATCCCTTCCGCACATAGCTACCCAGCGATGCCTTTGGCAAGACAACTGGTACACCAGCGGTGCGTCCATCCCGGTCCTCTCGTACTAAGGACAGCTCCTCTCAAATTTCCTACGCCCACGACGGATAGGGACCGAACTGTCTCACGACGTTCTGAACCCAGCTCGCGTACCGCTTTAATGGGCGAACAGCCCAACCCTTGGGACCGACTACAGCCCCAGGATGCGATGAGCCGACATCGAGGTGCCAAACCTCCCCGTCGATGTGGACTCTTGGGGAGATAAGCCTGTTATCCCCGGGGTAGCTTTTATCCGTTGAGCGATGGTACTTTCCATGCGGAACCACCGGATCACTAAGCCCGACTTTCGTCCCTGCTCGACTTGTAGGTCTCGCAGTCAAGCTCCCTTGTGCCTTTACACTCTGCGAATGATTTCCAACCATTCTGAGGGAACCTTTGGGCGCCTCCGTTACCTTTTAGGAGGCGACCGCCCCAGTCAAACTGCCCGCCTGACACTGTCTCCCACCCCGATCAGGGTGCGGGTTAGAATTTCAATACAGCCAGGGTAGTATCCCACCGACGCCTCCACCGAAGCTGGCGCTCCGGCTTCAAAGGCTCCTACCTATCCTGTACAAGCTGTACCAAAATTCAATATCAGGCTGCAGTAAAGCTCCACGGGGTCTTTCCGTCCTGTCGCGGGTAACCTGCATCTTCACAGGTACTATAATTTCACCGAGTCTCTCGTTGAGACAGTGCCCAGATCGTTGCGCCTTTCGTGCGGGTCAGAACTTACCTGACAAGGAATTTCGCTACCTTAGGACCGTTATAGTTACGGTACCGCCGTTTACTGGGGCTTCAATTCAAAGCTTCGCTTGCGCTAACCTCTCCTCTTAACCTTCCAGCACCGGGCAGGCGTCAGCCCCTATACTTCGCCTTGCGGCTTCGCAGAGACCTGTGTTTTTGCTAAACAGTCGCCTGGTATATATCACTGCGGCTCTCTCGGGCTTGCACCTAACAGAGCACCCCTTCTCCCGAAGTTACGGGGTCATTTTGCCGAGTTCCTTAACGAGAGTTCTCTCGCTCACCTTAGGATTCTCTCCTCGCCTACCTGTGTCGGTTTGCGGTACGGGCACCTTTCACCTCACTAGAGGATTTTCTAGGCAGTGTGGAATCAGGAACTTCGGTACTATATTTCCCTCGCCATCACAGCTCAAGGTACATGGTGACGGGATTTGCCTCGTCACCCCTCTAACTGCTTGGACGCGCTATTCCAGCAGCGCGCTTACCCTATCCTCCTGCGTCCCCCATCGTTCAAACGGTGAAGAGGTGGTACAGGAATATCAACCTGTTGTCCATCGCCTACGCCTTTCGGCCTCGGCTTAGGTCCCGACTAACCCTGAGCGGACGAGCCTTCCTCAGGAAACCTTAGGCATTCGGTGGAAGGGATTCTCACCCTTCTTTCGCTACTCATACCGGCATTCTCACTTCTAAGCGCTCCACCAGTCCTTACGGTCTAGCTTCTCAGCCCTTAGAACGCTCTCCTACCACGGACACCAGACGGTGTCCATCCACAGCTTCGGTGATACGTTTAGCCCCGGTACATTTTCGGCGCAGAGTCACTCGACCAGTGAGCTATTACGCACTCTTTAAATGGTGGCTGCTTCTAAGCCAACATCCTGGTTGTCTAAGCAACTCCACATCCTTTTCCACTTAACGTATACTTTGGGACCTTAGCTGGTGGTCTGGGCTGTTTCCCTTTTGACTACGGATCTTATCACTCGCAGTCTGACTCCTAAGGATAAGTCATTGGCATTCGGAGTTTGTCTGAATTCGGTAACCCGATGAGGGCCCCTAGTCCAAACAGTGCTCTACCTCCAAGACTCTTACCTTAAGGCTAGCCCTAAAGCTATTTCGGAGAGAACCAGCTATCTCCAAGTTCGATTGGAATTTCTCCGCTACCCACACCTCATCCCCGCACTTTTCAACGTGCGTGGGTTCGGGCCTCCAGTAAGTGTTACCTTACCTTCACCCTGGACATGGGTAGATCACCTGGTTTCGGGTCTACGACCTCAAACTCATTCGCCCTATTAAGACTCGCTTTCGCTGCGGCTCCGCCTCTTCAGCTTAACCTCGCTTGAAATCGTAACTCGCCGGTTCATTCTACAAAAGGCACGCTATCACCCGGCGTCTTTCCGAAGGAAATACGCATAGGGCTCTAACTACTTGTAGGCACACGGTTTCAGGTTCTCTTTCACTCCCCTCCCGGGGTGCTTTTCACCTTTCCCTCACGGTACTGGTTCACTATCGGTCACTAGGGAGTATTTAGCCTTGGGAGATGGTCCTCCCTGCTTCCGACGGGATTTCACGTGTCCCGCCGTACTCAGGATCCACTCTGGAGGGAACGAAGTTTCAACTACAGGGTTGTTACCTTCTTTGACGGGCCTTCCAGACCTCTTCATTTACTTCGTTCCTTTGTAACTCCGTATAGAGTGTCCTACAACCCCAAGAGGCAAGCCTCTTGGTTTGGGCTTCTTCCGTTTCGCTCGCCGCTACTCAGGAAATCGCGTTTGCTTTCTCTTCCTCCGGGTACTTAGATGTTTCAGTTCCCCGGGTCTGCCTTCCATACTCTATGTATTCAAGTAAGGATACTACCCCATTACGGGCAGTGGGTTCCCCCATTCGGAAATCTCCGGATCAAAGCTTGCTTACAGCTCCCCGAAGCATATCGGTGTTAGTCCCGTCCTTCATCGGCTCCTAGTGCCAAGGCATTCACCGTGCGCCCTTACTAACTTAACCTAAAAAGGTTGTTTATTACTTACTTAATGGATTCATCCATAAAGTGGCGATTCTCGGTTATTACTTGGTTATTTCTCATTTTATCTAGTTTTCAAGGAACAATTAGTTTGAAAGGAATTAACCTCTCAAAACTGAACAAAACGAAAGCGTCTTTTTGTAACCACGTCAGTGGTCTTCCATATTCCTTAGAAAGGAGGTGATCCAGCCGCACCTTCCGATACGGCTACCTTGTTACGACTTCACCCCAATCATCTGTCCCACCTTCGGCGGCTGGCTCCAAAA
This sequence comes from Heyndrickxia vini, assembly GCF_016772275.1. Lineage (NCBI taxonomy): Bacteria > Bacillati > Bacillota > Bacilli > Caryophanales > Bacillaceae > Heyndrickxia > Heyndrickxia vini. The sequence continues at coordinate 93,119 of NZ_CP065425.1, read as the reverse complement.
GGTTACCTCACCGACTTCGGGTGTTACAAACTCTCGTGGTGTGACGGGCGGTGTGTACAAGGCCCGGGAACGTATTCACCGCGGCATGCTGATCCGCGATTACTAGCGATTCCGGCTTCATGTAGGCGAGTTGCAGCCTACAATCCGAACTGAGAATGGTTTTATGGGATTGGCGTAACCTCGCGGTCTAGCAACCCTTTGTACCATCCATTGTAGCACGTGTGTAGCCCAGGTCATAAGGGGCATGATGATTTGACGTCATCCCCACCTTCCTCCGGTTTGTCACCGGCAGTCACCTTAGAGTGCCCAACTAAATGCTGGCAACTAAGGTCAAGGGTTGCGCTCGTTGCGGGACTTAACCCAACATCTCACGACACGAGCTGACGACAACCATGCACCACCTGTCACTCTTGTCCCCGAAGGGAAATCCCTATCTCTAGGGAGGGCAAGAGGATGTCAAGACCTGGTAAGGTTCTTCTTCGCGTTGCTTCGAATTAAACCACATGCTCCACCGCTTGTGCGGGCCCCCGTCAATTCCTTTGAGTTTCAGCCTTGCGGCCGTACTCCCCAGGCGGAGTGCTTAATGCGTTAGCTGCAGCACTAAAGGGCGGAAACCCTCTAACACTTAGCACTCATCGTTTACGGCGTGGACTACCAGGGTATCTAATCCTGTTCGCTCCCCACGCTTTCGCGCCTCAGCGTCAGTTACAGACCAAAGAGCCGCCTTCGCCACTGGTGTTCCTCCACATCTCTACGCATTTCACCGCTACACGTGGAATTCCGCTCTTCTCTTCTGCACTCAAGTCTCCCAGTTTCCAATGACCCTCCACGGTTGAGCCGTGGGCTTTCACATCAGACTTAAGAAACCGCCTGCGCGCGCTTTACGCCCAATAATTCCGGACAACGCTTGCCACCTACGTATTACCGCGGCTGCTGGCACGTAGTTAGCCGTGGCTTTCTGGTTAGGTACCGTCAAGGTACCGCCCTATTCGAACGATACTTGTTCTTCCCTAACAACAGAGTTTTACGATCCGAAAACCTTCATCACTCACGCGGCGTTGCTCCGTCAGACTTTCGTCCATTGCGGAAGATTCCCTACTGCTGCCTCCCGTAGGAGTCTGGGCCGTGTCTCAGTCCCAGTGTGGCCGATCACCCTCTCAAGTCGGCTACGCATCGTCGCCTTGGTGAGCCGTTACCTCACCAACTAGCTAATGCGCCGCGGGTCCATCTGTAAGTGGTAGCTAGTGCCACCTTTCAATTCTTCTTCATGCGAAGAAAAAAGTTATCCGGTATTAGCCCCGGTTTCCCGGAGTTATCCCAGTCTTACAGGCAGGTTACCCACGTGTTACTCACCCGTCCGCCGCTAATCATCGTAGGAGCAAGCTCCCACAAAGATTCGCTCGACTTGCATGTATTAGGCACGCCGCCAGCGTTCGTCCTGAGCCAGGATCAAACTCTCCAAAAAGATGTTTGATATAGCTCTAGTTTAAAAATAAATTAATTGACGTTTCGTTTTGTTCAGTTTTCAAAGATCAATTTTTCAAAGACAACTTTTATAATTTATCATTATTAAGTTTCTTTGTCAATAACTTTTTTCATTAAAATATCTTATGGTGGAGCCTAGCGGGATCGAACCGCTGACCTCCTGCGTGCAAAGCAGGCGCTCTCCCAGCTGAGCTAAGGCCCCATATTAGTTTTTGTATATAATGGTCGGGAAGACAGGATTCGAACCTGCGACCCCTTGGTCCCAAACCAAGTGCTCTACCAAGCTGAGCTACTTCCCGTACTTAATGGCGCGCCCGAGAGGAGTCGAACCCCTAACCTTTTGATCCGTAGTCAAACGCTCTATCCAATTGAGCTACGGGCGCATATAATGAAAGTTATTTCGCTTCGCAAAAAAACTTTGGTGCCGAGGACCGGAATCGAACCGGTACGGTAGTCACCTACCGCAGGATTTTAAGTCCTGTGCGTCTGCCAGTTCCGCCACCCCGGCAAGGGTTGTCTGGAGCGGAAGACGGGATTCGAACCCGCGACCCCCACCTTGGCAAGGTGGTGTTCTACCACTGAACTACTTCCGCGACTTAATTAGTTATAATGCGGGTGAAGGGAGTCGAACCCCCACGCCTTGCGGCGCCAGATCCTAAGTCTGGTGCGTCTGCCAATTCCGCCACACCCGCGTAAATTTAATGGTGAGCCATGAAGGACTCGAACCTTCGACCCTCTGATTAAAAGTCAGATGCTCTACCGACTGAGCTAATGGCTCATTTCTTTTAAAAATGGTGCCGGCCAGAGGACTTGAACCCCCAACCTACTGATTACAAGTCAGTTGCTCTACCAATTGAGCTAGGCCGGCATATTACTATTTTGTTAATATGGTGGAGGATGACGGGATCGAACCGCCGACCCCCTGCTTGTAAGGCAGGTGCTCTCCCAGCTGAGCTAATCCTCCATTTATTATACAGCCTGGCAACGTCCTACTCTTGCAGGGGGAGAGCCCCCAACTACCATCGGCGCTGAGAAGCTTAACTTCCGTGTTCGGGATGGGAACGGGTGTGACCTTCTCGCCATAATTACCAGACTATAAAAATTTTAGGGTTTGTTCCCTCAAAACTAGATAGATGAGAAATACTTCGTAATAACATTGAATCAAATTAGGATAAGTCTTCGACCGATTAGTATTCGTCAGCTCCATGTGTCGCCACACTTCCACCTCGAACCTATCAACCTGATCATCTTTCAGGGGGTCTTATTTAGATAAACTAAGGGAAATCTCATCTTGAGGGGGGCTTCATGCTTAGATGCTTTCAGCACTTATCCCTTCCGCACATAGCTACCCAGCGATGCCTTTGGCAAGACAACTGGTACACCAGCGGTGCGTCCATCCCGGTCCTCTCGTACTAAGGACAGCTCCTCTCAAATTTCCTACGCCCACGACGGATAGGGACCGAACTGTCTCACGACGTTCTGAACCCAGCTCGCGTACCGCTTTAATGGGCGAACAGCCCAACCCTTGGGACCGACTACAGCCCCAGGATGCGATGAGCCGACATCGAGGTGCCAAACCTCCCCGTCGATGTGGACTCTTGGGGGAGATAAGCCTGTTATCCCCGGGGTAGCTTTTATCCGTTGAGCGATGGCCCTTCCATGCGGAACCACCGGATCACTAAGCCCGACTTTCGTCCCTGCTCGACTTGTAGGTCTCGCAGTCAAGCTCCCTTGTGCCTTTACACTCTGCGAATGATTTCCAACCATTCTGAGGGAACCTTTGGGCGCCTCCGTTACCTTTTAGGAGGCGACCGCCCCAGTCAAACTGCCCGCCTGACACTGTCTCCCACCCCGATCAGGGGTGCGGGTTAGAATTTCAATACAGCCAGGGTAGTATCCCACCGACGCCTCCACCGAAGCTGGCGCTCCGGCTTCAAAGGCTCCTACCTATCCTGTACAAGCTGTACCAAAATTCAATATCAGGCTGCAGTAAAGCTCCACGGGGTCTTTCCGTCCTGTCGCGGGTAACCTGCATCTTCACAGGTACTATAATTTCACCGAGTCTCTCGTTGAGACAGTGCCCAGATCGTTGCGCCTTTCGTGCGGGTCAGAACTTACCTGACAAGGAATTTCGCTACCTTAGGACCGTTATAGTTACGTAGCCGTTTACTGGGGCTTCAATTCAAAGCTTCGCTTGCGCTAACCTCTCCTCTTAACCTTCCAGCACCGGGCAGGCGTCAGCCCCTATACTTCGCCTTGCGGCTTCGCAGAGACCTGTGTTTTTGCTAAACAGTCGCCTGGGCCTATTCACTGCGGCTCTCTCGGGCTTGCACCCTAACAGAGCACCCCTTCTCCCGAAGTTACGGGGTCATTTTGCCGAGTTCCTTAACGAGAGTTCTCTCGCTCACCTTAGGATTCTCTCCTCGCCTACCTGTGTCGGTTTGCGGTACGGGCACCTTTCACCTCACTAGAGGATTTTCTAGGCAGTGTGGAATCAGGAACTTCGGTACTATATTTCCCTCGCCATCACAGCTCAAGGTACATGGTGACGGGATTTGCCTCGTCACCCCTCTAACTGCTTGGACGCGCTATTCCAGCAGCGCGCTTACCCTATCCTCCTGCGTCCCCCCATCGTTCAAACGGTGAAGAGGTGGTACAGGAATATCAACCTGTTGTCCATCGCCTACGCCTTTCGGCCTCGGCTTAGGTCCCGACTAACCCTGAGCGGACGAGCCTTCCTCAGGAAACCTTAGGCATTCGGTGGAAGGGATTCTCACCCTTCTTTCGCTACTCATACCGGCATTCTCACTTCTAAGCGCTCCACCAGTCCTTACGGTCTAGCTTCTCAGCCCTTAGAACGCTCTCCTACCACGGACACCAGACGGTGTCCATCCACAGCTTCGGTGATACGTTTAGCCCCGGTACATTTTCGGCGCAGAGTCACTCGACCAGTGAGCTATTACGCACTCTTTAAATGGTGGCTGCTTCTAAGCCAACATCCTGGTTGTCTAAGCAACTCCACATCCTTTTCCACTTAACGTATACTTTGGGACCTTAGCTGGTGGTCTGGGCTGTTTCCCTTTGACTACGGATCTTATCACTCGCAGTCTGACTCCTAAGGATAAGTCATTGGCATTCGGAGTTTGTCTGAATTCGGTAACCCGATGAGGCCTTAGTCCAAACAGTGCTCTACCTCCAAGACTCTTACCTTAAGGCTAGCCCTAAAGCTATTTCGGAGAGAACCAGCTATCTCCAAGTTCGATTGGAATTTCTCCGCTACCCACACCTCATCCCCGCACTTTTCAACGTGCGTGGGTTCGGGCCTCCAGTAAGTGTTACCTTACCTTCACCCTGGACATGGGTAGATCACCTGGTTTCGGGTCTACGACCTCAAACTCATTCGCCCTATTAAGACTCGCTTTCGCTGCGGCTCCGCCTCTTCAGCTTAACCTCGCTTGAAATCGTAACTCGCCGGTTCATTCTACAAAAGGCACGCTATCACCCGGCGTCTTTCCGAAGGAAATACGCATAGGGCTCTAACTACTTGTAGGCACACGGTTTCAGGTTCTCTTTCACTCCCCTCCCGGGGTGCTTTTCACCTTTCCCTCACGGTACTGGTTCACTATCGGTCACTAGGGAGTATTTAGCCTTGGGAGATGGTCCTCCCTGCTTCCGACGGGATTTCACGTGTCCCGCCGTACTCAGGATCCACTCTGGAGGGAACGAAGTTTCAACTACAGGGTTGTTACCTTCTTTGACGGGCCTTTCCAGACCTCTTCATTTACTTCGTTCCTTTGTAACTCCGTATAGAGTGTCCTACAACCCCAAGAGGCAAGCCTCTTGGTTTGGGCTTCTTCCGTTTCGCTCGCCGCTACTCAGGAAATCGCGTTTGCTTTCTCTTCCTCCGGGTACTTAGATGTTTCAGTTCCCCGGGTCTGCCTTCCATACTCTATGTATTCAAGTAAGGATACTACCCCATTACGGGCAGTGGGTTCCCCATTCGGAAATCTCCGGATCAAAGCTTGCTTACAGCTCCCCGAAGCATATCGGTGTTAGTCCCGTCCTTCATCGGCTCCTAGTGCCAAGGCATTCACCGTGCGCCCTTACTAACTTAACCTAAAAAGGTTGTTTATTACTTACTTAATGGATTCATCCATAAAGTGGCGATTCTCGGTTATTACTTGGTTATTTCTCATTTTATCTAGTTTTCAAGGAACAATTAGTTTGAAAGGAATTAACCTCTCAAAACTGAACAAAACGAAAGCGTCTTTTTGTAACCACGTCAGTGGTCTTCCATATTCCTTAGAAAGGAGGTGATCCAGCCGCACCTTCCGATACGGCTACCTTGTTACGACTTCACCCCAATCATCTGTCCCACCTTCGGCGGCTGGCTCCAAAGGTTACCTCACCGACTTCGGGTGTTACAAACTCTCGTGGTGTGACGGGCGGTGTGTACAAAGGGGAACGTATTCACCGCGGCATGCTGATCCGCGATTACTAGCGATTCCGGCTTCATGTAGGCGAGTTGCAGCCTACAATCCGAACTGAGAATGGTTTTATGGGATTGGCGTAACCTCGCGGTCTAGCAACCCTTTGTACCATCCATTGTAGCACGTGTGTAGCCCAGGTCATAAGGGGCATGATGATTTGACGTCATCCCCACCTTCCTCCGGTTTGTCACCGGCAGTCACCTTAGAGTGCCCAACTAAATGCTGGCAACTAAGGTCAAGGGTTGCGCTCGTTGCGGGACTTAACCCAACATCTCACGACACGAGCTGACGACAACCATGCACCACCTGTCACTCTTGTCCCCGAAGGGAAATCCCTATCTCTAGGGAGGGCAAGAGGATGTCAAGACCTGGTAAGGTTCTTCGCGTTGCTTCGAATTAAACCACATGCTCCACCGCTTGTGCGGTACCGTCAATTCCTTTGAGTTTCAGCCTTGCGGTACTGTACTCCCCAGGCGGAGTGCTTAATGCGTTAGCTGCAGCACTAAAGGGCGGAAACCCTCTAACACTTAGCACTCATCGTTTACGGCGTGGACTACCAGGGTATCTAATCCTGTTCGCTCCCCACGCTTTCGCGCCTCAGCGTCAGTTACAGACCAAAGAGCCGCCTTCGCCACTGGTGTTCCTCCACATCTCTACGCATTTCACCGCTACACGTGGAATTCCGCTCTTCTCTTCTGCACTCAAGTCTCCCAGTTTCAATGACCCTCCACGGTTGAGCCGTGGGCTTTCACATCAGACTTAAGAAACCGCCTGCGCGCGCTTTACGCCCAATAATTCCGGACAACGCTTGCCACCTACGTATTACCGCGGCTGCTGGCACGTAGTTAGCCGTGGCTTTCTGGTTAGGTACCGTCAAGGTACCGCCCTATTCGAACGATACTTGTTCTTCCCTAACAACAGAGTTTTACGATCCGAAAACCTTCATCACTCACGCGGCGTTGCTCCGTCAGACTTTCGTCCATTGCGGAAGATTCCCTACTGCTGCCTCCCTAGGAGTCTGGTAGTATGTCTCAGTCCCAGTGTGGCCGATCACCCTCTCAAGTCGGCTACGCATCGTCGCCTTGGTGAGCCGTTACCTCACCAACTAGCTAATGCGCCGCGGGTCCATCTGTAAGTGATAGCCGGAGCCATCTTTCAATTCTCCTTCATGCGAAGAAAAAAGTTATCCGGTATTAGCCCCGGTTTCCCGGAGTTATCCCAGTCTTACAGGCAGGTTACCCACGTGTTACTCACCCGTCCGCCGCTAATCATCGCAGGAGCAAGCTCCCACGAAGATTCGCTCGACTTGCATGTATTAGGCACGCCGCCAGCGTTCGTCCTGAGCCAGGATCAAACTCTCCAAAAAGATGTTTGATATAGCTCTAGTTTAAAAATAAATTAATTGACGTTTCGTTTTGTTCAGTTTTCAAAGATCAATTTTCTTTCGCTTTCGTAAGCGACTTTTATATTTTACTACTTCAAGTTGTTATTGTCAACAACTTTTTTTATTTCTTTTTATTTGCTTCGTTGTCCTTTTGTGGGGCAACGAATAATAATATACCACCTTTTTTCAGGTGATGCAATACTTTTTTTCAACTTTTTATTTTTTAATATTACTATTTCAAAATACTAATAAATAGATTGTTTTATATGGATAAAAAAACTCCAATCAATTAATTGATTGGAGTTTAAGATTGCAATTAATCACGGTTTTTCATTAATGGGAACAACAAAACATCACGAATAGATGCCGAATTAGTTAAAAGCATGACTAGACGGTCAATTCCAATACCCAGTCCACCAGTTGGAGGCATGCCGTATTCTAGTGCTTCGATGAAATCATCATCCATCATATGTGCCTCATCGTTACCTTGTTCACGTTCTTTTAGCTGCGCTTCAAAGCGTTCACGTTGATCAATAGGATCATTCAATTCAGTAAAGGCATTTGCGTGTTCTCTTCCTACAATAAAAAGCTCAAAGCGATCCGTAAAGCGTGGATCTTCATCATTCTTCTTTGCTAATGGTGAAATCTCAACTGGATGACCATAAATGAACGTAGGCTGAATAAGCTTTTCCTCAACCTTTTGTTCAAAAAACTCATTAACTATATGACCATATTGCATGTGCTCAGTGATTTCAATTCCATGTTCTTTTGCTAACTGGCGTGCATCTTCAACAGAAGTGACATTCCAAAAATCTACTCCGGTATATTCCTTCACAGCATCAACCATATGTAGTCGGCGCCATTCCGGTTCAAGATTTACTTCATATTCTCCATACTCGATACTCGTACTACCAAGAACTTCTTTTGCAATATGAGCAACCATATTTTCAGTCAATTTCATAATATCTTTATAATCCGCGTACGCCTCGTATAATTCAATCATGGTAAACTCAGGGTTATGTCTCGTTGAAACCCCTTCATTACGGAAAACTCGGCCAATTTCATACACCTTTTCTAGTCCACCAACGATTAATCGTTTTAAATGTAACTCAATAGCAATTCGCATAAATAAAGGTATATCTAACGCATTATGATGGGTAATAAACGGTCTTGCTGAAGCTCCCCCGGCAATTGCATGCATCATCGGTGTTTCCACCTCTAAATATCCTTGGCTATCCAGATAACGTCGCATTGATTGGATGATCAAACTTCTTGTAATAAAAGTACGCTTACTATCGTCACTCATAATTAAATCTAAATATCGTTGACGATAACGCTGCTCAATATCTTTTAGACCGTGAAATTTATCTGGTAACGGACGAAGAGATTTGGTTAATAGTTTAAAGTCTTTTACTTTAATTGAAAGCTCTCCTACTTTTGTTTTAAAAACTGTTCCAGTTACTCCGACAATGTCACCTAAATCAGTTGAATTAAAAATCTCGTATTGTTCCTCGCCTACACTATCCTGACGTACATAAATTTGGATTTGGCCATTCAAATCTTGAACATGGGCAAAACCAGCTTTTCCTTTGCCTCTTTTTGTCATTACCCGACCAGCTATCGTTACATTTACCTCTTTCTCATCTAACTCTTCTTTTGAAAACTCTTCGTACTGTTCTTTAATTAATTGTGTATTGTGAGTTCGGTCAAAGCGTTTTCCGAACGGATCCATACCTTTATCACGGATAGAATTCATTTTTTCTCTTCTAACCTGTAATTGGTCATTTAATTCCTCAAAGCTCATTTTTGTCACTCCATCCTATATTATAAAGCTTGTACTAATATCTCATTATACTTTATTATTGTACACAATTTCACATTTTCAGACATCCCTTAGAAATAGATTTTTAAAAATCTATTTCTAAGGGATGATTATGTAGAAAAAACCACCAGTTCTAACTAGTAGTTTTTTGTATCAACTAACTTTAATAGAGCATGATTTAACTTCTTTTACAAAGTAAGTTAAAAGTTTTAAATACAAATTATAAACTCAGCAGCTTCAACTAATGTATCCATTTATATTAATTTGCCGGAGGTGTTAGCTCATCTACAGATATATCTAGAAGACTCGCCACCTTATTCAAAAATTCATCTGATGGTAAACGCGTTCCTCTCTCCATTTCACCTAAAATAGAGACAGATATTCCAAGTTCTTTCGCAAGACTTTCTTGTGTATATCCTTTTAATTTTCGAAACGCGCGAATTCGTCTTCCCCATTTATCTATTTCCATAATCGAACACCTTCTTTATCAGGTATTTCATTTAGAACTTGACGTAAAGGAATTGTTGCATTGGGCAACTGAGCACCAGGATCAATTTCAATTAAGGGCACTAACACAAATGCTCGTTCATGCATTCGTGGATGGGGAATAACCAAATGCTCTGTTTCAACATTTTCGTTATTATAGAGTAAAATGTCAAGGTCAATTGTTCTTGGTCCCCACCTAACATCCCTGGTTCTCCCCAATTCCTTTTCTATCTCTAAACACTTTTTTAATAGCTGTTCAGGTAATAACTCTGTTTTTACTTTAACAACAATATTCAAAAATTCACCTTGATCAGTATAGCCAACGGGATCTGTTTCGTAAACGGAAGATTCCGCCAGTAGTTCCAATCCATTATCTTTTAACGACGCACATGCATCTTTCAAGTTTTTTTCGCGATCACCAATATTCGACCCCATTGAAATATACGCAATATTTTTCATCGGCTTGTTCTCCTTGATATCTCAACTGCTACAGATTGGTAATGTCCGCGGATTGGCGGATCCGGCTTGATCAATTGAACAGTAACTTGTTCAATACGCGGAAATTTTTCCAAAACTAGTTTGGAAATCTCTTCTGCAACTGCCTCCAATAATTGGTAGGGTTTCCCCTCTACGATTTCTTTACAAACTTCATAAACTTCCGCATAGCTCACAGTATCATGTAAGTTATCAGTTTTTCCCGCCTTTTGTAAATCTAGTTCAAGTGTTAAAGTTACCCGAAATCTTTGACCAAGTCGATTTTCTTCTGGCAATACTCCATGATATCCATAGAACTCCATATTATTAATTAATATTTTATCCATTTATTTCACCCTTACCTATAAGAACGTCCATCATTTTTGTCATTCTACTAATTTCTTTAACATCATGTACCCTCATAATTTGGCACCCTTTTTGAATACCATAGCACACCGTAGCCCCTGTTGCTTCCATTCTTTCTTCAACCGGTAAGTTCATAATTTGCCCGATCATTGATTTTCTTGAAGTTCCTAACAAAACCGGGTACCCTAATCCAACAATTTTATCTAGATTTTTCATCAATTCAACTTGCTGTTCTAAACTTTTAGCAAAACCTATCCCCGGATCTAATACAATATTTTTATCCTCTACTCCGGCCTTTTTTGCAATAGTAATGCTCTCAAATAAATCTGCTATAACATCGCGGATAAACTCCGTATAGTTAAGATTCTCTCTATTATGCATAAGAATAATAGGGACATTATATTCAGAAGCAACGTTTGCAATTTCAGGATCTTTCTTTGCACCCCAAATATCATTGATAATGTGCGCTCCGGCTAGTATTGCTTGTTCTGCGGTTTTTGCTTTATATGTATCGATAGACAAAGGGGCATCGATTGTATTAGATAATTCTTTTATGATAGGGACAACCCTCGAAATTTCCTCTTCAGCATCAACTGTAACGTGACCAGGTCTGGTGGACTCTCCTCCAATATCTATGATATCAGCACCATCTCTAATCATTTGTTTTGCGCGTCTCACTGCGTTACTTATATTGTCGTATTTTCCACCGTCTGAAAAGGAATCAGGTGTTATATTTAAAATTCCCATAATTAATGTTTTATTTTTATAATCTAATTGATGTGAGCGACAATGAAGTACTTGAGTCATTCATTAATCTCCTTCCATAAGCGATTCCTATTAACAGTCTAACGCTTCCACATTATATTTCACAACCCATAATCAAAGTTAAATAAATATGTAAACACAAAAATGGCAAACGGGGTTTCCGTTTGCCTAAAAGATTAAGCTATACTATCCTCAATCTTCAAATTGGTATAACGCAGTACTTAAATAGCGCTCTCCATTGTCTGGAATAATAGCCAATACCTTTTTGCCCTTTCCAAGTTCTGACGCAACTTTTAAAGCAGCATAAATGGCCGCACCAGCAGATATTCCACCTAAGATCCCTTCTTCTTTAGCCACTCTTCTTGAAGCTTCAAATGCTTCCTCAGTGCCTACATGAATAATCTCGTCATAGATTTCTTTATTTAATGTATCGGGTACAAAGTTAGCACCGAGTCCTTGAATCTTATGAGGGCCAGGTTTTCCACCAGCAAGAATTGGTGAATCTTTTGGTTCAACCGCAACTATTTTAATGTTGGGGTATTTTTCTTTCAGAACTTGACCCGCACCTGAAATCGTCCCACCTGTACCGATCCCAGATACAAACGCATCTAATTGATCACCCATTTGTTCGACTATTTCTTTACCTGTAGTTAGACGATGAATCTCAGGATTTGCTTCGTTTTTAAATTGTTGAGGCATAAAGTATCCATGCTCACTAGCTAAGTCTTCAGCCTTCTTAACGGCACCATTCATCCCTTCTGCCCCAGGGGTTAACACAAGTTCAGCACCATAAGCACGGAGCAGGTTTCTACGTTCAAGGCTCATCGTATCAGGCATCACTAGAACTGCCTTATAGCCTTTTACCGCGGCAATCATCGCTAGACCTATACCTGTATTTCCACTTGTAGGTTCAACAATTGTATCACCAGGCATTATTTTTCCATCCTTCTCCGCAGCTTCAATCATGGCTAGCGCAATACGATCCTTCACACTACTTCCAGGATTCATATATTCAAGTTTGAGATATACTTCTGCTTGATTTTCATTTGTTGCACGTTTTAATTTCACTACCGGTGTTCCGCCGACTAATTCGGCAATTGAATTAACTAAACGAGCCATTTTACCACCTCAAATTCCGAGTATTTTTATTGGTTTAATTATTTCAAATTTATCATTTACTACTTAAAAAGTCAAAGAAAAAACTTTTAAAAAATAAAGACACAAGTATTATATACTTATGCCTTTCTTCCTAAAATATCCGTATGAATAATTAATTCGCTTCGTCTAGGAGTTCTTCTAATTCCTCTTTGGAAAATAAGTACTTTTCATTACAAAAATGGCATTGAGCTTCGGCTTTTCCATCTTCAACAATCATATCCTGAATTTCATCTTTTCCTAAGCTAATAATAGCTGCGCCAAAACGTTCTTTTGAACAATTGCATTTAAATTGTACTGGCATCGTTTCAACAACTTTTACATTGTCTTCCCCTAGTATATTCTCTAAAATTTCTTCTGGTTTCAACCCCTTTTGGATTAATTTTGAAATCGGTTCTGTTGATTGAAGTCTTTTTTCGATTTCATCAATGACACGATCGTCTGTTCCAGGTAGTAATTGAATAATAAATCCACCAGATGCAAGAATCGAATTATCAGGATTTACAAGTACTCCTACACCTACGGATGACGGAGTTTGTTCGGATGTAGCAAAATAATAAGTAAAATCCTCGCCAAGTTCACCAGATACGATAGGAACTTGCCCCGAGAAGTTTTCCCTTAAACCTAAATCCTTAACAACTGTTAATGTTCCCTCGGAGCCTACAGCCCTTCGCACATCCAATTTACCTTTTTCATTCAAATCAAAGTGAACTTGGGGATTTGTAACATAGCCACGCACTTCACCTTTTGAATTACTATCAACAAGAATCGGGCCAACCGGACCGTTACCTTCAATTTTGATAGTAAGTTTTTCTTCCCCTTTTAACATTGCGCCCATCATCACACCCGCTGTCATTGAGCGTCCTAATGCAGCAGATGCTGTCGGCCATGTGTAATGTCTTCGAACAGCCTCTCCGACTGTTTCTGTACTTGTTACCGCATAAGCACGAACTTGATTATTATACGCTAAAGCCTTTACTAAATAATCACCCATGATAACATTCCCTTCAATCATTCATATTTCTTTTATAAATTAGCCGCAAGCCTTTTAAAGTTAAAAATGAATCTACAATATCAATGGCCTTAGATTCACTAGCTATTAAATTTGCATGGCCCCCAGTTGCTACGACAATCGGCTCCTTTTTACTGTTTGCTTTCATACGGTTAACAATACCTTCAACTTGTCCGACATAGCCATATACAAGACCAGCTTGCATCGCAGCAACAGTATTTTTGCCGATTATTTCTTCCGTCTTTGCAATTTCTATTCTTGGTAGTTTTGCCGCTCTTGAATATAAAGCTTCAGCTGATATTCCAATGCCAGGAGAGATTGCTCCCCCCATATACTGGCTATGTTCATTTATATAACAAAAGGTTGTCGCAGTGCCAAAATCAACAATAATAAGGGGACTGCCATATTCATTAATCCCTGCCACAGCATTAACAATTCTATCTGCACCGACCTCACGAGGATTTTCATACTTTATATCTAAGCCCGTTTTAATTCCCGGTCCAACTACTAAAGGTTTTACATGAAAATACTTATTACACATTCTTTCTAATGTATACATAATTGGTGGAACAACGGTTGAAATAATTATTCCATTTATATCTTTAAATTCTATTCCAACATGCTGGAATAGCGACCGGATAATCATTGCATATTCGTCTTCTGTTTTATGGCGGTTAGTTTCAACGCGCCAATGATACTTTAAATCATCTTTATCATATACACCTAATACAATATTTGTATTTCCAACGTCTAATACGAATAACATATTTTCACCACTTTAACTATTCTAATTTACATGCCAACATCATACCATAATTTTGCTTATAAACGTAAAAAAAAAGGACATCGCTATTATATAATAACGATGTCCTTTTAAGAAATATTTTATTCTTTCGGTTCGTCTTTATCCTCTTGGTTAGAAACTCTTGTAGGTCCAAATTTTTCAGGACGATCCTCATCTTTTGATTCATCTGATTTAATGAAGTCTTCCTGCTTTTTCTGAATATTGACCTTTAACGGATCAGTTGAGTCTTCTTTATCGAATTTTAATTGTTCAGTTGTAGAGGATTTTCTATCAGGTAATGTACCGTGATCATAAATATGCTTAATTTGTTCAGCATCTAACGTCTCAACTTCTAGCAATGTTTCTGCAATGATCGTGAATTTTTCACGATTTTCAAGGATGATCTTTCTAGCTCGTTCATAACATTCTTTAATAATATCTTGAATCTCAGTATCGATTTCATAAGCAATCTTATCAGAGTAATTTTGCTCATTATTAAAATCGCGGCCTAAGAACACTTGACCACCTTGTGATTGACCAAATTGAAGAGGACCAAGCTTGTCACTCATTCCGTATTCAGTCACCATTTTTCTAGCAATATTAGTCGCGCGTTGGAAGTCGTTTGAAGCCCCAGTCGAAACTTCGCCAAAAGTAACTTCCTCTGCAACACGTCCACCTAAAAGTCCTGTGATTTTATCAAGTAGTTCAGGTTTTGTCATTAGATAACGATCTTCCTTCGGTAACATGACTGCATACCCTCCAGCTTGACCGCGTGGAACGATTGTAACTTTATGAACCATTTCCGCTTCATCTAACACTAGCCCTATTATCGTATGTCCACTTTCATGATAAGCAACAATTTTTCTTTCCTTTTTAGAAACAACACGGCTTCTCTTCGATACACCCGCGATGATTCTATCTGTCGCTTCGTCTACATCTGACATATCAATTTTCTTTTTGTTTTGTCTAGCTGCAACAAGAGCCGCTTCATTTAATAAGTTTTCTAAATCTGCACCTGAAAATCCTGGTGTTCTTTGAGAAATGGCTTTTAAATCAACATCTCCATCTAACGGCTTATTTCTTGCGTGAACACGCAGAACAGCTTCACGACCATTTACATCTGGACGATCTACAGTAATTTGACGGTCGAAACGTCCGGGACGTAATAAAGCGGGATCGAGAATATCAGGTCTATTTGTTGCTGCAACAATAATAATTCCTTCGTTAGCTCCAAAGCCATCCATTTCAACAAGTAATTGGTTTAATGTTTGTTCACGTTCATCATGACCGCCACCAAGACCTGCACCACGTTGACGACCTACAGCGTCGATTTCATCGATAAAGATAATACATGGAGCGTTTTTCTTCGCGTTTTCAAATAAATCACGAACACGAGAAGCACCGACACCGACAAACATTTCTACAAAGTCAGAACCACTGATTGAGAAAAACGGAACTCCGGCTTCACCGGCAACAGCACGCGCTAATAAAGTTTTACCAGTTCCGGGAGGTCCAACAAGTAAAACACCTTTCGGAATCCTTGCACCTAACTCAGCAAATTTGCGTGGGTCCTTTAAAAACTCTACTATTTCAACAAGTTCTTGCTTCTCTTCATCCGCCCCGGCAACATCACGGAAACGAACCTTTTTCTTTTCATCATTGTAAAGCTTCGCTTTACTTTTCCCAAAATTCATTACACGGCCACCGCCGCCTTGGGCTTGATTTAACAAGAAGAAGAAAAGGATAAAAATAATCACAAACGGAATAATTGATGTGAAAAACGACACCCAACCATTGGTTTCTTTAGCAGGCATATTTTTCATTTCAGTATTAGTGGCATTTACCGCCTTTTCAATACGTTCGAGAGCTGACGGACTATTCAGTACATACGTAACGAACTTTGTCTTTTCGTTATCCTTTAATTCCCCTCGAACTTCATACACACCTCTTTCAGGCTGCGATGAAAAATCCTTTACGTCCCCTTTTTCTAAATGGGAAATAAATTGGTCATATGTTAAATCTTTTGTCGACTCATTGTTATTGTTAAAATAGCTTACAATTCCAATAAGGACGAGAAATAATAATACATAAAAGATGGTATTTCTAAAGATTCTACTCATTCCTTACCTCCTCCCACGGTCAAAAAACTATATTCAATAGTATCATAGAAATTCTCAACATTACAACAATTTACCTTTTGGATTATGTTAGATGTTCTCAAACTTTATTTTGAACTTATTCACCTTTGTTATACACAGATGGTTTCAACACTCCAATATAAGGTAAATTACGATACCTCTCAGCATAATCTAATCCATATCCTACAACAAAGGCATCCGGAACATTAAAGCCGACATAATCTGCTTCAATATTTGCTTTTCTTCCAGTTGGTTTATCTAATAAGGTTACAATTTTTATGGATTTTGCTTTTCGATAACGGAATAACTCAACTAAATAACTTAAAGTAAGACCGCTATCAATGATATCTTCTATGATTAAAATATCTCTTCCTTCAACAGAAGTATCGAGATCTTTCAAAATCTTCACTTCTCCTGAAGAAACCATAGATTTACCGTAGCTGGATACATCCATAAAATCCATTTCCAAATATGTATCCACTTGCTTTAACAGATCTGACATAAACAACATAGCGCCTTTTAAAACACCGATTGCCAATGGGAAACGATCCTTATATTCCATTGTTAGTTGTTCAGCTAATTCCTTTGTTTTCTTCTGTATTTCTTCTTCGCTAATTAATACCTTTTCAATATCCTGTTTCATTGAAATGCTTGCCCCCTAGGAGTTGTTTGCTTTGAGTATTGTAAGATGTAACAAGATTGTTCTGGATTTGGCAAAAAACAGAAGCTGGATTTTTTCAAATGCGGTATCCATAAAATTTTGCCTTCATTATCAGTGACAATCGGCCAATCTTCCCTTTTATCTTTCGGGATTTTTTCATCAATAAATATATCCTTCACTTTTTTGGTTCCGTTTAGTCCTTTTACCCTCATTCGATCGCCAATTCTTTTGCTTCTTATAATTAATGGGAGCTGAGCTTCATCTAATTGTAAATATATTTCATCATCTTGAAGTTCATATACCTTCCCTTCGGTTAATTTCATCAAATACCCATTAGGTAAACTTTCTTCCTTATCTTTGAATAATTCTACTTCATATGTATGTGTTTGCTTCTCTCGCTTAAAAGAGAATATACATCTTTGATATGACCTTCTTACTTTTAAACCTAATGGAAGGTCTAGTTGACCCGATGGTTTTTGATCTGCCAATAAGTCTCGAATAGCGTCTGTATGATGGGTAGTTGTAATAGAAAGATTTTCTTTGTAAAGATAGTTTAATATTAGTTGAATCCCTCTTCTTTGTAAAGGCAAAGGCATTGCATTGAACAAGGGAATTTCAATCGTAATTTCATTTTCATTTTTATTCCATAACTTATTCATTTTTAGCAGCGTTAATTCCTGTAAATAATCCTCATCTTCGGTTATTTCCTCACTAAAACGTTGAAAATGTTCCTGTACATGAGGGTTTTCCCTTTTTAAAAAGGGTAAAACCTTTAATCGGTAACGATTTCTCGTATAATCTTGATCATGATTGCTTGGATCTATTCTTGGATGTAAATCATAAAAATTACAATATTCTTCAATCTCCTTTTTAGTTAAACAAAGGAGTGGCCTGACAATTTCTCCGTTTGCAAAAGGGCGAGTGATTGGAATACCTGCTCTTCCCTTACCAGTACTACCACGTGTTAATCTCATTAATATGGTTTCTATTTGGTCGTCTCCGTGATGACCTAATAAAAGTTTGTGATGATCATATCGTTCCATCATTTCTGCAAAAAATTGATAACGATATATTCGTGCTGTTTCTTCGAACCCTTTTTGTTCATGTATCATTTTTTCTTGAATATTTATTTGGACTGACTCACAAAAAATATCCCACTGTTCACAAAGATTTTGAACAAACTTAAGGTCATTATATGATTCATTCCCTCTTAACATGTGGTCAACATGTGCCACCATAATTGAAAGGTGATATTTAGTTTTCTTTTGATGTAGGTAATGAAGTAATGCAATAGAATCAGGGCCACCTGACACACCAACTAAAACAGAATCACCGTGGTTTAATAAGTTATTCTTTTTAATAAAATCGGCTATTTTCTTTTCAAACACAAGCATTAAACTCGTTCCTTTTCGTAATGAATAATGGTTTTCCTAACTTTCCACTTGGCTATTTTATACTTTTCATTGTACCAATAAATGAATTCTCATAATCGATTAATTTGTGAAAAGTTTGTTTTAATATGTTCTCTACAATAACTGACCATAAATATAGATAAAATAGAGGAAGGAGACAATCAAAACAATGCAAACCGTTTCAAATACACGAGTAGTTTTTCTTTGTTTCCGTTTTCCCTGCCTAGTTCGATTAATTGGTTTCCCGTTTGGTTTCATTTTGTTTCTTTGAATAGGTTTTCGCTGTTGGGTACCGTTAGAATCATTTGATAGAACTTTCAAAAGGTCTTTTCGCATTTCTAATGCTGTAACATATTTACCGGTTAACGCCTTTATTAGGACATTACGATATTTGTCCAGCTCTGGTTTCGCTTCAACAACCTTTATTAATTGTTCTATGCCATCACCTTTTTTTGTGAATCTTGAAGGAAAGGACAAATTAATAAGTATCATAGCAACTGCAAATAAATCATAAGACGGTTCCGCCTTTCTTGATCCTGCACCCCAATATCCCCGGTCAAAAAACTCCGTGAATTCCTTTATAGCTCTTCCTTGCATTGTTGTACCGCCCACATCAATACAACGAATTTTGGTTGGGGAATCCGTAATAATTAAATTTTCAGGTTTCAAATCACCGAACACCCAACCTTCTTGGTGGAGACGATAAAGATCATTTAATAGTTGAAGAATTAAGACTCCCGACCATGAATGACCCTTTGTTTGAATAAACGTTAATAAATCAGGGCCTTGTATATACTCCATCACATAGAAAGGGATTCTCCTTGTTTTCCTTTCCCAATCATCAATATCTAACAAAGAAGGCCCGAGGGTTGACCCTTGGACCTTCTTGAATGCTTTTAGAACATTAACCTCGGAAGTAACAGACATTGTGTTATCACTCATTTTTAATGCTACCAAATCGTTTTGGCATTTAGCTAAATAAACAATTCCGTTAGCACCCGATCCAAGCTCCTTAACGATGGTGTAACGATTATGATGCCACTTTCCATAGACAATCGTTCCGGAAGGAAAACTATATTGATTCTTCAAAGTATTGTTCATCATCATTTGATAGCAATCCCCTTAAAGATCGTTTTTTGTTAAAATGAGCCAAAGCTTCTTTCATTGCGGGACCTGTAGGCGTTATTCCACCGACACTTAGTTTGGAAAAAATGCCTGTTAAAGATTCTAATTTAGGTGTCCAATCCAGCAATTTTTCGACATCTTTCTTTTTCCCGGGAAATACAAAGACCGAGAATTGGTTATTTCCCATTCTGGCATTTAGGCTTAAAGATAGATCTAATAAGGCTTCTTTAACGGTTGGAAGTTTATGCTTCATACTTGCACTCGTATCGACAAGAACCAACAATTCCAGATCAACTGTTTCACCTAATTCATCGACAACCTCCATCACCTCACCTCTTTGGTCAGGAGGAAGCTCATCAATCATTACCGATTTTCCTAAAATTTGTTTTAATTCTTTGTTTACTACACCTTGTAATGTTTGGGTCATTGCCTTTCTAGTTACCATTTGTACCGTTTGGGATAGAGTTTGTGAGTAAACAATTTGACTTACACCACCACCTGACATTGCAATATTTTCAATTTCATTCATTCCCTTTTCATCAATTACGTCATTTTCTACTACACCAATTACATTCACGGAAATACCTTGTTCATTTGCAAGAGCTGCCATCGCTACTGGATCCTCACCTTGATTGGAGCAGCCATCAGTAATTAATAGGATTTGTTTTAGCGTACCTGTTTTCAATATTTTCCCCTCCTAAATCTGTCGATAAGCTAATTATCGAATTCCTACAATCATTTTCGACGATTAGGAAAGATTTTATACTTTAGGAATTTTCTATTCTATTCATACCTACTATCCTAGGAAATCATTGATTTAAGTTTTCCGGTTGGAATGGATGCCCATTTAGGTGTATTGTGCTCCACTTTGGATACTACAATTGTCATATCATCCTCAATCATTCCTGATCGTGTTCGAATTACCTCCTCCATTATTAAGTCAGCTATCTCTTGTGGATCTTTCGTTTCAATTTCACGGATTTTCCTTCTCATCCATAAATCATAATTTTCTACATGTTTTGGTCCTTCGAAAATTCCATCACTCATCATGATTAAAAGATCTCCTGCCTTAAGCTGCTCAGATACTACATCTACGTCAAACTCTTGAATAATTCCCATTGGTAAATTACTTGATTCTACTTTTAATACTCGATCGCCCCGTTTAATAAAACTTGGCGTCGATCCTATTTTTAAAAACCTGACACTAGCATTTTGCAAATCAATCATTGCTAGATCAAGTGTTGAAAAAATCTCATCTGTTGTTCGTAAAGACAAAATTGAATTAACAGATTTAATTGCTACCTTCTCTTCAATCCCGGATTGTAAAATAGTTTGCAAAAGCCGTAATGTTTCATTGCTTTCATGATGGGCTCGTTCCCCATTCCCCATACCATCACTTATCGCTACTGCATATTTCCGCGTACCTAGATCTATTGTTGAATAACTGTCGCCTGACACAAACCCTCCTCCTTTAGCCGCATGCGCAACACCGGTTTCTACCACAAATGCCTGAGCTGATCGAAACGTTACATAACAGAAACCATCCGGATACGATGCACATTCTTCTTTCTGTACAACAATAGTTTCGCCAAGAATATCAGAAAGGAGAGGAGCAATTATTTTTTCACATTCACCATGACCATTACAGTATGGGAGCGTCATATCAATATCCACGTTTCCAACATTCAAGCTATAAATTTCTACATGTTCAATATCCAGACCAAAATCCTGAAGGGCATCCAAAATCATTTCCTCTTGTTTATGATGGTTTTCGCGTTCTCGTTGAATTTCCTTCGCAAAGTCCCCCATTACTTCTGAAACCCCAAGCAACTGTTCTGCTACAAGCTTCCTACTTTCTTTAACTTGTAGTTTTAACTTTTGATTTGCTTGATAGAACGTCAATTCTTGTAAGATTGCATCCTCTACTTTTTTTGCTTTTGTACAATGTTTATCAAATTCTCGATGAACTCTATGTGGAATTGTCCCATCCCCGTTTTCTGTTTCATGAATTACTTTTTTCATTAAATCATAGGTTTTATTAAAGTTTTTTGCCCAGCAATGCTCCTTTTTAAAGCAGGTTTGACATGTCTTCTCCGTCACATTGCTTAAGAAATAATCAATTTCACGTTCTTCCCCATCATGATCCCTCCACTGATCATATTGTGAAAAACTTTTGGAGAGTGCCTGAAAAACAGAGGAGAACTGCTCCACTCTATTGGCTGTAATATCCCTTATTTTCCTTATATACTGTTGTTGTTCCTGTGTGTGTTCATTTGTTCCAGGGATATGTTTAGCAAGCTTAGCTGTCAAACTTTGAGGAGTTAAAAACAAAAGAAAAATCGCAACTGCTGATTCATAGATATTAACGATTAACGGTGCCTTTGCCTCTCCATACATTCCGATAAGCAAAGTAGCAATGAGGAGACCTATTGCAGTACCAACTTTTCTTCCTTCTTTTAAAAGACCGCCTAATAATCCAGAAAAGGCAAGTAAACTCATTTGATAGAAACTAGAAACATTCGCTAAGCTAAAAATGAGCCCAGTCACTACCCCAACGGTCGAACCAACTGTTGCTCCGGCAACAAAAGCAAAAATTAGGACTAAATATCTCGATAATATATGCTCAATGGACAAGTCATACATCGACCAGCCGATCGTGCCTGTTAATACGGAAGCTAATAAAATAATTAAGCTTACTACTTCTTCTGTTTTTAATGTTTTTTTCCTTTTTCTTAGTGATAATAACGGAATACTCTGCATAAAGATGAGAGTAAGAATAAATGAAAGACTTGCTTCAACAACGGCCATCATACTATCATACATAGTAAAATTTTGATGTTGGATTATATAGAAATAGCAACATTTGGAAATAAATGAAATGGTTAATACGTAGAAAGGGATAACTTTCATTTCATCCTTATGAAATTTACTAAATGTTTTATATGTTAATAGAAAAAATATTCCCGACAGTAATGTGTAAAAGGAGTTTCCCATCGAAACGGTTAATGCTCCGACTGCTAGTCCAATTAGAACAATCGGAGCTTTTTTACGTCTCATCATATAAACGGATGCAAAAAACGGTAATGCAAAAGGGGTTAAATGAGATAATATCATAGCACGTCCAAGTAAAAACCCTATTAATAATAAAACGACTCCCTTCTGCAAAAATAAAAGGTTTAACTTTAGTTGAAAACGCCTTAGCCCTTCCGAAAACTCAACTTTTGTTTCGTGTAAATCAACATTTCGTCCAGGTTCAAAAAAGCTTTGATTCACCTTCGCCATTTTTAAACACTCCCTATTCGTATTCGTTGCTTATCATTATAAAATGGACAAGCATAAAACTTTGTCAAAATAGAGGGGTCAATTGAAAGAAAAGTTCGACTTCTTTCAGCGAAAACTTTAATAACAATACAATATTTGAATTATTTAGATAGCTTCTAATTAGTAAAGATGCGTAGAAATCCTTTATAATGTGGATTTCTACGCATCTTTCATTTTTTGCAAAAATATAAATAACCTCAGAATATGGCGCATTCAGTTGAAAATCTACATGAACCAACAAAAAGCTTAAAAAATGTATTGACACCATTTAATTTCCTATGTAATATAGAAATTGTGTTTTTTAATTGATCTTTTAATATGGCGGTGTAGCTCAGCTGGCTAGAGCGTACGGTTCATACCCGTAAGGTCGGGGGTTCGATCCCCTCCGCCGCTATCAAGAAAAGCGAAAGCGCCTTGTTCATCGACGTAAAAGACTTACGGGATTTTGACTTATCGTAGGGAAAAGTCCTGAAGTTTTCTAGTCGATAGGCGCTGGAGCTAGACAATAAAAAAGGCGAGAGCATCTTTGTCAGCCTCTTGAGCTGGACAATAATGAATTGATATACTTTGGCCCGTTGGTCAAGCGGTTAAGACACCGCCCTTTCACGGCGGTAACACGGGTTCGAATCCCGTACGGGTCATCAAAGAAACAGGTAAAGACCAGCAAATGAACTGCACCCCAATTGTTAGACACAACTAACAATTGGAGGTGCAGTTTTTCTATGTCTAAATATTCGTTTGAATTAAAATTAAGGGCAGTATTAGATTATTTAGAGGGCAAAGATTCCTTTCAAATAGTCGCTAGCCGTTTTAATGTCAGCCTGACTCCTTTAAAGAATTGGGTGGCACATTATAGAAAAAATGGTGAAGCTGGTTTAATTTCCAACTATACAAATTATGATATTCAATTTAAAATGGACGTACTAAATTATATGAGTGAATTTGGAGCGTCCTTAACACAAGCTGCGGCTGTTTATAATATTTCTTCCCCTTCTACGATTCTTCAATGGCAGAGGCAGGTTGAAAGATTAGGTGTGGACGCTCTATTACCAAAGAAAAAGGGGCGTCCATCCATGAAAAAGGAAATTAAGAAATCAGTTCCTGTAGAGGGTTCATATGAAGCATTACAAGCTGAAAATGAGCGTTTACGCATGGAGATTGCCTATTTAAAAAAGTTACGAGCCTTAATTCAAGAAAAAGAAAAATCACCGAACAAGACAAAGCGCAAATAATATATGAGTTAAGGCACGAATTTAAGGTGATTGAGTTAGTAAAGATCGCTGGAATTCCACGTAGCACTTATTATTATTGGGTAAAACAAATGGATCGACCGGATAAATATAAGGAAATGAAGGAGTTAATTAAGCAGATTTTTGAAGAACATCAGGGACGTTATGGTTACCGTCGAATTACATTAGAATTACGTAATAAAGGGTATACAATTAATCATAAAACGGTCCGCCGTTTAATGATTGAGCTGGGTTTAAAGTGTCTCGTACGAATGAAAAAATATCGGTCATACCGAGGACAAGTGGGCAAAACTGCACCTAATATATTAGAACGAGATTTCCATGCATCTAAACCTAACGAAAAGTGGGTGACGGATGTGACAGAATTCCACCTACATGGGGAAAAGCTATATTTGTCGCCAATTATGGATTTATATAATGGTGAGATTATAGCTTATAATATAGAACATCGCCCTGTATTCTCACTTGTTTCAAAAATGTTGGACGAAGCCTTTGACCGATTAAATGAGGAAGACACTCCTATCCTCCATTCTGACCAAGGATGGCATTATCAGATGAATCAGTATCGATCTGCATTAAAAGAACGAGGAATCATTCAGAGTATGTCCCGTAAAGGGAACTGCTTGGATAACGCAGTCATGGAGAACTTCTTTGGCTTATTAAAGTCTGAATTGCTTTATCTAAAAGAATTTGAGAGTATGGAACATTTTAAAGTAGAGTTAGTGAATTACATTCACTACTATAACCACAAACGGATTAAGGCAAAATTAAAAGGCATGAGTCCGGTTCAATACCGAACTCATGCCCCAGTAGCTGCCTAAATCCCGTGTCTAACTTTTGGGGTTCAGATCAAATTTGCTGGTCTTTTTATTTTAACCACATTCCGAAAAGGAAAATTAAAAAGGCAGAACTGTCCAATACAGTCCTGCCTTTTTTCACGTTCAACCTGCTATATAGGAATAGACAGCAAGTTAGCCTCGTCTAGCACCACGGCCACCACGTTTTGATTCAGTATTTCGCTTTAATGATGATAATCGATCTTCACTATCCTTTAAGAAGCGCGCCATTTTTTGCTCAAAGTTTTCCTTTGTGCGGAAATTATTATTGGGTTTGTTTTGGCGAGGCCTATGTGTTTGAGCTTGTGCCTGTTCTTTCGCTTTTCTTATAGAAAGACCGATTTTCCCATCCTTCTCATTGATCACTTTTACTAGTACTTCATCGCCTACTTTTAAATGCTCATTAATATCTTTAACATAATTATCAGCGACTTCACTAATATGAACAAGTCCAGTTGAGCCTTCTGGTAATTCTACAAACGCTCCGAAATTTGTGATGCCTGTTACCTTACCTTGTAACTTGCTGCCTACTTCGATTGACATAAAAAATGTTTTCCTCCTTAATAAGATAAAAAATAAACCTTACTATATATTATAGCCAACGACAAAAAAGGGTGTCAATATAACTCATCTTCTTCCTCTTTTTCTTTTGGCTCTGGAATATTAAAAATGATTTCTCCATCCTGAGAAAGAAAGTATTCACTTCTCGCAAGCTTGGCAATATACTCATCATCATTCAACTTTACTACTTCATCTTTCAGTAGTGATTTCTTCTTATCCAATTTCGCTAATGTCTTTTCCAGCTTTACCTTTTCTTGCTTCTTTTCCTTGAGAAGATCATTTCTAGAAATAAGAGTAGAAATTAAGATATAGGAAAAGGCGACAGTTATTATTAATAATAACGATAAACGACGCAAAAGCAGCACTTTTCTCCTGGCTAATGCTCTTTCTTTTACTTCTTGTTGTTTCGTATACGTATTTTCCATTGCCATAATTTTTTGCTTTGATTTGCTACCCATTTCTACCCCTCCTTTTCTAGTAATGAGTAAATTTTTGTTGCCTAGATGGCGGGATTATTTATTTTTGTGTGAACGAAAGATTATTTTAAAGCCATTCACTAATTTATTCGTTCCTTTTTTTGCAATTCCTTCAATTCCTATATAAAACTTTTCGATATATTTTTTAACAGATGTCGGAAATACTCGCCATAAAATTTTGCCAATCCAAATAATTGGTTTAAATAGAATCTTTACCATTAATAATAACACCTTAAGAATAAATTGTACAAGAGAATATAAACCTTTTCCTATCCCGACTAAAATCGTAATAAATAAGATAATCATCCATTTTAAAGGGTTATATATTAATGCGGTAAATATATCTTTAAGAAAAGAAACGATTGTTATTGTAACATAAATGATTGTCTCCAATAATTTAAGATAAGTTGTTTTCATTAATGCTTGATATGCAGCAAAACCACAGACTAATGCAACAAAAATATAAAAACGGATTTCCCCAAAATTCACTAAAAACAAAATATAAAATATTAGTAAGCCTTGCAATAACCAAAACATAACATCATGAATAAAAACAATCCAACGCTTCCTCACACTACGCTTTAAAAATCGATTGTACGTGTCAAGGGTTGCACCAAAAAAGCTTCCCATGGAGATCATGGCAAGCATGGTATAAAATTGGGTAGCCAAGCTCATCGAAATATTTTGCTAAAGAGTCCTTTAGCTTTCTCTCCATGATGATCATCTAAATAGACCAAATCGAAAACCTTACCTTTAATCGATACAATCCCTTTATCAACATCCAGGTTTTTCATTTGCAAATTTTGACCACGAATCGATAAAAAGCCCATAACTGTTTCTAGTAAAAACTCCTCATTATCAAAACTTTCCACCTGCTTTACGCCAGTAATATCTAAAAGTTTCCTTCCTCTCATCATCACATCATGTTCTTGGGTTGTTGTAGATTTACTATTTGATGAACTATCATAATACTGATTCAAAGAACTCCCCCGCTTTCATTACACAGTTCTAAATTATTGAACAAGCTTTGTATTATATGTATGACAAGCTTTTTAAAAAAAGAACACTCCTATTTTCAAAAAACTTATACAGGGAAATTGAAAAAATAAAGGTTAACCAAAAAGTACCTTATTGAAATACTTTTTGGTTAACCTATTATTGCTCTACATTTATTCGTTCTTCTTTAAGGATAGAATACATGTTTGCTGCATCTTCTTTACGAGTGGATTCATGGAGATTTGTAATTTTTACCGTAACAAGTTTCTGCCCAAAACGAACCTGTAATTCATCTCCTATCTTAACGTTTGAACTTGCCTTTGCTGTCACACCATTTATTGTAATTCTTCCTTGGTCTGCGACCTCTTTTGCTAATGTTCTTCTTTTAATTAACCTTGATACTTTTAAAAATTTATCTAAACGCATCGTTGACATCTATATCACCTCATTAAAATCTTAACGTTGCCCTTTTATAATCCTTTGACTTTTGCTTCGTTCCAAATAGCGTCTAATTCTTCTAATGTGAACGCTCGAAAAGGTTTCCCACTATTCTTCACATGATTTTCAATATAGGAAAACCGTCTAATAAACTTTTGATTTGCCTTTTCAAGTGCCTCTTCTGGATGAATAGATAGAAGGCGAGCCGTATTAATGATCGCAAATAAAAGGTCACCAAACTCCTCAAGTTGATTCTCTTTATGTTCATTCGTCATTTCTATTTCAAATTCCTTTATTTCCTCATGAACTTTTTCCCATGCATCCTTTGCATGTTTCCAATCAAAACCTAATTTCGAAGCATACTTTTGTAAGTTAAACGCTCGAATAATTGCTGGTAGTCCTTTTCCCGCCTGATTGATAATAGATGTCGCAGTTTCATCTCTGCCTTTTTCCTCTGCCTTTAATTCATTCCAATTTTTCAGAACCTCTTCAGCATCCCAAACTTGCCGATCACCAAACACATGAGGATGTCTTCGAATCATCTTTTCAGAAATACTTTCAATTACATCATCGATAGAAAACATCCCTTCATCCTCACCAATTTGTGAATGAAGCATGACCTGTAAAAGAACATCCCCAAGCTCCTCTATCATATGGTCAATATCATCTTCATCAATCGCTTCAAGTAATTCATAGGATTCTTCGATTAAATACTTTTTCAATGATTGATGGGTCTGCTTTTTATCCCAGGGGCATCCATTTGGCCCTCTTAATACGGAAATAATCTCTCTTAACGCGACAAATTCCTTAAGTAACACTTCTTTCATCGGTGGTACGTAAAGGCTTGTTAAATTATTTAAGGAAATTTGTCGATCTAGTTCAAAAAGGGGCACCTTTTGTATTAATTCTTTATCACTGCCAGCTGCCGTTACGATTGTTACCTCGTAATCATCTGGGTATTTTTCCATTAAAGTAAGTTTCACATCTGAAGCAACATAAGCATCATACACTTGGCCAATAATCAGATGCTGTGCAGTACGAATATCGTGTAAATGTAAATCTGTCCCATCTAAAAGCTGAAAACCTTCAATTGGATCGGCTTTAACAGCGGAAAATAAGGCGTCAATGAAGCTTTGGCCACCACCAATTGTAATAACCACATTTTGTTTTGGTCCTTCTTCTATCAATAGTTGAACGGTCTTTTCGGCAACTAACGGGTGACCTGGAACACCATATATGATGTTTTCACTTTGGGCCGCATCCAAGAGAAGTTTTGTGATCTCTTGGTACACATCCTCAAACTGATCATGTCTTTCATATACAGAATCAAAACTTGTATACGTCAAACCTTCGCCTTCGAGTTCACGAATAACGGGGTGTTCCTTCGTTCGTAGATATATTTTTCTTTCACCTTTTAATAAACGGTACACGCCAAGAGGGAGCTGATCAATGTTTCCGGCACCTAATCCTATAATTGTTATCTGTTTGGACATTCTATTCCTCCGTCTTCAATTTTTCTTTGTATGTATGAAGTATTTCCCAAAGGGGATGCTCTCTAATTCCTTTTCATTTAATAGTTTTAAACCCCTTACCATGAATATATAAACAATTCCCCCAACCATCACACCGCCTAAAGCATTAATTGTACTCCACCCTCTACTCGTTAAGTTAAAATAGCTAAAAACGGCTGTCCAAAGGTATAAAATAAATGCCATAAAAAACGCACTTACAATAATTTTTGCGTAAAAAAGATAGGATAATAATGGTATACCCATCTTTTTAAGCTTATATATACATAGCACTAATATTAAAAATAAGGCGATAATTGTTGAAAAACTTGCCCCCATTGTTTCATATTTAGGAATGAATATGTAGTTTCCCAAATACTTCACAAGCACACCGATAAGTACATATTTTGCAGAATCCTTCATGCATCCTATCCCTTGTAAAATTCCGGACATCGTTAAGATCATTGAACCAAATAATATCGCGATTGAAAATACTTGAAGTACACTTGTACCATCATTATTAGAAAAAAGCATGATGTTTGTTGGCTCCATAATACAAATGATGCCAACAGCTGCACCTAATCCAACGATTACACTAATTTTAATAGCTAAACCAATTTTATCAAAAAAGTTAGTTTCTCTTATTGAAGTTCTACTTGATGTCAATGCAGGAACAAGTGTTAAAGAAAACGATGTGGCAACGACAGTACCTAATTGGATTAACGGCTGTCCTCTGTCAAAAATCCCCTTCAGTTCTTTCGCTTGGTCAATTTCTACACCAGATTTAATTAATAAAGAATAAATATTTAGCGAATCAACAAACTGAAGCAAAATAAGAAGCGCCCCACTAATACAAATGGCTGTCCCTTGTATTAACAAATTTTTTGCTATAAATGTCACACTGCTTGTAGTAAGCTTCACATTACTGCTCTTATGCCGAGAATAAAAAATGAATAATGTCAACAATGCAGCCAAACTACCAATAATAGAGCTTAATACTGTGCCGCTTCCAACTTTATAAAGAGATGACCCATTCTTCACTAATACTGTTGCTAATAAAAGGATAAAGATTACTCGAATGAGTTGCTCTTGCACTTGTGAAATTGCTGTTGGAATCATATTCCCTTTCCCTTGGAAATAACCACGAATCGTAGAGATAAATGGAACAAGTAAAAATGAGAATGAGACGATTTTTATTAGTGGTGTTAATTGTCTATCCCCCATCCACCCTGCTATAAAATTTGATCCGAAGAAAACTAACAAAAAAGTAAAAAGGCCAAAGATGCCTAATAGCAAAAAAGATGTATGTGCGATCTGACGACTATCCATTTCCTTAGTAGTTTCAGCTTCAGCAACTAACTTGGATATGATAACAGGAAATCCATATGTGGTTAAGGCGATCGCAAGACCATAAATTGGATACACCTGTTGATAAATATAAAATCCAATATCACCAACTATATTTTGAAATGGAACACGATAAACTGCACTTAATACTTTTGTAATGGTTGCCGCAATTGTTAAGATAAAGGCACCCTTAATTAATACTCTTGAATTATCAAAAGGCACTATTTTCGACCTACCTCATTTATTCAAATCTTATGTATTATAGCATATCAGAAAAAAAAGAAGCAGGAGTGACTGCTTCTTTAAAAGGGGATAGTACATACCTTTTGTATGTAACTTTAATTTTTTAATGCTCCATTTGTCTAGCCAAAAACCCTGAAGCAGTTTCTGCTGCTTTTTGTTCCACTTCACCTAGTGTGCGATCTTTGGAGAATAGGATAACTGCTCCTATCGGATCTCCATTTGCTATAATTGGTGAAACCGTATAGGAAGACAACTCCTCCTCTACACCTTCCACAAGTGCTGCTTGTCCTTTTTGCGTCACTAGTAATGGGTTACGATCATCCATCACTTTTTCCACTTTTTCGCCGATATTTTTGTTCAAGTAATCCTTTTTGGATACACCTGCAACAGAGATGACTGCATCACGATCACAGATTAACACTTGGCAGGATAAACTATCGTATAAAGCCTCCGCATATTCTTTCGCAAAATCACTTAATTCACTAATTGGTGAATATTTTTTAAGAATGACTTCTCCATCACGATCCACAAAAATTTCTAATGGATCCCCTTCACGAATTCGGAGGGTTCTACGAATTTCCTTCGGAATAACCACTCTTCCTAAATCATCAATTCGACGAACAATACCAGTTGCTTTCATCCTATGTTGCCTCACTTTCATCAGATGATTTTTTACATTATTTTATTACTATGGATTTAATTGAATCTTTTCCCTTTGTTGACATTAGTATCTTACATCTAAAAAGTTCTATGCATATGACTTATTTTTTCTGCTGACCTTTTTGAAAAAAATAGATATTGTAAAACTTAATCCTAATTTTCTTTTCCCCATTTTTTAGAAAAAAAACGTTAAATAAGAAAAAGAGCATATCTTTAGCCGACATGCTCCTCTTCTTTTACCGCATCTTTTATTTCTTT
Organism: Heyndrickxia vini; assembly: GCF_016772275.1. Classification (NCBI taxonomy): domain Bacteria; kingdom Bacillati; phylum Bacillota; class Bacilli; order Caryophanales; family Bacillaceae; genus Heyndrickxia; species Heyndrickxia vini. The sequence goes on along the minus strand of NZ_CP065425.1, from coordinate 61,666 downwards.
TATAATTTGGTAAGCGAGTGAAACCCATTTCTCTTGCTCTAGACCTTTTGTTACTAACGTTATTTTCAACTTGTTACCATCCATACCAAAACCAACTGAACGTCCATATTTATTTAAAGACTCTACTAGTTTCGGACCGTCCACATTTTTTGTTCCTTGTTCTGTCATAAGGATTGTGATTTGTTGTTTCACCTGTTTGATTGATTCTAATTTCGCACTTGATCCATACACTTTTATTTCGGCAACCTTAAATAAAAGAGCAACTTGCAGTGGATAATCGCCAAACCGATCAATCATCTCTTCCTTTAACTCCTCAACCTCTTCAAGAGAAGTGATTCCTCTAAACCTTTTATACATCTCAATTTTTTGATGGCCATCAGCTATATATGTATCTGGTATATAGGCATCAATTTCTAATTCTACTTCAAATGGAGGTAAGGTCGTTTGTCCTTGCCCTTTCCGTTCTTCAATTGCCTCTTTTAACATTTGGGAATAAAGGTCAAATCCTACAGAATCAATAAATCCATGTTGCTGTGCACCTAGAATATTACCTGCACCGCGTATCGATAGGTCTCGCATCGCAATTTTAAAACCCGAACCTAGTTCAGTAAATTCCTTAATCGCCTGCAATCTCTTCTCGGATACTTCGGTAAGGACTTTATCTTTTCGATACGTAAAATACGCATATGCAACCCGATTCGAACGGCCAACACGTCCACGCAATTGATACAATTGAGATAAGCCCATCCGGTCTGCATCATAAACAATTAACGTGTTAACATTTGGGATATCCACACCTGTTTCAATAATCGTTGTTGTTACTAATACGTCATATTCGCCCTCTAAGAAGCTTAATATAACTGACTCTAATTCACCTTCCGTCATTTGACCATGAGCAAACGTTACTCGCGCATCAGGAACTAGCGCGGAAATTTCCTCAGCTTTTCTTGCAATATCTTCTACTCTATTATATAGAAAGTACACTTGTCCGTTTCTGGCTAATTCACGTTCGATGGCTTCACGAACTAAGTGACCATTATACTCCATTACATATGTTTGAACTGGAAAACGATTCTCTGGCGGTGTTTCAATGACAGATAAATCTCGAACACCCAACATGGACATATGAAGCGTTCTTGGTATTGGTGTTGCCGTTAATGTTAATACATCCACATTTGTTTTCAGTTGCTTTATTTTTTCCTTATGTGTCACGCCAAAGCGCTGTTCTTCATCAATAATTAATAAGCCTAAATCATGATACTGAACATCCTTTGAAAGAAGTCGATGTGTTCCTACAACAATATCCACTGTGCCACTTTTTAACCCCTTTAATGTTTCTGTTTGCTGTTTTCTCGTTCGAAAACGACTTAGTAGACCAATATTGATTGGGTAGTCCTGAAAACGCTCTTTTATTGTTTCAAAATGTTGCTGTGCTAATATTGTGGTAGGCACTAAAAAGGCTACTTGCTTACCGTCCATAATTGCCTTAAATGCAGATCGAATAGCTACCTCTGTTTTTCCATAACCAACATCCCCGCATAATAAACGATCCATTGGCCGTTCCCTTTCCATATCGTGCTTAATTTCTTGCACGGAACGGATTTGGTCCTCTGTCGGTTGGTACGGGAAGGTTGTTTCAAATTCCCTTTGCAAATCTCCATCAGGTGAGAACGCGTACCCTTTTGCAGCTTCTCTTTCTGCATAAAGTTTAATTAAATCATCTGCAATATCCTGTACGGATGATTCAACCTTTTTCTTCACACGCTTCCAATCACTGCCGCCTAATTTATATATCTTTGGTTCTTTTCCTTCAGACCCAACGTATTTCTGAACCAATTCAATTTGTTCAACAGGGACATATAGTTTATCATTCCCTTGATATCTTAAGTGCAGATAATCTTTATGAATGCCATTAATCACTAATGTTTCTATTCCTAAATACTTGCCAATCCCATGATTTACATGAACAACATAGTCGCCCACTTTGAGTTCCGAATAGCTTTTAATTTTCTCCGCGTTTGACAGCTTCTGTCTACTTTTTGGTTTTTTCGTACCTTTATTAAAAAGCTCTTCTTCTGTAATAACTGCTAATTTCATCATGGATAGTTCAAAACCAGTATTTAAGCTTCCTTCAATCACTTGTATATGATTAGGCAATACCTTTTCTTTCTCTTCAACAACTGCAGCCTCGATATCGTAATCCTCTAGTACACTGTGTAACTTGTTTACACGATTTTTATCACTTCCTAGGAAAATAACCGTGTAACGCCCTTTTTTCCATCGATCCACTTCAGATTTTAATACATGCATTTGCCCATGGAAATTCTGCATCGGTCTGCAAGTAATATTAAGAATATTTTGTGGGCTTGTGTTAGGGATGTGACGTAAAAATAAAGATAAGTATATACGAGAAAGATTGGTTTGAACTAATAATTTTGATAAACTATGTGACACCTCAATATCGTGAACAATCTGCCCATCTTCCAACATTGCAGTAAACCACTCTGCCTCTTCATTTAATAGTCGATCATTTATTTCCTGGATTCGACTATATTCATCAAGCATTAGTACTCCATCTGTTGATGCATAATCTAGTAAACTAGCAGGAGTTTCATAGGCTAATGATGTATATTTAAAAAATTGTTCAGGTTTTTGCTTATTGCGAAGCATTTCGATATCATAGCCAATATTTTGAACTAACAGTTCTTTCGCCGAATCCCTTTTAACCTTTTTTAAAGTAGTTGATAAATTCTTTTCCAACTTATCCGCCACTACTGGTAACTTCTCAGAATCGATTGGGGATTCTGTGGCTGGTCCAATAATAATCTCTTCTACCTTTGTAAGAGATTTTTGACTTTCTAATGAAAATAAACGAATAGAATCAATTTCAGTATCAAAAAGTTCTATACGAATTGGGTTTGCTTCCGTTAATGGGTAAAGGTCTAATATTCCTCCTCGGAGACTAAATTCTCCTGGAGCACTCACCATCTCTGTTCTTTGGTAACCCATAATAATTAGATTGTTTAATATATTTTCTAAATTAATATCCTGGCCAATTTTGAATGATAGTTGATACTTTTTCCAAGTAGTTGGGGATGGTAGAATTCTCCGCAATCCTGCCATAGGAACAATTACAACCCCGTTTGACCGAGAAATCATAAAGTTTAGGGCTTCGATTCTTTGTCCTTTTAACTCCGGACTAGCAATTCCAATTTCGGCTGCAATTAGTTCATTCGCAGGATATAAATAGAGCCTATTTTCATCAATAAAAATTTGTAAATCCTCATATAATTTTTGAGCTTGAAGTAAATTATGAGTGACAATAATTAATTGCTTGCCTACTTTTTGATAAATTGATGCAATAAATAGTGCCCTTGCTGACCCTGAAAGACCAGCAATAAGTTGTTCTTTTAGCCCTGCCTCAAGACCGGTAATAACTGAGTTCATTTCATCTTGCTGTAAAATAATCTTTTGTAAATCTTTCAAACTAATAGCCCCTCCCTTCAAAAAAGAAATTATCTATATTTAACCGATTATTCAAACAGAAAAATGCTTTGGAGCTTTTCTCCAAAGCGGTTAATGAATCAAATAATCATATTCATGTAAGTTTGGACTTCTTTCAAATGCTTCCTGACAATCCTCACAAATAGAATGGATATGAATATTCCCATTTGACTCATAAGAAACCATTTCCTGTCTCTCTTCATTTGTTAGTGTTTGAATGCCAATTTGTTTTGAATGAAGTGATTGATGGTCAATACTTCCTATATTTGTACCACAATGACGGCAAAAATAATGAATCGCCATATTGAGGCCCCCTATCAACAGTACTTTTTATTTAGTATTAACCTGTTAATAATGAGTTATTCACGGCAAGCTTAATTATAATTATTCATTACCTCAAGGAAAGGTTTCTTAAGCCATTCTTCACATGCATCCGCACTTTTTTGGATGGTTGTTTGTATTTCTTCCCACTCATCTTTCCTAAACTTTCCTAATACATAATCAGGGACGGACATTCCATTTTCGGGGCGATTGATTCCAATACGAATTCGATTAAAATTCTGTGTTCCTAAATGGGCAATCGTCGACTTAATTCCATTATGTCCACCAGCACTTCCTTTTTGACGTAAGCGAATTTTCCCTACCGGTAAATCCATATCATCAAAAATGACGACAAGATCTTCTAGAGAAATATTATAATAATCCATAATTGGGCGGATACTTTCACCCGATAAATTCATATATGTAAGTGGCTTTAATAAAATGAATTTTTCCCCATAATTATTTACCATTGCATACAAGCCTTTAAACTTTGCTTGACTTAATGGAGTATGGAAACGTCTTGCCAATTCATCAATTACTTCAAAACCAATATTATGTCTTGTTCGGTCATACTGCGAACCAGGGTTTCCTAAACCAACAATTAATTTCATTCTTTACACCTCTATTTTACTATATCATATATACATATTATCAATGTTAATTATTAATCTTTATCCTATTATTATGTATATGAAGCGGATAAAAGTAAAATATTTAAAAAGGCGTAACCCATTCGGTTACGCCCGTTATGATTTTACATTAATGATAGAGTTTTTACCCATTTGGTTGCTCTGTAGTTTCTCTACCTTCTAAGTTGTCAGGAGTTCCTGGTTCTTGTTCTTCTCCAGTACTAATTTCCTCTTCTTGACGTGGGGCTAATACTGAAGCAATCGTTAATTCTTCCTCTTGTGTAATTTGGTAAGAATAATTTCCTTTAATATCCGCAACCGTAACTGTTTCTCCTACTTGGAGATTAGTGACATCCACTTGGATTGCATCCGGCAATTCATCTGGTTTCGCAGTGACAGTCAACTCATGAACGGATTGCTGTAGCACTCCTCCATCCCTTACTCCCGCGCTATCTCCAACTAATTCCACCCGAACATTCGCTTCAATTTCCGCCTTCATATCTACTGCCAAAAAGTCTATATGAATAATATCCTTTTTAAGACAATCCTCTTGAAATGCATTTAAAATAACGTTACGTTTATCTCCGTTGACATTAAGGGAGATAACTCCATTTCTTCCTGCATCACGAATGACTTTTATGAACTCCGCTCCGCTTACATAAATCGGTGTATTTTCGACATTATACCCATAAATAACTGCTGGGATATTTCCCATATCTCGTAGGTTTTTTAATTCCGATCTTTGTTTATTATCACGTTTAATCGCTTCAAGTACTGCCGCCATTATTATCAACCTCCTTGAATATGTAAACCCTCTTACATATCTTTCCCCTAATAAAGAAAGTTCTAAACATAAAGAAGGGAATTATAATATAAGCATTCATCTATAAAACAAAAGACCGGCACAAAATGCCAGTCTCATTCTTCCCATCTATTAATCAAATAGTGTACTTACAGATAATTCTTCATGTACACGAATAATTGCTTCTCCTAATAATGCAGCAATCGATAATTCAACTATTTTATCTGATTTCTTTTCTTCTGATAATGCAATTGAATTTGTAACAACTAGTTCTTTAATTTTTGAATTATTTATGCGCTCAATAGCTGGGCCTGATAGCACAGGGTGAGTACAGCATGCATACACTTCTTTCGCACCATTTTCTACTAATGCATTAGCAGCCAATGTTATCGTACCCGCTGTATCAATAATATCATCAATTAGAATTGCAATTTTCCCTTCAATATTACCGACAATATTCATTACTTCAGCGACATTTGGTCTTGGACGACGTTTATCAATAATTGCAATTGGTGCCTTTAGACGATCGGCCATTTTACGAGCACGAGTAACTCCCCCGTGATCCGGAGAAACAATGACAATATCATCAGTGAATTTCTTCTTTTTAAAGTAATCAGCTAAGATTGGTACACCCATTAAGTGGTCATTTGGAATGTCAAAAAATCCTTGGATTTGCGGAGCATGTAAATCTAATGCGATAACTCTTGTTGCTCCTGCCGTTTCAATAAGATTAGCTACAAGCTTAGCCGTAATCGGTTCCCTCGCTCTTGCTTTACGGTCTTGGCGAGCATATCCATAATAAGGCATAACGATATTAATTGTTTTCGCAGATGCACGCTTAAGTGCATCAATCATGATTAGAAGTTCCATCAAGCTTTCATTCACTGGGGCACTCGTTGGTTGCACAACATATACATCGCACCCACGAATACTTTCTTCAATATTAATTTGTATTTCTCCATCACTAAATCGAGTGACAGAGCATTTACCAAGTTCTACTCCAACTACTTTTGCAATCTCTTCTGCTAATTTATGATTTGAATTTAAACTAAAGATTTTCAAGTTAGGATCAAGATACTGGTTAGACATGATGGACCTCCAATTATTGATTGTGTTTTAATTTATTTACATAATTCTCTTTATTCACTTGTCTTGCACGTGCAATGGATAATGCGTCGCCAGGTACATCTTTTGTAATAGTTGACCCTGCTGCAATATAAGCATTTTTTCCAACTGTAACAGGAGCAACTAAGTTGGAATTGCATCCAACAAACACACCATCTTCAATTTTTGTTAAATATTTATTTTTACCATCGTAGTTTACAGTAATTGAGCCACAACCAATATTTACATCGGACCCAACTTCTGCATCTCCTATATAACTTAAATGCGATGCCTTGCTTCCTTTTCCAAACTTCGCCTTTTTAATTTCAACAAAGTTTCCTATTTTTACGTCATCGGATATATTAGAGTCTGGACGGATATGAGCAAATGGACCAATCTTTACATTTGCACCAATCGCACTATTATGAGCAACTGATTGGTGAATAACAGTTCCGTTATTGATTGTACAATCTTTAATTACGGAATTTGGTCCAATAATACAATCTTCACCAATGATCGTTTGTCCTGATAATTGTACACCAGGGTATATAACTGTATCTGATCCAATGATAATATCTAGTCCAATATACGTTTGCTCCGGATCTATAATCGATACACCATTTCTCATATGATACTCATTAATTCGCCTTTTCATAATTTTTTCTGCATTTGAAAGAGCAATTCGATCATTGACACCTAAAGTTTCATCCATGTTTTCTGTTTGATAAGCAGAAACTATTTCACCTTGATTCTTCAAAATTTCAATTACATCAGGCAAATAGTATTCACCTTGTACATTATCGTTAGAAACTTTACTTAGTGCTTGAAATAAAGCTTTATTATCAAAACAAAAAACACCGGTATTAATTTCTTTTACTTTACGTTCATCTTCTGTTGCATCTTTATGCTCAACAATTCTTTCTACGAAGCCTTGTTCATTTCGAATAATTCTTCCATAGCCTTCGGGTTGTTCTGTATATGCTGTTAATATCGTCGCTTTAGCATTTTGTTCCTCATGATGACCCATCAATGCTTCCATTGTCTCCGCTTGAATAAGAGGGGTATCACCACAAACAACTAAAGTAACACCATCTTCTTCAGCTAAAACTTTATCCGCTTGCATAACAGCATGGGCAGTTCCTAGTTGTTCTTCCTGAAGCGCAAAAGCTGTTTTTCCTTCTAATTTCGCCTTTACCAATTCTGCTCCATGGCCAACTATCGTAACCATTTTATTGATTTTCAATTTACTGATTTGGTCAACAACATGTTCTACCATGGGCTTTCCACATACAGGATGTAATACTTTATAGAGTTTTGATTTCATCCGTGTTCCTTGGCCTGCAGCTAAAATAACAGCAAATCGATTTGTCATATTTGGTCCCCCAATAAACCTTTTTATCCATAAAAAAATATATCGCAATTTAAGCTTAATTTCAAGGAAACATCGGGATATACAAAGAATTGTCAATTGTAAATAATATTATTTTAAGAAATATACGGATTAGAATTTAAAAATGCAGGGTAGAGGAATACAGTGTAAGATGCAAAATAACTGAATATGAAGGTTTACCTTTCCCTTAGTAAGCATAAAAAAAGAGCCTTACTTTTTGGAGTAGGCTCTTGCTGCTTTAATCTGTTAGGAAGCGCCAGCTTCTTCAAACTCAACTTCTTCTAACTCTCCTAAACGATGATACTCCGCTAATACTGATTCTTGAATCTTACTTCTAGTATTAGAATTGATTGGATGAGCTATATCCCTAAACTCTCCATCCGGAGTACGTTTACTTGGCATTGCTACAAATAATCCATTGTTCCCATCAATTACACGAATATCATGAACAACAAATTCATTATCTAGTGTAATAGAAGCAATCGCACGCATACGCCCCTCTGTATTAACACGGCGTAACCTTACATCTGTTACTTCCATCCTATTCACCACCTTTTCACATAGATTGAATCTAGTTAAAGTATTCAACATATTTTGATATATTCCTTCTTAAATTGTAAAATTTTTTAAAAAATTTATAAGTACCAATATTTCTCTATTTAATTTACTGCATATTAACTAGTTATCGACCAAATATACCTATTTTAAACAATTATGACATAAAAAAAATCGGCCATTTTCAAAAAAGCCGATTAGACATTCTATTTAATTAAGGCAATTACCTCTATTTCTATTGAAACATCTTTTGGAAGTCTTGAAACTTCTACACAAGATCTTGCAGGCTTATGTGTTGAAAAATATTCCCCATAGATTTCATTAATTATTGCAAACTCATCCATATTTTTAATAAATACAGTTGCTTTAACCACTGTATCAAATGAAGCACCTGCCGCTTTTAAAACTGCATCTAAATTTCTAAATACTTGATGTGTCTGTTCTTTAATATCTCCTGTTACAAGGGAACCGTCCGCAGTAAGTGGAATTTGTCCGGAACTATAAAAAATATTATTCACAATCATTCCTTGTGAATACGGCCCGATAGCAGCCGGTGCATCAACTGTTGAAACCTTTTTCATAAAACATCCCCCTTATTTGTTCGTAAAATAATTGCCTTCAATGACTTTAATCTTTTTTTCCTTCACATCAACATCCATTAATTTCACTAAGGATACATAATCATCCACTAATCTTTCTTCTGCTTCTTCAGACTCAAGCAATACGGCAATCCCAGCTAGCGATGCATTAAATTCATCTAAAAGATTGACCATTCCTTTTACTGTTCCGCCCGCTTTCATGAAGTCATCGACGATGAGGACTTTTGCACCTTCATTTAAGCTTCGTTTTGAAAGCACCATTGTTTGGATTCTTTTTGAGGAACCAGAAACATAATTAATACTGACTGTCGATCCCTCTGTCACTTTACTATCTCTTCTCACAATGACAACCGGTACATTTAAATAGGCAGCTGTAGCATGAGCTATGGAAATCCCTTTAGTAGCAACTGTCATTATGACATCAATCTCAGTATTTGCAAATGATGAAGCTAGCAATTTACCTACTTTACTTACTATTTGCGGATTTCCAAGAAGATCAGTTAAGTACAAATAGCCACCAGGTAACAATCGATCAGAATTTGCAATTAATTGACATAATTCACTAATGAATTTCTTTGCATCCTCTTTATTCGTACGTGGAATATATTTTACTCCTCCAGACGCCCCAGGAATTGTTTGAAGTGAGCCTATACCCTGCTTTTCAAATGTATCCTTAATAATCGCTAGGTCCTCACTAATCGAAGACTTGGCTGATTCATATCTTTCTGAAAAGAAGGTTAGTGAGACCAACTCTTTTGGGCGTTCAAGTAAATAATGCGTCATATCTATTAACCGTTCACTACGACGAAACTTCAATGTCACACCTCCTAAAAACCCGAATATTTATAGACAATATTACATTAATGTACGGTTTCTGTCTATGGAGCAGTTACCATTTCTTTTTATTATTCTGAAAATCGCTCCCCAAGCATACGAACCGCATATACTTGGTCACAAAATCCCCTTAATCCATTATAAATTCTTTGCAGCCTAGAATCGTATTGGACAAGGCCAAAAACTGTTGGTCCACTTCCACTCATTAATACGGCATCTGCGCCAAATCGCTCCATCTGTTCTTTAATATGTTGGACTTCTGGATGCATTGATAAAGTTACACTTTCTAACACATTGCCAATACAGTTACAGACTGTTGAATAACTTCCATTTTGAAGTGCTGCAATCATTGCGTTGGAATCAGGATGGTTAACTTTTGATAGATCTAAATTACGGTATACATCAGCGGTCGAAACACCGATTGATGGCTTCGCCAATATTACCCAACAATTAGGCGGGGCTGGCAAATACGTGATCTTCTCCCCACGTCCTTTTGCCATTGCTGTTCCACCATATACACAAAAAGAAACATCTGAACCAATTTCAGCCCCAATTTCAGCAAGTTCGTCTAAAGTAAGACCTAAATTCCATAGTTTGTTTAAGCCTCTTAATGTCGCAGCTGCATCACTGCTGCCACCAGCTAATCCCGCGGCTACTGGAATTGCTTTATCAATGGTAATACTCACACCTTGCTTAACATTAAACTTTTCCTTTAGAATTCTTGCCGCTTGATAGGCTAAATTACGTTGATCATCCGGAACAAATCGATTCTGTGAAATAATACGAATTTCGTTTCCGCTCATTTCAGATAATCCGATGCGGTCCGATAAATCAATCGTAGTCATAATCATTTCAACCTCATGATAACCATCATTCCGTTTGTTTAGAACATCCAAAGTTAAATTTATTTTAGCCGGTGCTTTTATAAAAATTGTCAATATACCCACCCACTCTAATTCAACATTAATTTTCATTTATGTATTTATAAGTTTGTACTATTTTACCACAAACAATAATTGCCATATAACCTCTTCACAAGTATTGTATTTTACCATTTTCACGCATTCTTTGGAAGTCCTTATTAATATAGAAAAAAAAGACCGAGGAATCCACTCGGTCTTGCGGCATGTAAATTATTATCCTCCCCTGAGCTCGAGTTGCCTTTTTAGGAATTCTTATTGTTAGCAAGTTGTTGTTGAGCAATTTCAATGGCACGCTTAACCATATTCCCTGCATCCCTCGCCTTTATGCCGCCCCAACCTTCTTGTTTAACGACATCATAAAAACCTAAATCCTTTGCCAGTTCCTCTTTGAACCGGTCAGACATCATTCCTCGTTTTCTGCCCATAATGAAAATCCCCCTTTAACAAGCCGCATATATAGTATGTTCGTACCAAGCGTATTTATAAGTTAAGTTACATTAATGTGCAAAACAAAAAGCAGTAAACATAATGTTTACTGCTGCCCTAATACTATATTTCCTGTTGCTTCATCATAGAAGGTTAGTTGGACCGTTTCAGTAAGCACATCTGCATAGCTGTAGGAAACACGTTCAAACGAGTTTTCCTCTTGATCTAATTCGATGACAAAAACTGATGGATAAGTTTCTGCCAAAACACCCGAACGTTCAATTGTTTTTCTTCGTCCACCATTAGCTTTTAACATTAATCGTTTTCCTAAATTGGAATCAAGCGATCTTTTAATGTCAGTTAATGTTTTTGGCATTTCGCTCCACCTCACTATGTAATAGTATAACACTTTATGTGAAAAAGGTCAAATATAAAATAATTATTTTATCAATGAAACGATTGTACTGTCAATACTTTTCATTCATCAAAATAACAGTTTTTTTTACAAGCGATCTTTTCACAAACTATTTTTCCCAATAACATAAATAATATGTAAGAAATTTGTATATACCATGTGGAAGGTAAAAATGAAAATATCCCTAATGAAATATTCATTAGAGATATTATTTTAGTCCTCCACTATTGGTTTATACGGCGCACCAGTACGGAGGACGCCCTTTGTCTCTATTCCGCCTAAACCCTTTTCTCCTGTTAATGTGTTGCGTAATACATCCCATACATTTACTTGATCCATAAAAGATGTATAGCTAATTTTAGCAACAATATAGACTGGATCAAGTGCGTGAATATTTACCCGTAATGGCGAGCTTGCAAAGTTTGCTCCCGCATGGATCAGTGATTCAAAATGAGATTGACAAGCACCTGCAAAGATAATTAATTGATCTAAATGTGGTACCCTTTTTCTTGCTTCTATTACTGTTCTTACAAAATACTTCGAATGTCTATATGCATTAATATCTGTCTTTTTGCCTTTTGACTTAGAATATGAATCGTGACCGGTAATGACTAATATGTCCGGCCGGAACTTTTCAATTAACGGACCGATCTGCTGAGGCATATCTTTCTCATAGCAGTGTACACCATATACCTTTACCCCGATCTTTTCATATAAATCAATACACTTCTTTAAATAGGAAGGGTCCCCATCAAGATGAAGAACACGACCGGGAATATGAAAATAATTATATTCTTGACTGTAACCGTTGGTTGCTTTATATTCGCGTTTTTGTCGCAATAAATCAATATCTTGTTGAAACAATTCCAGCGATTGTGCCTCTAATGATCGAAATTCCCTTGAAATTTTTGAACGTTCCTCCGAATCGACCGTGACAAGATCTGCAAATGGCGCATCCGCAATTAACCGATAATCCTCTCCGTAAAGAATCGCGTTCTTTACACCATTCTTTTCTTTTATATCAATCACTCTAAACAAGAGGTCACAATGATACGATTTTCGTCCCACAATTGAATTAATAGCCACGCTCATGAGGTGTCAACTCCATTGAAAAGCAAGTAATCATAACTTCTAACACTAGGCTATGCGAAAAAATAGAAGGTGTGCAAAAAAGGGCAAACCAAATCTTTTATGGCTGCCCTTTCAATTCACGGATTATTTGTAGATAGAAAAGAGTTGATTAGAAAGAAAAGCAAACTCCTCAATCGAAAGAGTTTCTCCCCTTCTTGTTGGATCAATATTCGATATTTCTAAAGACTTCAGAATCTCTGTTTTCAATTCTTTTCCATTTGGTAGTTGACTTGTTAGATTATTTAAGATTGTTTTTCGTCTTTGTGCAAAAGAAGCACGTGTCACTTGAAAAAAGAATTCCTCATTATCCACTTCGACAATAGGTTTATCGTGCAAAGTCAATCGAATCACTGCCGAATCTACATTAGGCTGTGGCATAAAAACTGTTTTCGGAACTATCATGACGGTCTCCGCTTTTGTATAATACTGAATTGCAATCGATAAGGAACCGTATTCCTTCGTACCCGGTTTTGCGCTAATTCGATCAGCTACTTCCTTTTGAAGCATAACTACAATTCCTCTCAGTGGCAAATGTTCGGATAACAATCTTAAGATGATTGGAGTCGTCACATAATATGGTAAATTAGCTACTACCATTAAATCATTAACTTCTTTAAATTCCTCTTCAACAATTTGATGGATGTTTGCTTTTAACACATCCTGATGGATGACTTTAACATTACTATAAGGTGATAAGGTATCCTCTAGAATCGGAAGTAGACGCTGATCTATTTCAAACGCTACTACCTTTTTGCTTGCTCTTGCAAGATGTTCTGTTAATGCGCCTATCCCAGGTCCTATTTCAATTGCTCCAGAATCCTCTGATAATCCTGCATGCTCTGTAATATTCTTTAAAATATTGGGGTCAATTAAAAAGTTTTGACCTAAGCTTTTCTTAAAAGAAAATCCGTACTTTTGTAAGATTTCCTTCGTTCGTACTGGCGTTGCAATATCTTTATGCATGTTTTTCCTCCCGTAAAACTGTTTCATAAGCCTCTACAAACGCTTCCTTACTAATTTGAAACATCATTAATCGTTTATGTAGCTGTTTACCGTTTGTATAGCCAATTTTCAATAACTCACCTAATCTTTCTCTTCTTCCCTTCGCTTTATCTCCACCAATTAATCCCGCTAGAATTAAGTCTTCTTGGGTAATGACTTCGGTAATTTCATTCTCCATCGTATGCGCTTCTTTCAAAGCATCCCGTATAACCTCGGGAGAAGCATGCTCCACCCCAATTCCTCTTCCGGAAGTAGGTTTTGCATCTTTCTTTTTAATAAAAGCGTGCTTACAGCCCGGAACATTCTCTGCTACAATTCTGCGAATTCTTTCCCCCGGATAATCAGGATCCGTAAAGATGATTACCCCTCTTTTTTCTTGCGCTAGTTTGACTTTTTCAATTGTCATTTTTGAAACTGCTGAGCCGTTCGTCTCAATTGTATCTGCATCAACAGCTCTTTTAATTGCTGTTGTGTCATCTCTTCCTTCGACTACAATAATTTCTTTTATTTTCATTTTTCCTCCAAAATAATGAAACATTTTTGTAACAAATTTCGTCTAATATTATAAACCACTTATATTATAATTGTATTAACATAAAAAAGAAAAGCAGAGGAAGGTCCTCTGCATTAGCCATTAATTTAAAATTCGAATCTTAACTTGTTTTCTCCCCCATCTATATGCTTGGGAATGGTTACTAAAAAACACATCAATTTTTCTGCCTTTTATTGCACCACCCGTATCTGCTGCAATAGCATATCCATATCCCTCAACATATACCTTTGTTCCAAGAGGTATGAAACTAGGATCCACCGCAATAATTTTTATATTAGGATTCGACCGAAGATTAATTCCCGTTGCCGTATGCCCTGAACATCCGTTGCAATCAGCAGTGTAGGCTGTAGATGACACATAATATTCCGTACCACTAGCTTCACCGCGAGAAACCTGCGCAGTCACAACTTTTGTTCCTACCATAACAATCTTTTCTTTACTTTTTTTAATTAGGTCTTCATTTATTAATTTTCGACTAACTTCTTTACCGTTTTCTTTTGTCACTTCATATTCTTTTCTAACCAATCCATTTTGACCGTGCTGTATTACCTTTTCCTGACCTTTAAGTAGGTCCGTATCTTTTCTTGTTTGCACAGCATAATCAATTGGTTCTTCCACCACATCGCTGACTTTTTTAACTCTGATCACTTTGATTACATCTTCTGGACTAACTTTTTTGTCTAGATCCGGTTTCGTACGGTCTAATTCTTCAAGTTTAATTCCCTGTTGCTTTAAAAAGTCAGCGACAGTAGTCGAAGTTGACCAAACCTTATTCTTCTTCCCACCATCATTAAGTGTAAGTGAAAATGCCTTTGAAATATCTATTTTCATATTTTCAGAGATATTTTCATTTAGTTTTGGTCTCACTTGATCGTGATTTCCAATCCTAATATTTTCGTTTTTAAGTAAGTCCTTCACAGTATCTTCTGTCGTCCAAACACTTCGCTGCTTTCCATCAATTGTTAGATGTACTTGCTTCGCTGGTTCCCATACAAAGGATAACTTATCCTTTACCGTCGTCTCCGCGGGTAAGGACAAATAATCATTTGAGTGTAATTCGATATCCAACTCCTCTAGAATATTACCTACCGTTTTTGAGTGTGTCCTTATAATCTTTTCCTTCCCATCAAGGGTCATAGCGACTGTTTTTTTAGTAGTTTCATAGGTAATCAACCCTAATGCCGCTACAAAAACGAGGGAACTGGTAACCACAATAGTAAGTCTTTTACTACTCGCTGTTTTGGAAAACAGGCTTTTCACATGCTTAAAATTCATGAAAATGAAACGCCTCCTTCTCTTCGTGAGATTATATAGACGATCTTGCCGACTGTCAACCTTCCAGTTTAAAAAAAACTTTAATTCTGTTTTTACACATTCTACAGAAAGGAGAAGGGTGACTTATCGACAAGGTTATCCTATGAGGTAAGTGAGACATGTAGAACCTTTAAATTTTTTGAAAAAATAACGGACAAGATGATAATCTTTTCGTCATTTTCTCCTATCAATCGATGCCAAATAACTTTTTGGCATTTCTATTCGTTTGTTCAGCCACTTCCTCTAATGTTATCCCCTTAATTTCAGCAATTTGCTCAGCTACAAGCTTTACATATGCTGGCTCATTTCTTTTTCCTCTGTAAGGGTGTGGCGCTAAATACGGACAATCCGTTTCTATCAATAGGTGACTTAATGGAATCTCAGATGCTACTTCTTTTGGTTTTTTTGCATTTTTGAAGGTCACTGGGCCGCCTAAGGAGATGAAAAAGTTCATATTGATACATTCTTTAGCCACTTCAGTACTTCCACTAAAGCAATGCATAATACCGCCAACTTCTTCTGCACCCTCTTCTTTTAGTATATCTACGATGTCCTGTGTCGCTTCTCGATTATGAATAATTATGGGCATTTTTACTTTCTTTGCTAATCGTATTTGTTTCCGAAACACATCCTTTTGAATGTCCTTTGGAGACTTATCCCAATGATAATCTAAACCCATTTCACCTAGCGCAACCACTTTAGGGTGTTTTGCCAACTGTTCAATCCATGCTAAATCTTGTTCAGTCATATCAATCGCATCTACGGGATGCCATCCAACACTTGCATAAAGAAATTCATACCGTTCAACAAGTTCCATCGCTTTCGTGATTGTTGGACGATCAAAACCAACTACTACCATATTGGATATGCCCGCTTCTTTTGCATTTTGTATCACTACTTCAAGATCATCAGCATACTGTGAATCATTAAGATGAACATGTGTATCGAATAACATTTCTCTTCCTCTTTTCCAATTTTATTTTATACTAAAAACTCTACACAAGCTTTGCATTCCTTTAACATTTAGATTACAATTCATTAGGGAAATTTCCTCCTTAAATTGGTAAAACAAGGAGGTTTCATAGTCTAACATATCTATACATTCTTCGACATATCCTTGCCATGGACCAAGTTAAGAATAATATTTCCTTTTCTCATCGTCTGAGAGGATTTTCACTATTTTCATTCTAGAAAAGCCGTAACTTCCAATTAACCTATCTCTTATAATTCCTTACTAAACAATTATTTATAATGAAATTAATTTATTCAAATATAATGAAAAAAAGAAAATAACATAGTGGATTCCGTCGAAAAATGTTCCACGTGAAACATCACTATGTTATTTCCAATAAAATTGATTAAAGATTTGCAGTTTTTATATTACATTTACTTTACAATTGATCCATTAGGAAGGGTTTGGTCAACACTTGCAATTGAAAGGACCCCATCGTTCGAACCTGCTAAAATCATTCCTTGAGATACTTCTCCTCTTAATTTCACCGGCTTCAAATTAGTAACACATATTACCTTTCGTCCTACTAATTCCTCCGGTTTATAGTATTGAGCAATACCAGAAACTACTTGTCTCTTTTCAAATCCTAAATCTAATTGAAGTTTTAACAGTTTATCCGCTTTTTTTACTGGCTCAGCGTGAATGACTTCCGCTACTCTAAGTTCGACCTTCATGAAATCATCAATTGAAATTTCTGCTTTTGAAACCTCATGTTTTGCTGATTCGGGTTTCTTTTCTTCTTTTTTAATCGGCTCGCCTGCCATCTTCTCTTTAATGTAGTTAATCTCTTCATCTAATTCAAGACGTGGAAAAATAGGTTTACCTTTTTTTACGACCTTAATGTCTTTTGGAAGAGATCCAAAGATTGAAAGACTATCCCAATTTTTATTTTCTTCATTAGTTATATTTAACTGTTTGAAAATATTTACCGGTGTTTGTGTCAAAAATGGTTGCAACAATATTGCTACTCGGCGAAGTGACTCAGCTAAATGAACCATCACACTTGCTAATTCATTTTGCTTATCTTCATCCTTTGCCAACACCCATGGTTGCGTTTCATCTATATATTTATTCGTACGGCTAACTAGCTCCCAAACAGAAGCTAAAGCAACTGAAAATTCCATATTTTCCATTGCATCTTCATATTTTATAACCGTTTCCTTATTTACGTTCAGCAGTGACTCATCGAATTCGGTTACTGATCCACGATAGGTTGGTATAATGCCATCAAAATACTTATTGATCATAGCAATTGTACGATTTAGTAAATTACCTAAGTCATTCGCCAAATCGAAATTAATTCTTTCTACAAACCCTTCAGGAGTAAAAACACCATCTGATCCAAATGGTACTTCGCGAAGTAAATAGTAACGCAATGCGTCTAAACCGTAACGGTCAATTAATGTAACAGGATCCACTACATTTCCTTTTGATTTTGACATTTTTCCATCTTTCATTAATAACCATCCATGAGCAAATACCTTTTTAGGCAGTGGCAAATCTAATGCCATAAGCATAATTGGCCAATAAATCGTATGGAACCGAACAATTTCCTTCCCAACTAAATGAACGTCCGCTGGCCAATATTTTTGAAACTTAGAATCATCCTCAGAACCGTAACCTAGGGCAGTTATATAATTGGACAAAGCATCAATCCATACATAAATGACATGTTTCGGGTTCCCTGGTACTTTTACTCCCCAATCAAATGTTGTTCTAGAAACAGCTAAGTCCTCTAGCCCAGGTTTAATGAAATTGTTAATCATTTCATTTTTCCTTGACTCTGGCTGGATAAATTCCGGATTTTCTTCATAGTATTTTAAAAGTCTATCTACATATTTACTCATTTTGAAGAAATACGACTCTTCTTTTACCTTTTCAACAGGTCTTCCACAATCTGGGCAATTCCCATTTACCAATTGACGTTCTGTAAAAAATGATTCACAAGGAGTACAATAAAGTCCTTCATATTGATCTAGATATATATCACCTTGTTCCATTAATTGATGGAATATCTTTTCTACTATTTTTTTGTGGCGATCTTCCGTTGTACGTATAAAATCATCGTACGATACATCCAACTTTTTCCACAGTTCCTGGATTCCAGCCACAATATTATCTACATAGCCTTGTGGTGTCACACCACCTTCTTCAGCTTTGCGTTGAATTTTTTGTCCATGTTCATCCGTTCCGGTTAAATACATTACATCGTAACCACGTAGTCTTTTATAACGCGCCATCGCATCACCTGCAACAGTCGTATATGCATGTCCTATATGTAAATTTCCACTTGGATAATAGATCGGTGTTGTAATATAAAATGTTTTTGCTTTTTCCATTATTTTCGTCCCCACCTTTAAAAAATAAAAATACTCTCACCCAATGGACGAGAGTGTATTAATGCCAATTTGGGCAAATCCTATTCATTTCCTCTATTAACTCATCATTTCCTCTTATACCTTCAAAATATACATAAATTTTTGCTTTTCTGCAACTTTTCTACCTATTCATCATTTATATCTATTCGACACTGGGGAGAAATGTAGAATATTGTCGAATTATCTGTTTCCAATTTTAAATATGTAAATTTATTGATATTTTTTGATATTGGAACTATTAAAATATTACGGAAAAGGTGTTCAAAACCCATATATATCAACGAGTTTACGAGTTTTACAAATTTATTTTTAATTAAAAATAATTATTGACGATTTTGGGAATCGTTGGTATGATAGATTCAGTTATAAAAAATATGTCGAAAAATGACGACAGATACTTTAGAAAATGAGAGGAGAAACAAAATGAAATCTACTGGTATTGTTCGTAAAGTTGATGAATTAGGCCGTGTTGTTATTCCTATTGAATTACGACGTACTCTCGGAATTGCTGAGAAAGACGCGTTAGAAATCTATGTTGACGATGAAAAAATTATTCTAAAAAAATATAAACCAAGCATGACATGTCATATTACAGGTGACGTTTCTGACGATAATATTCAATTTGCTGGCGGAAAACTTGTTCTTAGCCGTGAAGGTGCAGAACAACTAGTTAAAGAAATTCAAAGTGCATTTCACAAAGAATAATAAAACAGGCATTCTATCACAATAGAATGCCTGTTTTATTATATCCGTCTATTTCTCCTCACGGTGGTATTCCTGATATACTTCCCTTTTCGGTTTATCCCGATCTTTAGCTACCTGCTTTATTGCTTCTTTCGATGTAAAATTCTTTTGAGATATGTAATGCTCCACATGCTCAACCATATTTAATGGTGTCCACCACATTGATTCCTGCTCATTCTCCGCCGAAGTCGGTCTCCCTTCAACAATGATGCAAAATTCTCCCCTTACTTCATTACTTTCATACCATTTAATGACCTCTTCAATCGTACCGCGCAAAAACTCCTCAAACTTTTTCGTTAATTCGCGACAAAGGACGATATTTCGATTCCCAAGAATAGCGGACATGTCTCTCAAAGTTTCTTTTAATCGATGAGGAGCTTCATATAAAATAAATGTCGATATTTGCCGGTTCAATGTTTCTAATTCAGTCCTTCTCATTTTCTTATTCCTAGATAAAAATCCATAAAAATAAAAAGGCTGTGGGTTTATTCCCGAAGCGATTAATGCTGTAAGTGCAGCATTTGCACCTGGCAAAGGAACAACAGTAATCTCTTCTTCCAATGAAGCGACAACTAATTCATATCCGGGGTCCGATATGGACGGCATCCCCGCATCACTCACAAGAGCCACCTTTTCACCTGAAAGTAAACGAGACAATATTTGTTTCGAACTCGTTTCCTTATTATGTTCATGATAACTTATAATAGGAGTCTCAATTTCAAAGTAATTGCATAATCTTTTTGTATTTCTTGTATCTTCCGCAGCGATAATATGTGCTTCCTTTAACATACGAATTGCTCGAAATGTCATATCTTCTAAATTTCCAATAGGAGTGGGTACTAGATACAAAATTCCTTTATTCATTTCATCATGGAAACTTTTTTGTATTTGCATTTTCTCCCTCCTCCTTCCCAAATAGTATTTCCTTTACCTCGTTTGTATACTGATTATCATCATTATAAATAAACAAAGGAGGTAAAACTTTTAAATCGCTATTCCCATCTTTTATTCCTTCAACAAGAATTGTATTGGCTTCTTTCCCCTGTCTTGGATACACAAATCTAAGACGTTTCGGCTCTATACGATATTTTCTCATGAGTGTGAGAATATCTAATAATCTACCCGGTCTATGAACAAATGCAGCCTTGCCCCCTTGTCGTAATAATTTGCTGCTTACCATTATAGCATCCTCTAGTGTACATAAAAGCTCGTGTCTAGCAATTGCTAAATGTTCATTACTATTTTTTTCGCCTTTTGGCGGCGTTGAAAAATAGGGGGGATTACATGTTACAACATCAAACTTTGCTTGTCCAAATTTTTCAGGCATATGTTTTATATCACCATGAATCATCTGTATTTGCCCATCTAACTGATTATATTCAATACTCCTTAATGCCATATCATAAAGTCTTTCTTGAATTTCAATTCCTTTAATTGAGGCCTTTGTTCGCTTACTTATGATTAATGGAATGACCCCATTTCCTGAGCATAAATCTATTATATCTCCTCTTTGAATTGGCAGATAAGCAAATCGTGCTAATAAAACTGCATCTAATGAAAAAGAAAAGACGGAAGGACTTTGAATAATTCTTAAGTTTTCCGCAAGCAAATAGTCAAGTCGTTCATCATCTTTAAGCTCAACCATTATTCTACCCTCCATGACATAAATATAGACAATAAAGAAAAGCCTTCCCATTATTAAGGAAGGCTACTCATTTATCTTTCATTTTCTTGTAAGCATACATTTTCCTAAATAATTTGCGATCTTCATTCGATACATTACTTCTTATTTAAAAATGATAGACAAAACAAACAATCCTCATCTTTTCTCGGGCTACCAAAGTGAACATTGCAAATATGAAATCCTTCTTGATATAGTCTAGCTAAGTTATCGTAACCTTCACCAATATCAAGTTCTTTATGATTAGAAATAGCTATTTGTCCATTTCCATCATTTTGTTGCGAGGTGCCTTCTTGATTTATGGCATATTCTCCATTATCCAGTCGGCGACGCAAATGTTCATTTTCTATTTTTAGTGAATTGTTTTCTTCAATCATTTCAGCTAAATTTTTCTTCAATTCACCTAGCTGCTGATATAAGTTTCCAATTTGGATTTCCATATTACTGACTGAATCGAAGAATTCTTTTTTATCCATAAACGACACCTCTACTCCGTGGCTTGGATCGATACGGCATCTTTACTAAGTAATTCATCCATTGTAAATTCTAGAACCCGTTCATCTAATTGAACCTGCAAAATTCGTTCTAAAATATTTAGCCCAACCACTTTCCCTAATCCTAAAGGAGTTTCAACCGCTTCTCCTACATCGGGTAGAATCTCCTTGGCAGATTCATATTCATCATTTTCATACTTCAAGCAACACATAAGTCTGCCACAGAGACCGGATATTTTAGTTGGGTTTAACGAAAGATTTTGATCCTTTGCCATTTTAATAGATACTGGCTCAAAATCACCTAAAAAAGTGGAGCAGCATAACATACGTCCACAAGGTCCTATTCCACCTAGCATTTTGGCCTCGTCCCTAACACCGATTTGACGCAATTCAATTCTCGTGCGAAAAATTGATGCTAAGTCTTTTACAAGCTCGCGGAAATCTACACGTCCATCTGCTGTAAAATAAAAAATAACTTTATTACGATCAAATGTATATTCCACATCAACTAACTTCATATCAAGTTGATGTTCAATAATCTTTTCACAGCAAACCCGATATGCTTCATTTGCTGCATCTTTATTTTCATCAACAATTAAATGATCCTTTTGATCAGCAATCCGAATGACTTTTTTTAAAGGTAGAACCACATCATTCTCATCAACAGTTTTACGATTTGTAACTACGTTTCCGAATTCTACACCTCTTACTGTTTCAACTATAACAGAGTCATTTTTTTGAATTGAGAGATCTTCCGGATCGAAATAATAAACCTTTCCGGCTTTTTTAAACCTTACACCTACTACATTAAACAAAGGTAGATCCCCCCTGCAATTTTAAGACAAGCTGTTCCATCAATAACTGCGGATTCATATTCCCTTGCAATTTTCGTTTTGCCTCTAAAATAGCAGCCATTTTGTCCGCAAGTATTCCTGGAGAAAAATGAATCACATCCCTATCAAACTGGGCATGCTGCTCCGGATATATTAATTGATTGTTTTTTCCTATCTGTATCGAAAGAAGATCTTTATAAATAAACAACAATAAATCTAAGCCAAGATCTAGCTGATTCTTTTCCTTAAAATGATTATACCAGTCCTCTTGTAATTCAACCATGGCAAATAATGAGCCTTTACCTAGAACCTCATATAATTTTAACACTATTTTTCTAGCTTGTACAAACCAATCATCATTATTTAACCTATTAGCTTCTTGAGGATCATTGGTGAGATTGGCTAATAATGGTGCCACAGTAGAGGGAATACCATCTAAGATTAGTTTTTCTTGTAATTCTTTAAATGAATATGGTTTAAATGAAACAACCTGGCATCTAGAAAGAATAGTGGGAATGATTTGTTGTATTTGTTCAGTTATTAATATAGCTGTGGTTTGGGCATTTGGTTCTTCTAAAAATTTCAATAAACTGTTAGCGGCATTGACTGTCATTTTATTCGCATGAACGATTGTATACAGTTTTTTCTTTGACTCAACCCCAGATTTACTAAATTCCTGCTGTAATTCTTTAATTTGTTCCTTTTTTATTGATTGTCCATCAGGCTCAAGTATGTGAACGTCCGGGTGGGCGAGACTGTTAATACGTTTGCAGTTGCTGCATTGTTCACAAGGATTTATCTTATCGATTAAATCAAGACAAAATAAACTTTTAGCAAATAACAAACTTACTTCTTTTTTCCCTAACCCAGCTTCACCTTCAAATAAATATGCATGTGCCACTCGGTTTTTTAGTAAACTGTTTTTCAGCGTTTTAGCCGCTAATGGTTGAACCTTCTCAAGCTCATCCCAAGTCGAAAACAAATTCCATCACTCTCTTACGTGTATATATTTAATATTAATCCTTTGATTTCCCCAACTTTATCTAAAATATCGATAGTAGATTTCTCTTTTTTCACATAGTTTTCCGTTAAATCAACTAAATGTTCATCAATCTGTTCAACAATACTAAGCTTCCTACCTTCTCCAAATTGATTCCAAGTATGTGATTGCTTAAGATTCATTCCAAAATCAACTGTTTCTTGAATAAATCGCTTTATTAAGTTTTTATATTTTGTAAGATCTTTAAACGTCCTTGAACGCGATAATCGTTCTCCAGCATTATCTATTTCCGAAACAAGTTTATTTATTTGTTCAAGTACAAGTTTTTTATCTTGTTTATGAATAATTTCATTAAATTTTATATTACTAGTATTAGGAGCTTTTTGATCGGTTCGTTTATTATCTAAGCCAATCCTAAAATCTTGGTTTATTTTCAACTTAAAAAGTCCTCCACTAAAATTGTTCAAATCGTTCAACTGGAAGTACAAACACCGTTGCACCGCCAACTTCAACTTCCACCGGATATGGGATATATGAATCTGCATTTCCTCCCATTGGTGAAACAGGTGCCATCAATTGCTCGCGAGATTTGCAATTATCCCGAATAACCTGTAATGCCTTTTCAACCCTGATATCCTCCGTACCAATCATTATAGTCGTATTTCCGGATTTCAAAAATCCACCAGTGCTCGCAAGCTTTGTTACTCTAAAATTATGGTCTACCATAGCACTCATTAAACGAGCACTATCTTGATCCTGGACAACAGCAAGAATTAATTTCATAAAACTCCCCTCCCAAATAGTAAGTTTATTATTGTTAGTTTTATTATATCATTTATTTATATATATGTATTTGCGTTCAAACCTAAATAATCCTTTAAAAAGAAAACCTTGAAAGAAATTTTCCCTCAAGGTAAACAAATTAAACCATTGTTTATTACTTATAAATTAATTGTTCTACTTTGTTTTTTACCTCTTGATAAACATTCTCTAAAGGCTTACTCGCATCGACCTCATAAATTCTGCTTGGGAATAATTCAAGTAATTTTCTGAATCCATTGCGAACATTCATATGAAAGTCCATTTTTTCTAAATCTAAGCGGTTCACTTCTCTTCCCTTGTTCACTTCAATGCGTTTAAGTCCTAGCTCGACATCTATATCAAAATATATGGTTAAATCCGGCATAACATCTTGAATAGCAAACTTATTTATAGAAAACACTTCTTCGATTCCGAGTTCTCTTGCAACACCTTGATATGCTAATGAACTATCAATAAATCGGTCACAAAGCACAATTGCTCCCTGATTCAATGCAGGTATGACTTTTTCAATTAAATGCTGTCTTCGTGCTGCAGCATATAATAAAGCCTCTGTCCGTGCATCCATCTCAGTATTGCTTTTATCTAAAATTACTTTACGTATTTGTTCAGCGATACGTATTCCACCAGGTTCACGCGTCATAACAATATTTAATCCCTGTTGCTTTAATTCATTCCCTAATTTATTCAAAACAGTTGTCTTTCCAGCCCCTTCTGGACCTTCTACAGTAATAAATAATCCACTCATAATAACCTCCGACAATTCCATTCATGTACTGTCGTATAGTATACAACATCTCTGAAATTTATTTAATAAACTATTATAGATAAACCGCTATTTCCCCATTCAATAATCGACTAGTTTCCCCTTGGAACTTTGCATTTGCCTCAATATATTCTTTAATCAATTTGATCTTTTTGCTAGTTATGACTTCCCCGGGTAAAATGATTGGAATTCCTGGCGGATAAGGAATAATCATTTTAGAGGCTACTCGTTTCTCAGCACTGCCAAAAGGAACCCACTCTGTAGATTGATTTGCCATTTCTTCATAAGATAGTACCAAACTACTTATTTTATCATCCGAATCTACTATTAATCCTTTTATCTCATTTGGTTTTGGTTTATATTTTTTAAATACATTTTCAATTTTAACAAGTGCTTCATTATACGAATACACCATATTCATTTTAAGCAACGGAAGAATCAATACTACTTGATAAGGGTCAGCCATCTCTGTATAGATATTTTCCTCTTCCAATATTCGTTGAAGCATATATCCCGAATAGCCTTTGTACCTAACAATTAATTTTAGTGGATCTTGTTCTGTATTCCCGTTTACCACTTCTACCCCTTCCATATTACATAAAGAAGTGACAAATGAATCTCTTTGATTAAGAGTATACTTCACATCTCCTTCATTGAAGTTGGCAATAAAATGGCGCGCAATGTCTAACGAGATCATAATTGGATATGATGGACTACTGGATTGTAAAACTGAATAATAATATTCTACCTTACTTAAAGAAATGGAATTACTATTAATATGTAAATAGGAGCCCATAGTCATAGCAGGAAGCATTTTATGTGCAGAGTGAACAACCATATCCGCCCCTAAATCGATTGCCGACTTAGGAAAAGGCTCACCCAGATGAAAATGTGGTCCATGCGCTTCATCAACTAAAATAACCCCTTTATGTTGATGAACGATATTAATTATTTCCTCCAAATGCGATGCCATACCATAGTAATTGGGATATGTTACAACTAAGCCTTTCACATCAGAATATTGAGCGTAGGCACTTTTTATTAATGATTGGTCAACACCCTCTGCTACAAAAGTATACTCATCAATCATTGGATCAATAAAAATTGGATATACTTTCGCTAAAGCTAGTGCATTCATAATGGACTTATGGCAGTTCCTCTGCACTAAAACTTTATCTCCCGCTTTAAATGCAGATAAAATCATAATTAGATTTCCAACAGTGCTTCCGTTTACTAAAAAATAACTCCTTTTTGTACCATAATAATCGGATAATAGATTTTGGGCTTCTAATATTGGTCCATCGGGCGAATGTAAATCATCTAAACCTGTTAACTCTGTAACATCATAAGTTAAGAATCTCGATAGTTCGGGAAATTCATGCTTAAGTAATATGCTATTTTTATGTCCCGGGACATGAAAAGATATTGGATCACTCTTTATAAATTTTACTATTGCTTCATATAATGGAATTTGTTTTTGATTCATTGAACTAACCTCGCTCATATAACTCTTTTTATTGTACTATATTGATGTAGAAATGTTTCTTTAAATCCTGAAATAAAATAACCAAGCATTGGTTAATATGCTTGGTTATGAGTAGATTTCTGGTTTTATCACTAATTTAAGTTGATTAATATAGTATTCATACTTTGGATCATTTGTATCTGTTTGTACGATATCCTTTTCACAATCAGAACAAATAAATGAAGTATAAAGATGAATTCCTAAAATCTTCGGCTGCTCACATATAATGCAATTTTCGCTAATATTTTTCTTTGCTAATGTTTCTCCCATTCCTCCACCTCCATACCATTTATTTTATCCCTCATTAAACAGTTGTATACAATATTACTAATATTCACGAATCAGTTGATAATAAATTATACTCAATTGTATGATTTTTACCTTCGTCCTGTGTCTATTCTTTAATTAAATAATTAAAGATAAAAAAAAGAACACAGAGACTACACTCCGTGTTCTTTTTCGCCTGGCAACGTCCTACTCTTGCAGGGGGAGAGCCCCCAACTACCATCGGCGCTGAGAAGCTTAACTTCCGTGTTCGGGATGGGAACGGGTGTGACCTTCTCGCCATAATTACCAGACTATAAAAATTTTAGGGTTTGTTCCCTCAAAACTAGATAGATGAGAAATACTTTATAATAACGTCAAATCAAATTAGGATAAGTCTTCGACCGATTAGTATTCGTCAGCTCCATGTGTCGCCACACTTCCACCTCGAACCTATCAACCTGATCATCTTTCAGGGGTCTTATTTAGATAAACTAAGGGAAATCTCATCTTGAGGGGGGCTTCATGCTTAGATGCTTTCAGCACTTATCCCTTCCGCACATAGCTACCCAGCGATGCCTTTGGCAAGACAACTGGTACACCAGCGGTGCGTCCATCCCGGTCCTCTCGTACTAAGGACAGCTCCTCTCAAATTTCCTACGCCCACGACGGATAGGGACCGAACTGTCTCACGACGTTCTGAACCCAGCTCGCGTACCGCTTTAATGGGCGAACAGCCCAACCCTTGGGACCGACTACAGCCCCAGGATGCGATGAGCCGACATCGAGGTGCCAAACCTCCCCGTCGATGTGGACTCTTGGGGGGGAGATAAGCCTGTTATCCCCGGGGTAGCTTTTATCCGTTGAGCGATGGCCCTTCCATGCGGAACCACCGGATCACTAAGCCCGACTTTCGTCCCTGCTCGACTTGTAGGTCTCGCAGTCAAGCTCCCTTGTGCCTTTACACTCTGCGAATGATTTCCAACCATTCTGAGGGAACCTTTGGGCGCCTCCGTTACCTTTTAGGAGGCGACCGCCCCAGTCAAACTGCCCGCCTGACACTGTCTCCCACCCCGATCAGGGGTGCGGGTTAGAATTTCAATACAGCCAGGGTAGTATCCCACCGACGCCTCCACCGAAGCTGGCGCTCCGGCTTCAAAGGCTCCTACCTATCCTGTACAAGCTGTACCAAAATTCAATATCAGGCTGCAGTAAAGCTCCACGGGGTCTTTCCGTCCTGTCGCGGGTAACCTGCATCTTCACAGGTACTATAATTTCACCGAGTCTCTCGTTGAGACAGTGCCCAGATCGTTGCGCCTTTCGTGCGGGTCAGAACTTACCTGACAAGGAATTTCGCTACCTTAGGACCGTTATAGTTACGGCCGCCGTTTACTGGGGCTTCAATTCAAAGCTTCGCTTTTAGCTAACCTCTCCTCTTAACCTTCCAGCACCGGGCAGGCGTCAGCCCCTATACTTCGCCTTGCGGCTTCGCAGAGACCTGTGTTTTTGCTAAACAGTCGCCTGGTATATTCATTCACTGCGGCTCTCTCGGGCTTGCACCTAACAGAGCACCCCTTCTCCCGAAGTTACGGGGTCATTTTGCCGAGTTCCTTAACGAGAGTTCTCTCGCTCACCTTAGGATTCTCTCCTCGCCTACCTGTGTCGGTTTGCGGTACGGGCACCTTTCACCTCACTAGAGGATTTTCTAGGCAGTGTGGAATCAGGAACTTCGGTACTATATTTCCCTCGCCATCACAGCTCAAGGTACATGGTGACGGGATTTGCCTCGTCACCCCTCTAACTGCTTGGACGCGCTATTCCAGCAGCGCGCTTACCCTATCCTCCTGCGTCCCCCATCGTTCAAACGGTGAAGAGGTGGTACAGGAATATCAACCTGTTGTCCATCGCCTACGCCTTTCGGCCTCGGCTTAGGTCCCGACTAACCCTGAGCGGACGAGCCTTCCTCAGGAAACCTTAGGCATTCGGTGGAAGGGATTCTCACCCTTCTTTCGCTACTCATACCAGCATTCTCACTTCTAAGCGCTCCACCAGTCCTTACGGTCTAGCTTCTCAGCCCTTAGAACGCTCTCCTACCACGGACACCAGACGGTGTCCATCCACAGCTTCGGTGATACGTTTAGCCCCGGTACATTTTCGGCGCAGAGTCACTCGACCAGTGAGCTATTACGCACTCTTTAAATGGTGGCTGCTTCTAAGCCAACATCCTGGTTGTCTAAGCAACTCCACATCCTTTTCCACTTAACGTATACTTTGGGACCTTAGCTGGTGGTCTGGGCTGTTTCCCTTTTGACTACGGATCTTATCACTCGCAGTCTGACTCCTAAGGATAAGTCATTGGCATTCGGAGTTTGTCTGAATTCGGTAACCCGATGAGGGCCCCTAGTCCAAACAGTGCTCTACCTCCAAGACTCTTACCTTAAGGCTAGCCCTAAAGCTATTTCGGAGAGAACCAGCTATCTCCAAGTTCGATTGGAATTTCTCCGCTACCCACACCTCATCCCCGCACTTTTCAACGTGCGTGGGTTCGGGCCTCCAGTAAGTGTTACCTTACCTTCACCCTGGACATGGGTAGATCACCTGGTTTCGGGTCTACGACCTCAAACTCATTCGCCCTATTAAGACTCGCTTTCGCTGCGGCTCCGCCTCTTCAGCTTAACCTTGCTTGAAATCGTAACTCGCCGGTTCATTCTACAAAAGGCACGCTATCACCCTGCATAAATGCATAGGGCTCTAACTACTTGTAGGCACACGGTTTCAGGTTCTCTTTCACTCCCCTCCCGGGGTGCTTTTCACCTTTCCCTCACGGTACTGGTTCACTATCGGTCACTAGGGAGTATTTAGCCTTGGGAGATGGTCCTCCCTGCTTCCGACGGGATTTCACGTGTCCCGCCGTACTCAGGATCCACTCTGGAGGGAACGAAGTTTCAACTACAGGGTTGTTACCTTCTTTGACGGGCCTTTCCAGACCTCTTCATTTACTCCGTTCCTTTGTAACTCCGTATAGAGTGTCCTACAACCCCAAGAGGCAAGCCTCTTGGTTTGGGCTTCTTCCGTTTCGCTCGCCGCTACTCAGGAAATCGCGTTTGCTTTCTCTTCCTCCGGGTACTTAGATGTTTCAGTTCCCCGGGTCTGCCTTCCATACTCTATGTATTCAAGTAAGGATACTACCCCATTACGGGCAGTGGGTTCCCCCATTCGGAAATCTCCGGATCAAAGCTTGCTTACAGCTCCCCGAAGCATATCGGTGTTAGTCCCGTCCTTCATCGGCTCCTAGTGCCAAGGCATTCACCGTGCGCCCTTACTAACTTAACCTAAAAAGGTTGTTTATAACTTACTTAATGGATTCATCCATAAAGTGGCGATTCTCGGTTATTACTTGGTTATTTCTCATTTTATCTAGTTTTCAAGGAACAATTGGTGGAGCCTAGCGGGATCGAACCGCTGACCTCCTGCGTGCAAAGCAGGCGCTCTCCCAGCTGAGCTAAGGCCCCGAAGATGTTATATGGTGGGCCTAAATGGACTCGAACCATCGACCTCACGCTTATCAGGCGTGCGCTCTAACCAGCTGAGCTATATACCATTTTCGGAAAGAAAAAAAACATCGATATGGAAGAAAAAATCCTTGTCGTTGTTTTTATATATTGCATATTTTTTTGAAGAATTCATCCTTCAAAACTGAACAAAACGAGAACGTCATTCGTTGTAACCACGTCAGTGGTCTTCCATATTCCTTAGAAAGGAGGTGATCCAGCCGCACCTTCCGATACGGCTACCTTGTTACGACTTCACCCCAATCATCTGTCCCACCTTCGGCGGCTGGCTCCAAAAGGTTACCTCACCGACTTCGGGTGTTACAAACTCTCGTGGTGTGACGGGCGGTGTGTACAAAGCCGGGAACGTATTCACCGCGGCATGCTGATCCGCGATTACTAGCGATTCCGGCTTCATGTAGGCGAGTTGCAGCCTACAATCCGAACTGAGAATGGTTTTATGGGATTGGCGTAACCTCGCGGTCTAGCAACCCTTTGTACCATCCATTGTAGCACGTGTGTAGCCCAGGTCATAAGGGGCATGATGATTTGACGTCATCCCCACCTTCCTCCGGTTTGTCACCGGCAGTCACCTTAGAGTGCCCAACTGAATGCTGGCAACTAAGGTCAAGGGTTGCGCTCGTTGCGGGACTTAACCCAACATCTCACGACACGAGCTGACGACAACCATGCACCACCTGTCACTCTTGTCCCCGAAGGGAAATCCCTATCTCTAGGGAGGGCAAGAGGATGTCAAGACCTGGTAAGGTTCTTCGCGTTGCTTCGAATTAAACCACATGCTCCACCGCTTGTGCGGGCCCCCGTCAATTCCTTTGAGTTTCAGCCTTGCGGCCGTACTCCCCAGGCGGAGTGCTTAATGCGTTAGCTGCAGCACTAAAGGGCGGAAACCCTCTAACACTTAGCACTCATCGTTTACGGCGTGGACTACCAGGGTATCTAATCCTGTTCGCTCCCCACGCTTTCGCGCCTCAGCGTCAGTTACAGACCAAAGAGCCGCCTTCGCCACTGGTGTTCCTCCACATCTCTACGCATTTCACCGCTACACGTGGAATTCCGCTCTTCTCTTCTGCACTCAAGTCTCCCAGTTTCAATGACCCTCCACGGTTGAGCCGTGGGCTTTCACATCAGACTTAAGAAACCGCCTGCGCGCGCTTTACGCCCAATAATTCCGGACAACGCTTGCCACCTACGTATTACCGCGGCTGCTGGCACGTAGTTAGCCGTGGCTTTCTGGTTAGGTACCGTCAAGGTACCGCCCTATTCGAACGATACTTGTTCTTCCCTAACAACAGAGTTTTACGATCCGAAAACCTTCATCACTCACGCGGCGTTGCTCCGTCAGACTTTCGTCCATTGCGGAAGATTCCCTACTGCTGCCTCCCGTAGGAGTCTGGGCCGTGTCTCAGTCCCAGTGTGGCCGATCACCCTCTCAAGTCGGCTACGCATCGTCGCCTTGGTGAGCCGTTACCTCACCAACTAGCTAATGCGCCGCGGGTCCATCTGTAAGTGATAGCCGGAGCCATCTTTCAATTCTCCTTCATGCGAAGGAAAAAGTTATCCGGTATTAGCCCCGGTTTCCCGGAGTTATCCCAGTCTTACAGGCAGGTTACCCACGTGTTACTCACCCGTCCGCCGCTAATCATCAGGGAGCAAGCTCCCATCAGATTCGCTCAACTTGCATGTATTAGGCACGCCGCCAGCGTTCGTCCTGAGCCAGGATCAAACTCTCCAAAAAGATGTTTGATATAGCTCTAGTTTAAAAATAAATTAATTGACGTTTCGTTTTGTTCAGTTTTCAAAGATCAATTTCCTTTAAGCGACTTTATTATATTATCACAGCTAATATAAAGTGTCAAATACTTTTTTCATTTCCTTATCACTTGTTTCAGCGACATGTATTATATTATCACTATATCAGTATAATAGTCAACCTTTATTCTAAATAATTTTCAAAAGCATTTCTTCCTAAAATAGGAAAATCCGCAAAAAGCGGATTTTTAACCTATTATCCACGTTTGAATAATAGTTAAACCTACTACTCCAGGGATTCCTAATAAACCTGAAACTGCTGTAGTCACAAGATTTATTGGAACGTGAATACCGAATTGCCCACCAAACTGATTTAAAAAAAACAAAAACAACGCACCAATCGCAAGTCTTATAAACACTTGCCCGATAATCCGAAACGGTTTTCCTGTGAATCCCGCTATCAATAGTAGAAGAATTAATACGGAGATAACCGCAATGATTATTATTGGGTTCATTGGAACCACCCCTTACCTCACATTGTATTATCCATTTTATGAACAGATTGTCCAAAAAGAACTGCACAATGTAAAAATAGTGTGGTTTACTTTTTTATTCTAATATTTCTAGCCTTTGCTTCCCGAAATAAAAAAAAGTATTTCATTTCAGCTAATTTTTTTTGGAATTGTAGTTCTTCATTATATTCAAAGCTCATTTCAACTAAGGATTTCTGTTGAAGCCAATTTTTCCGAGCTATTGCCATTAAATCTATTAACTTTTGGTCATATTCATTACGCAATTTTAATTTTCTATTGAACATGTGAATACACCTCGTCTTTCATTATACCTCTCTGCGTCCTTCTAAAGCTTTAGACAAAGTTACTTCATCAGCATATTCTAAATCGCCACCAACAGGTAATCCGTGGGCAATCCTAGTTATCTTTATACCTGATGGTTTAAGAAGACGGGAAATATACATGGCAGTAGCCTCCCCTTCAATATTAGGGTTTGTCGCTAGAATAACTTCCTGTACCGTTTCATCCTGTAGTCTTTTTAGTAAATCCGGAATATTGATATCCTCAGGTCCTATACCATCCATAGGTGAAATCGCACCATGAAGTACATGGTATAACCCATTAAATTCTTTCATTTTTTCCATAGCTATTACATCTTTCGGATCTTGAACGACACATATAATACTTCGATCTCGTCGTGTATCCTCACAAATATAACACGGATCTTGGTCAGTGATGTGACCACATACCGTACAATAGCTTAAATTTCTTTTCGCATCTACAAGTGCCTTGGCAAAGTCTAGAACAGTATCTTCTTTCATACTTAGCACAAAAAATGCCAGTCGGGCCGCGGTCTTTGGCCCAATACCTGGCAATTTCATAAAGCTATCCATTAGTTTTGTTATAGGTTCTGGATAATGCATGATTTTTTCCCCTTAAAATCCTGGAATGTTTAATCCTTTGGTAAACTGCCCCATCGTTTGATTTGTTAATTCCTCCGCCTTTTTCAATGCATCATTTGTTGCAGCAAGTACTAAATCTTGAAGCATTTCAATATCTTCAGGATCAACTACTTCTTCTTTAATATTTACTTCTACAATTTCTTTATGCCCTGAAACAATTACCGTTACCATTCCGCCGCCAGCAGTTCCTTCAATACGCTTATCTCCTAATTCTTCTTGAGCCTCAGCCATTTTCTTTTGCATTTTTTGCATTTGTTTCATCATGTTTTGCATATTTCCCATACCACGCATTATATTTTTACCCTCCATGTATTAATCTCATCTATTACATGAGATTTATTAAATTTTATTTTGGATCGAAGGTTTTCCCTTTAAGCTCCTTGAATTCAATTAAAGATAAACCCCCTAATCCTTTATTTCAATTAAATCATTACCAACTAGTTTTTTTGCTTCAGCTATAAATGGATCTTCCGTCGCTTCATCCTGTTCCGTTGAGGAAGCCTTTTGATTTTGGATAAAACTTTCCCGTATAGTATTCCATTGAGCTTCAGGTACACCAATCGTTTGATAACCAATACCCGTTAACTCTTCCAAAATTGATGAAATAGCTTCTAAAAACTTCTGATTCTCCATTGCCATTTGACAATGAATTTCATATTTGAATTTTAACACAAAAGCGTTGGTAGACGCAGCAACTGGCTCTGCATCGTTTAAAAGTGCGGATTGGGAACGCATTTGACGTTCATTTAATTGAACAAGCATGTCACCCCATCGACTTTTAATTAAATTTAAATCCTGTTTTGTAGCTACTTTTAATATATCATTTATTCTTCCTGTTTGTGCTCTAAATCCCTTCCCCGTTCGAGAGGCTTTTTTTGCAGGTTGCTTATTTACTGATTCAGTATGCTGAACTCCGTTTGTTTTAAGTTCCTGTACCTCTTTTTGAAGTTTTTCAATTTGTTCAACTAGCTGATGTACATCAGCATGAGTACTTGATTGATTTTTAATTCGGGTCTCACATAATTTTATTAACGAAACTTCTAAATATATTCGGGCAAGGTTTGAGAACTTCATTTCTTGTTGCGTTTTATTTAATATATCAATGAATTCATATATTTGTTCTGAGGAAATTTCATCAGAAAGCTGACGAAATGCTTCATCAAGCATGACCCGTTCAATCGCTTCTTCAAGTCCTGGAGCTGTCTTATATAGAAGCATATCACGAAAATATAAAATTAAATCTTCGACAAAGCGTGTCGCATCTTTTCCTTGATACAATAATTCTTCAAACACCTGCAGAGTATCTGCAATATTTTTTTCATAGATAGCTCGCGCTAATTTATTCAAATACGATTGGGAAATTGATCCCGTTACTGTTAACGCATCTTCTACTGTCACTTTCTCTTGGCCAAAGGAAACCGCCTGATCCATTAAGCTCAGCGCATCCCTCATTCCGCCTTCAGCAGCACGTGCTATTATCGTCAAAGCTGAATCTTCAAATTGAATACCAGACTCAGTAGCAATACGTGCCATTCGCCCTGTAATATCTTGTGCTGTGATTCTCTTAAAATCAAAACGCTGACAACGTGAAATAATGGTCAAAGGAATTTTGTGTGGTTCAGTTGTTGCCAAAATAAATATAACGTGTTTCGGCGGTTCCTCTAAAGTTTTCAAGAGAGCATTAAATGCTCCAATAGAGAGCATATGTACCTCGTCAATGATATATACTTTATGTGGAACAACATTCGGTGCAAATTTCACTTTGTCTCTGATATCACGTATTTCTTCAACACCATTGTTAGAGGCTGCATCGATTTCAATAACATCTGGAATTGACCCATTTGTTATTCCTCTACAAGCGTCGCATTCATTGCAAGGTTCGCTAACTGGCGCCTTTTCACAATTGACAGCTTTAGCTAAAATTTTTGCTGCACTCGTTTTCCCTGTGCCCCTTGGGCCAGAAAAAAGATACGCATGTGAAATCTTTTGGTTCAGGAGGGCATTTTGCAATGTTTTTGTTACATGTTCTTGTCCTACAACATCCTCAAAGATTTGCGGACGCCAAACGCGATATAATGCTTGGTAGCTCATTTACCCTC
Source organism: Heyndrickxia vini (assembly GCF_016772275.1). Classification (NCBI taxonomy): domain Bacteria; kingdom Bacillati; phylum Bacillota; class Bacilli; order Caryophanales; family Bacillaceae; genus Heyndrickxia; species Heyndrickxia vini. Next base: position 25,754 of record NZ_CP065425.1, on the reverse strand, counting down.
CTCCTTTAAAATATCCCTACACTAAATAAACGAAAAAAGCTTTTCTTTTCTCATATTATACCTTATCCATCACTAATTTAACATTGTGAAAACGAATAAAATGGTTATTGATAATATGCTTTTTTAAATTCACAATTATGAAGGCATTATACAAATAAATAAAGAAAAAACCCATCCATTAGGATGAGTTTAATATGTAAAGTAACTGCCGTGCACCTTCCCTCGACTAGCCCCCATAAGCGTTACTTAAGCAGTTAGCTCGGCTCAGGCTGCCCTGCGGCACATGGAATAGTCCACTTAATGCTGCTTCCTTCCGGATCTGACATGGTTCATGGATTTCCATTGCGCAGGACCCAAGCGTCAACACCACTTACTTAAGGCAGGCCCTACAGGAAACTAGCCTCAAGAAGGGATTCAGTCTTGCTAGAGCGGATTGCAAGTACAGGGCACCGCTACCTCCCCACCTAGCACGGCAAAATTGATACCAAATATAAATGCGTTTTATCAACGCAAGATAAAGTATACTAGTTTTTATAAAAAAAAGCAATGGATTGCAATTGTTAATTAGTGGATTCACTCATGTTGTCTTTTTCCCTTTTGCTTTTTCTTCGCAAGCGTATTTCTTTAAAAAAGGAACTTAACATTTCACTACATTCGTTTTCAAGTACACCACTCACAACTGCGCTTTGATGATTAAAGCGACAATCATTTAGGAGATTCATTAATGTACCGGCACAACCTGCCTTCGGATCACTGGCTCCATAAACAACCCTTTTTATTCTCGAAAGAATGATTGCTCCGCTACACATCGGACATGGTTCCAACGTAACAAATAACTCTGCATCCTCTAAGCGCCATGATTCTACTTTTTTGCAAGCCTCTTGGATCGCTAATATTTCAGCATGAGTAATTGCATTTTGAGTTGTCTCCCTTAAATTATGCGCAGATGCAATAACCTCACCATTCAATACAATTACAGCACCAATCGGTACTTCTTCTTTTTCTTTAGCTTTGATTGCTTCTTTTATAGCTAATTTCATATAATATTCATCATTAGTTTCCACATTCAATCCAACCTTTATATTATTTACTTATTCCCATTATATATTAGAATAAATCATTTTAGAAAAAGTGCATAAATTCAACATGACTTTCCAAATGAAATCATAGAATGGTAGCAGATACTATCTGTTCGAAGGAGGGGACGTATGCAAATTCATGTGGTAAAGCAAAATGAAACATTGGCAGGTATAGCAAATGCCTACCGAGTCCCAAGAGAGGAATTAATTGTTGCTAATGAAATTCCAAACCCTGATGATTTAGTTATTGGGCAAACAATTGTTATTCCAATAGTCGGAAGTTTTTACTGGGTAAAACAAGGGGAGAGTTTATGGGGAATTGCACAAAAATTCCATTTACCGTATACAGAGTTAGCTCGAATAAATGGGATATCGGTAAACCACCCTTTACACGTTGGTATGCAATTATATATTCCACCCAAGAAAAAAGTTGATGCTGAATTTAATGCATATGTAGAGCCTTTTGGAAATAATGTTTCTCAAGCATTAGAGAACAGCGCAAGAAAAGCTGCACCCTATCTAACTTATTTATCACCATTTGCATTTCAAGTAAAACGAGATGGATCTCTAGTGGCACCACCACTCGGAAATCTAGCAATTATAGCAGAGGCAAATCAGAATATATTAGTGATGGCCATTTACAACCAGGAAAATGGGCAATTTAGTGATGAACTAGGAAGAATATTATTAAATGACCAAGAAGTTCAAAATAACTTCCTAAATAATATAGTGAAAACAGCTAAACAATATGGATTTCGTGATATTCATATTGACTTTGAATTTTTACGGCCAGCTGACCAGGAGGCATACACCCGGTTTTTAAGAAAGGCAAAGACAAGATTTAACCAAGAGGATTGGATGCTTTCTGCAGCATTAGCACCAAAAACAAGTGCGACACAAAAAGGACTTTGGTATGAGGCACATAATTATAAAGCAATTGGAGAGATCGTTGATTTTGTTGTTATTATGACATATGAATGGGGCTATAGTGGAGGACCTCCAATGGCAGTATCTCCTATCAACTCTGTTCGGGATGTTTTAGAATATGCAATAACTGAAATGCCCCCAAGCAAAATTTTAATGGGACAAAATTTATATGGATATGACTGGACACTTCCTTTCACTCCTGGAAAAGATACAGCAAAGGCCATTAGTCCGCAACAAGCAATCCAACTTGCAGCAAAATATAATGTTCCAATTAATTATGATTCGACTGCACAAGCTCCTACCATCGACTATGTTGATGAAAAGAACAAAAAACATAAAGTGTGGTTTGAAGATGCCCGCTCTATTCAAGCTAAATTTGATTTGGTAAAAGAATTAAAACTTCGTGGAATGAGTTACTGGAAACTTGGACTTTCTTTTCCGCAAAACTGGCTCCTCATAGTTGAAAATTTCCATATTGTAAAAAAGTAAAACGCAAATCCCTTTCAAATAAGAAAGGGATTTTTTTCATTTACCTACAAATATTGATCATTTTCTTTTATTTATCCCTCTTATAAAAACATGTGATAAAATAGCTATTGGCTTATTTTTAATTTAAATTTCTATTCCAAACAAATTGTAGTAAAAGAACAAAGTTATATGAATGGTCAACCATGAGGAGGAAGATAAATGGAGAATTTACCGTTTATTACGGTTGAAGGACCAATTGGAATAGGAAAAACCTCTCTAGCGAAAGCAATCTCAGAACATTTTCATTACCATCTTTTAAAGGAAATTGTAGATGAAAATCCGTTTTTAGAAAAGTTCTATCAAAATATAGAAGAATGGAGCTTTCAATTAGAAATGTTTTTCCTTTGTAATCGCTACAAACAGCTCGAGGACATCAAGAATACTTATCTAAATGTTAACCAACCTGTCGTAGCGGATTATCATATATTTAAAAATCTCATTTTTGCAAAGAGAACACTGAAGGAAGAGCAGTATTTTAAGTACTTAAAGATTTTTAACATTTTAACAGATGGTATGCCTCAACCAAACATCGTTATTTACATTCATGCAAGTTTAGATACGGTTATGAAGCGAATAAAAATGCGTGGACGGGACTTTGAAAAAAACATAAGTCCTGATTATATTAAACAACTATCCTTTGACTACAAAAGATTTATGGAGGATTTTATACAAACGCATCCGGATATTCCTGTCCTCCAGATTAATGGGGATGAACTAGATTTTGTAAAAAACTCATATGACTTAAATTATATAATTGAAAAAATCACGTTATTATTACAAAAAGGGGTAAAAATCAATGGAACTTCGAAATAAATATTCAATTCCTAAAAACACGGTTATTACAGTTGCAGGAACAGTTGGAGTTGGGAAGTCAACGATGACGAATACATTGGCAAATTCGTTAGGATTTCGTACCTCATTAGAAAAGGTTGATACAAACCCATATTTAGATAAATTTTATCAAGATTTTAAACGTTGGAGTTTCCATCTGCAAATTTACTTTTTGGCAGAGCGATTTAAAGAGCAAAAAAGAATGTTTGAATATGGAGGGGGATTTATACAGGACCGTTCCATTTATGAGGATACAGGTATCTTCGCTCAAATGCATTATGAAAAAGGAAACATGTCCGAAGTCGATTATGAGACGTATACCAGTCTATTTGAGGCAATGATTATGACTCCTTACTTTCCTCACCCTGATTTACTGATTTATCTAGAAGGTTCAATTGAAGATATTTTGGAACGAATTCAAAAGCGTGGAAGATTAATGGAACAGAACACACCAATTGAATATTGGATTGAAATGCATAAGCGTTATGAGAATTGGATAAATTCCTTTAATGCATGTCCAGTTTTACGAATCAATATAAAAGATTATGATTTAATGAATGATGGGACAACCATAGAACCTATCGTTGAAAAGGTTAGTTTTTTCCTCAAACAATCGAAAGAATTACAAAAGTAAAAAGGTTAGTACCTAGCGCCTAATGCTTAAAGCAAAAAAATAGCCGTCAACCAAATTGGTTGACGGCTTTTATTTGCACTCCAATTATTCATGATAACAAAAAATTCGTTACTAAGTAACGAATTTCATTAAATCTCCAATGATTTATGCGCGTTTTGTTTTATTAATGGCGGAGGAAGAGGGATTCGAACCCCCGCGCGGTGTAACCCGCCTGTCGGTTTTCAAGACCGATCCCTTCAGCCGGACTTGGGTATTCCTCCGTATCGACAAGAAATAATATATCATTTAAAAACAACAATGTCAACAGTCTTTTGAAACTTTTTATAAAGAAAGGGGGAGCACAATCCCCCCATCTTTTATTACTAATCTTATTTAAAATTAATTTTATCTACATTACGCATATAGGGACGTAAAACTTCGGGAATCATTACACTGCCATCAGGCTGTTGGTAATTTTCCAATATAGCAGCAACTGTTCGGCCGATAGCCAGTCCAGAACCATTTAATGTATGGACATGTTCCGGCTTTGCATTAGTGTCTCTTCTGAAACGAATATTTGCTCGACGTGCTTGGAAAGATTCAAAATTACTGCAAGATGAAATTTCACGATAAGTGTTATAGCTTGGTATCCAAACTTCAATATCGTATTTCTTTGCAGCTGTAAAGCCTAAATCAGCTGTACACATGCTCATTACTCGATATGGCAGACCAAGTAATTGGAGAACCTTCTCGGCATTTCCTGTCAACTTTTCTAATTCATCATATGAATCTTCTGGCTTAACAAATTTCACTAGTTCTACTTTATTAAATTGATGTTGACGGATCAAGCCCCTTGTATCACGGCCAGCAGACCCTGCTTCAGAACGGAAACATGCACTGAATGCAGCATAGTTAATCGGTAATTGATCACTACTTAAAATTTCATCACGATGCAAATTTGTCACTGGAACCTCAGCGGTTGGAATTAAGAAATAATCCTCACTATCAATCAAAAAAGCATCCTCTTCAAATTTAGGCAATTGACCCGTTCCTGTCATGCTTGTACGGTTCACCATATAAGGTGGTAATATTTCTTCATATCCATGCTCTTCAACATGTAAATCCAACATAAAATTAAATAATGCTCTTTCTAATCTAGCACCTAAACCTTTGTAAAATACGAACCGGCTGCCTGTTACTTTTGCAGCACGCTCAAAATCCAAAATATTCAAATCAGTTGCTATATCCCAATGCGGTTTCGGTTCAAAGTCGAATTCGCGAATCTCTCCCCATTTACGGATTTCTACATTGTCGTCTTCGGTTTCACCAACAGGCGTACTTTCATGAGGAATATTGGGAATTGACAATAGTAAATGATCCAATTGTTCCTCAACAACACGTAATTCATCATCAAATTGTTTAATTTGATCACCTACCGTGCGCATTTCTGTAATTAAATCATCAGCATTTTGCTTTTCCCGCTTTAATTGGGCAATTTTTTGTGTTACTTCATTGCGTTTGCTTTTTAGATCCTCCGTTGCGACGATTAATTCTCTTCTTTTCGTATCAAGTTCCTCAAATTTATCAAAATCCGAAAGGTCCTCGCCTCTGTGTTGTAATTTCTCTTTTACTTCGTTAAAATTAGCCCGTAAATATTTTAGATCAAGCATTTATAACTCCTCCTTGTTAAAAATAAAAAACTCCCATCCCCAAAAAGGGACGAGAGTTACCCGCGTTGCCACCCAGTTTGAAAGTATAAATACTTTCCACTTAATCGATAACGGTTTTACCCGAAAGTACTTACTAATAAGAAAAGGAGAAGCCTTAGTCTGCTCCGATAAACTGAAGGTTATTTGACCTCTAGGAACTAGACAGATAATCGACTAAACACAAACCTTATTTCGTTCGGTACCTTACTCGAGGAGGGATTCGCAAGCTTCCTTCATCGGTTTACACCAACCACCGACTCTCTACAGAAGTCAATCCTGTTACTATTTCCTCTCACTGCTTTAGACTAGATTTTAACAATTAATTTACTACAATTTTTCCCTATTTGCAACTATTTATTACGGTTTTTTAAAATTTCCACCATATCAATAAAGTATTGAGTTAACCGAAGATCATCTGTCAATTCAGGATGAAATGAACATAAACAGTAAAAAGGACACCATGTCAAGACAGGTGTCCCCAATTTGTTTTATATTATTCCTTAAAACCAGCCTTTTACCGTTGAAGTAATTCCACCCCAAACATCAGAAAAAAAACCGCCAATCCCACGCATCATCAATACAAACCAATTTGCCTTCTCAACTTTATCTGCAGTAACAACATTTACAGTAGCATATTTATGACCATCCAAATAACCAAAATCATTTTTGCCACTATATTCCGCAGTCAGCGTTCCGATCTTTTCGCCTTTTTTAACAGGTGCTGTTAGATCACCAGATTTATTAAGCTTGTCCTTATCAATATTAAAAGAAGGCTTATAAAGCTTCTCTTCACCATTTTTAATAACAATTTCTAATGGATTTTGTGTTTGAATGTTAACTTTCTTTTCCTTTCCTTTTACTACAGGAATTGATTCATGTTTTTTAACTTTATATCCTTTTGGAAAAACTTCTTTGACAGAAAAATTCGCAAAGGCATAATCCATCATTTTTCTTGTTTCATCAAATCTTGCTTTATATCCACCTTGACCTTTTCCGTTTGTTGCATTTAGCACAACAGTAATTACACGCATGCCATTTTTTTGAGCTGTACCTGTAAAACAATATCCTGCAAAATCAGTTGTTCCAGTTTTTAGACCATCTACACCACTATCCTTCGTTCCATAAACTAGTGTAGGGAGCATCCAATTCCAATTCTCCATGTTGATATCTTCGCCCGGACCTGCATGGAATTTTGCTTTCGGAATACTAGATGTTTTCAATACCTCCGGAAAATCATTAATTAAATGGGATGCTAATTTTGCGGTAGCTCTAGCAGACATAATGTTTTCGTCTGTTGGACCCGATCCCTTCGGTTGCATTCCTTTTAAATCTTTATTATTAAGTCCAGTACTATTAACAAACTTATAATCTTTTAGACCCAATTCTTTTGCTTTTTCATTCATAAGCTTAACAAAATTTGTTTCTGATCCAGCAATTGTTTCTGCAATTGCGATCGTAGCAGCATTAGCTGAGTAAATCGCCATAGCTTGGTATAGATTCTTAATTTTATATTTCATATCTTTTCTTAACGGAACATTTGATAGATTTGTATCATGTGAAATCTTTTGAACATAGTCACTTGGAGTATACTCTTGATCCCATTTCACTTTTCCTTTTTTTATTGAATCCAAAAGGATATATTCAGTCATCATTTTAGACATTGAGGCGATACCTAGTGCTGTATCTGCATTTTTTGCATATAATACTTTCCCCGTACTAGCTTCTACTAAAATTGCTCCATCCGCATGAACATCTAATACATCTTCTGCAGCTAACGCCTTTTTAGGCAATTGTATAATACCAAATATCAATGAAAAAGCCATTATAAAGGCTATAAATTTTTTTAATCTCGTATTCTTCACTAACATACCCTCCATCAATTTTTAATACACTTTTGTTATTTTATCATAGATTTTTGTATAATAGTAGCGATGTTAAATATGCTCTTAGTAACAAAAAGTGGCAGGAACTATACTTTAGGTATATGTTCCTGCCATTTTGGTATATATAGGTTCACCGATGCTTATGATAAGGAATAATTTGGTGCTTCCTTTGTGATTTGTATGTCATGTGGATGACTTTCTCGTAATCCGGCACCAGTCATCTTGATAAATTGAGCTTCATCACGTAATGACTGCAAATCCTGCGTTCCACAGTATCCCATTCCAGAACGAATACCACCCAGTAACTGGAAAATCACATCTGAAAGTGGACCTTTATATGGAAGTCGGCCTTCAATACCTTCAGGAACAAACTTTTTCGCGTCTTCCTGAAAATAACGATCTTTAGAACCTTGTTCCATTGCAGAAACTGATCCCATCCCACGGTATACTTTAAAACGACGTCCTTGGAATATTTCAGTTTCTCCAGGACTTTCAGATGTTCCTGCAAGTAAACTTCCTAACATGACTACATGCCCACCAGCAGCCAATGCCTTAACGATGTCTCCGGAGTATTTTATTCCCCCATCAGCAATAATTGCCTTTCCATGTTTTCTTGCTTCTGTCGCACAGTCGTATATAGCAGTAATTTGTGGAACACCAACCCCAGCAACCACCCTTGTTGTACAAATAGAACCTGGTCCAATACCTACTTTTACAATATCAGCACCTGCAAGAATTAATTCCCGAGTGGCATCGGCTGTTGCCACATTACCTGCAATAATATTTAAATTAGGATAAGCTTCCCTAATTTCGCGAACTGTATCAGTCACTCCTTTAGAATGACCATGTGCAGTGTCGATGACAATAACATCGACATTTGATTTTACAAGTGCTTCAACACGTTTCATTGTATCTTTTGTTACACCTACAGCTGCACCGACGAGAAGTCTGCCAACGCTATCTTTAGCTGAATTAGGAAATTCAATTACTTTTTCAATATCTTTAATTGTAATTAAACCTTTAAGAACTCCATTTTCGTCTACTAGAGGTAGTTTTTCTATCTTATGTTTCTGAAGAATTTTCTCTGCTTCATTTAAGGTTGTGCCTACTGGAGCTGTAACTAAATTTTCTTTAGTCATTACATCTGAGATTTGAATTGAAAAGTCTTCAATAAATCGCAAATCGCGGTTTGTAAGAATTCCTACTAATTTTAGTTCCTCTTCGTTATTTACAATCGGAACACCAGAAATTCGATATTTCCCCATTAAATGTTCTGCGCTAAAAACTTGATGATCAGGAGTTAGAAAAAAGGGATCTGTAATGACTCCACTTTCGGAACGTTTAACTTTATCAACCTGCTCAGCTTGTTGTTCAATGCTCATATTTTTGTGGATAATTCCTAGTCCACCCTGTCTTGCCATTGAAATTGCCATTTCAGCTTCTGTAACAGTATCCATTCCGGCACTGATAATTGGAATATTTAACTTCAAAGATTTAGTTAGTTCTACTTGTAGATTTACATCCTTTGGTAATACCTCAGATTTAGCTGGAACTAGTAACACGTCATCAAATGTTAAACCTTCTTTAGCAAATTTAGTTTCCCACATTTCTATTCCTCCTGCTCCAAAAATATTATTAGTAGGTTATCAATTGGTTAAACTACTGTCAAGGAAATCTGTATATGTCTAACTTTTCTAATAACTTGGAGGTCATTATTTTGCAAGATATTTGGCAAAAACTAACATATTTCCATTCTGCTGAAACTACTCAAAAGTTTTTGCATCATTGTTACAAAGAATCACTTAATGAAAAAGCCGATATAAAGAGCTATGAAAATTGCTATCCTTTTATTTATTATTTACAACATGGGGAACTTTATTATGACCAAGCAGCAAAGGCGCCCATGGCTATAAAACCAGTATTACTTTTTTATGGTCTTATCCATCTAATAAAGGCATGTCTACTTTCTGTAGACCCAAATTATCCTGAAACAACTTCAGTATTAGCCCATGGCGTATCTTCGAGAAAGAGAAAAAAGCAACAATATCAATTTAGTAATGATGAAATAAAGATTCAAAAACTAGGATTGTGTACTCACTTTGCAAAACAAATGTTTCACGTGGAACGACTGGATGGAGAAAAAATAATTATGAAGGATTTATTAGAACAAATTCCCGAGTTGGATGAATATTTTTTATTTAACCAGCAGCCTAATATGTTTATTGTACATAAACTTGATCAAACCTTTACGATTCCAATTACTATATTAGACAAGTATCACCTTACTTTAGACAGTTTTATCCGATTTATAAAACAAAGAAACTGTTTAGAAATACAAAAAGTATTTACGGAAGGGAAAAATATCATTTTACAAACAGATTTAGACTCTAGTCCATTACTTCCCTTTCGATTCCATTTATTTAAACAAGAATATTGTTTGCCTTTCAAGCAATCGAATTATATATATTATCCGGAACTAGTCGTACATTATTTATTGCTATATAACTTAAGTATGATTGCTAGGTATGAAACTGAATGGTGGTGTGAACTTTTAAAAACAACACCAACTAATGATTATTCTTTAATAAAAGGCTTTTTATCGATAACTGCCCAAAAAGTGCCCTATCTAGTTTATCAATATTTAAGTAAAAAAAGGTAATGTCCGTCAAATAGATAGAAGCAACAAAAAAACACGGAGCATACACTCCGTGTTTCATTTGCCTGGCAACGTCCTACTCTTGCAGGGGGAGAGCCCCCAACTACCATCGGCGCTGAGAAGCTTAACTTCCGTGTTCGGGATGGGAACGGGTGTGACCTTCTCGCCATAATTACCAGACTATATAAATTTTAGGGTTTGTTCCCTCAAAACTAGATAGATGAGAAATACTTCGTAATAACTTTGAATCTATTGTTGGTTAAGTCTTCGACCGATTAGTATTCGTCAGCTCCATGTGTCGCCACACTTCCACCTCAAACCTATCAACCTGATCATCTTTCAGGGGTCTTATTTAGATAAACTAAGGGAAATCTCATCTTGAGGGGGGCTTCATGCTTAGATGCTTTCAGCACTTATCCCTTCCGCACATAGCTACCCAGCGATGCCTTTGGCAAGACAACTGGTACACCAGCGGTGCGTCCATCCCGGTCCTCTCGTACTAAGGACAGCTCCTCTCAAATTTCCTACGCCCACGACGGATAGGGACCGAACTGTCTCACGACGTTCTGAACCCAGCTCGCGTACCGCTTTAATGGGCGAACAGCCCAACCCTTGGGACCGACTACAGCCCCAGGATGCGATGAGCCGACATCGAGGTGCCAAACCTCCCCGTCGATGTGGACTCTTGGGGGAGATAAGCCTGTTATCCCCGGGGTAGCTTTTATCCGTTGAGCGATGGTACTTTCCATGCGGAACCACCGGATCACTAAGCCCGACTTTCGTCCCTGCTCGACTTGTAGGTCTCGCAGTCAAGCTCCCTTGTGCCTTTACACTCTGCGAATGATTTCCAACCATTCTGAGGGAACCTTTGGGCGCCTCCGTTACCTTTTAGGAGGCGACCGCCCCAGTCAAACTGCCCGCCTGACACTGTCTCCCACCCCGATCAGGGTGCGGGTTAGAATTTCAATACAGCCAGGGTAGTATCCCACCGACGCCTCCACCGAAGCTGGCGCTCCGGCCAAAGGCTCCTACCTATCCTGTACAAGCTGTACCAAAATTCAATATCAGGCTGCAGTAAAGCTCCACGGGGTCTTTCCGTCCTGTCGCGGGTAACCTGCATCTTCACAGGTACTATAATTTCACCGAGTCTCTCGTTGAGACAGTGCCCAGATCGTTGCGCCTTTCGTGCGGGTCAGAACTTACCTGACAAGGAATTTCGCTACCTTAGGACCGTTATAGTTACGGTACCGTTTACTGGGGCTTCAATTCAAAGCTTCGCTTGCGCTAACCTCTCCTCTTAACCTTCCAGCACCGGGCAGGTGTCAGCCCCTATACTTCGCCTTGCGGCTTCGCAGAGACCTGTGTTTTTGCTAAACAGTCGCCTGGTATATTCACTGCGGCTCTCTCGGGCTTGCACCTAACAGAGCACCCCTTCTCCCGAAGTTACGGGGTCATTTTGCCGAGTTCCTTAACGAGAGTTCTCTCGCTCACCTTAGGATTCTCTCCTCGCCTACCTGTGTCGGTTTGCGGTACGGGCACCTTTCACCTCACTAGAGGATTTTCTAGGCAGTGTGGAATCAGGAACTTCGGTACTATATTTCCCTCGCCATCACAGCTCAAGGTACATGGTGACGGGATTTGCCTCGTCACCCCTCTAACTGCTTGGACGCGCTATTCCAGCAGCGCGCTTACCCTATCCTCCTGCGTCCCCCATCGTTCAAACGGTGAAGAGGTGGTACAGGAATATCAACCTGTTGTCCATCGCCTACGCCTTTCGGTACCGGCTTAGGTCCCGACTAACCCTGAGCGGACGAGCCTTCCTCAGGAAACCTTAGGCATTCGGTGGAAGGGATTCTCACCCTTCTTTCGCTACTCATACCGGCATTCTCACTTCTAAGCGCTCCACCAGTCCTTACGGTCTAGCTTCTCAGCCCTTAGAACGCTCTCCTACCACGGACACCAGACGGTGTCCATCCACAGCTTCGGTGATACGTTTAGCCCCGGTACATTTTCGGCGCAGAGTCACTCGACCAGTGAGCTATTACGCACTCTTTAAATGGTGGCTGCTTCTAAGCCAACATCCTGGTTGTCTAAGCAACTCCACATCCTTTTCCACTTAACGTATACTTTGGGACCTTAGCTGGTGGTCTGGGCTGTTTCCCTTTTGACTACGGATCTTATCACTCGCAGTCTGACTCCTAAGGATAAGTCATTGGCATTCGGAGTTTGTCTGAATTCGGTAACCCGATGAGGCCTAGTCCAAACAGTGCTCTACCTCCAAGACTCTTACCTTAAGGCTAGCCCTAAAGCTATTTCGGAGAGAACCAGCTATCTCCAAGTTCGATTGGAATTTCTCCGCTACCCACACCTCATCCCCGCACTTTTCAACGTGCGTGGGTTCGCCCTCCAGTAAGTGTTACCTTACCTTCACCCTGGACATGGGTAGATCACCTGGTTTCGGGTCTACGACCTCAAACTCATTCGCCCTATTAAGACTCGCTTTCGCTGCGGCTCGCCTCTTCAGCTTAACCTCGCTTGAAATCGTAACTCGCCGGTTCATTCTACAAAAGGCACGCTATCACCCTGCATAAATGCATAGGGCTCTAACTACTTGTAGGCACACGGTTTCAGGTTCTCTTTCACTCCCCTCCCGGGGTGCTTTTCACCTTTCCCTCACGGTACTGGTTCACTATCGGTCACTAGGGAGTATTTAGCCTTGGGAGATGGTCCTCCCTGCTTCCGACGGGATTTCACGTGTCCCGCCGTACTCAGGATCCACTCTGGAGGGAACGAAGTTTCAACTACAGGGTTGTTACCTTCTTTGACGGGCCTTTCCAGACCTCTTCATTTACTCCGTTCCTTTGTAACTCCGTATAGAGTGTCCTACAACCCCAAGAGGCAAGCCTCTTGGTTTGGGCTTCTTCCGTTTCGCTCGCCGCTACTCAGGAAATCGCGTTTGCTTTCTCTTCCTCCGGGTACTTAGATGTTTCAGTTCCCCGGGTCTGCCTTCCATACTCTATGTATATTCAAGTAAGGATACTACCCCATTACGGGCAGTGGGTTCCCCCATTCGGAAATCTCCGGATCAAAGCTTGCTTACAGCTCCCCGAAGCATATCGGTGTTAGTCCCGTCCTTCATCGGCTCCTAGTGCCAAGGCATTCACCGTGCGCCCTTACTAACTTAACCTAAAAAGGTTGTTTATAACTTACTTAATGGATTCATCCATAAAGTGGCGATTCTCGGTTATTACTTGGTTATTTCTCATTTTATCTAGTTTTCAAGGAACAATTGGTGGAGCCTAGCGGGATCGAACCGCTGACCTCCTGCGTGCAAAGCAGGCGCTCTCCCAGCTGAGCTAAGGCCCCGAAGATGTTATATGGTGGGCCTAAATGGACTCGAACCATCGACCTCACGCTTATCAGGCGTGCGCTCTAACCAGCTGAGCTATAGGCCCACATTTTCGGAAAGAAAAAACATCGATATGGAAGAAAAAATCCTTGTCGTTGTTTTTATATATTGCATATTTTTTTGAAGAATTCATCCTTCAAAACTGAACAAAACGAGAACGTCATTCGTTGTAACCACGTCAGTGGTCTTCCATATTCCTTAGAAAGGAGGTGATCCAGCCGCACCTTCCGATACGGCTACCTTGTTACGACTTCACCCCAATCATCTGTCCCACCTTCGGCGGCTGGCTCCAAAAGGTTACCTCACCGACTTCGGGTGTTACAAACTCTCGTGGTGTGACGGGCGGTGTGTACAAGGCCCGGGAACGTATTCACCGCGGCATGCTGATCCGCGATTACTAGCGATTCCGGCTTCATGTAGGCGAGTTGCAGCCTACAATCCGAACTGAGAATGGTTTTATGGGATTGGCGTAACCTCGCGGTCTAGCAACCCTTTGTACCATCCATTGTAGCACGTGTGTAGCCCAGGTCATAAGGGGCATGATGATTTGACGTCATCCCCACCTTCCTCCGGTTTGTCACCGGCAGTCACCTTAGAGTGCCCAACTAAATGCTGGCAACTAAGGTCAAGGGTTGCGCTCGTTGCGGGACTTAACCCAACATCTCACGACACGAGCTGACGACAACCATGCACCACCTGTCACTCTTGTCCCCGAAGGGAAATCCCTATCTCTAGGGAGGGCAAGAGGATGTCAAGACCTGGTAAGGTTCTTCGCGTTGCTTCGAATTAAACCACATGCTCCACCGCTTGTGCGGCTTTCCCGTCAATTCCTTTGAGTTTCAGCCTTGCGGTACTGTACTCCCCAGGCGGAGTGCTTAATGCGTTAGCTGCAGCACTAAAGGGCGGAAACCCTCTAACACTTAGCACTCATCGTTTACGGCGTGGACTACCAGGGTATCTAATCCTGTTCGCTCCCCACGCTTTCGCGCCTCAGCGTCAGTTACAGACCAAAGAGCCGCCTTCGCCACTGGTGTTCCTCCACATCTCTACGCATTTCACCGCTACACGTGGAATTCCGCTCTTCTCTTCTGCACTCAAGTCTCCCAGTTTCAATGACCCTCCACGGTTGAGCCGTGGGCTTTCACATCAGACTTAAGAAACCGCCTGCGCGCGCTTTACGCCCAATAATTCCGGACAACGCTTGCCACCTACGTATTACCGCGGCTGCTGGCACGTAGTTAGCCGTGGCTTTCTGGTTAGGTACCGTCAAGGTACCGCCCTATTCGAACGATACTTGTTCTTCCCTAACAACAGAGTTTTACGATCCGAAAACCTTCATCACTCACGCGGCGTTGCTCCGTCAGACTTTCGTCCATTGCGGAAGATTCCCTACTGCTGCCTCCCGTAGGAGTCTGGGCCGTGTCTCAGTCCCAGTGTGGCCGATCACCCTCTCAAGTCGGCTACGCATCGTCGCCTTGGTGAGCCGTTACCTCACCAACTAGCTAATGCGCCGCGGGTCCATCTGTAAGTGGTAGCTAAAAGCCACCTTTCAATTCTCCTTCATGCGAAGAAAAAAGTTATCCGGTATTAGCCCCGGTTTCCCGGAGTTATCCCAGTCTTACAGGCAGGTTACCCACGTGTTACTCACCCGTCCGCCGCTAACTCTCAGGGAGCAAGCTCCCATCAAGTTCGCTCGACTTGCATGTATTAGGCACGCCGCCAGCGTTCGTCCTGAGCCAGGATCAAACTCTCCAAAAAGATGTTTGAAATAGCTCTAGTTTAAAAATAAATTAATTGACGTTTCGTTTTGTTCAGTTTTCAAAGATCAATTGTCCTTTGCGACTTTTATATAATAACATATTTTTAAAAGTAATGTCAATTACTATTTTTAAATAATTT
The DNA here is from genome assembly GCF_016772275.1 of Heyndrickxia vini. Taxonomy (NCBI): domain Bacteria; kingdom Bacillati; phylum Bacillota; class Bacilli; order Caryophanales; family Bacillaceae; genus Heyndrickxia; species Heyndrickxia vini. Next base: position 10,220 of record NZ_CP065425.1, on the reverse strand, counting down.
TATTATAAGTTTGTTACTAAAAAGATCAACGAAAGATATTATATCAAATGAATAAGGTAAATACAATAGTAATTCAAAAAACTAGTATACTTCTTCTATATATAAATTTCTTTCTTTTTCTAAGTCTATGATTTCTCCGTCATTCAGTCTGATAAGTGGCCTTATTGGTGCAGTTTGTTTAGTAAAGATTACCTCTCCGATAGAGTCGTTTGATATCTTTACCTTCGTGCCGATTGAAAGATTAGCAATCATCGGTAAAAGAGTATTTATTACTTCCAAATCATATTTACCGAATTCATCTATTTTCATTATCTCCAAAGCTTTAAGAGGTGCTAGTCTCTTTTTATAAAGACGGTCTGATACTAACGCATGAAATACATCAACGGCGGCAACAATTCTAGACATAGGGTAATATTGTTTCCCTTTTACCCCCATCGGATAGCCGCTACCATCAAGTCTCTCATGATGCTGAAAGATTGCTAATTTTGTTTCTGGTTTAAGTAACGGACTATTTTGTACCATTTTCAAACTATAATTTGGGTGTTCTTGAATTTCTGCCTTTTCACTGTCAGTTAAAGTCATTTGTTTCGTAATAATTTTTGGTGAAATTTTTGCCATACCAGCATTTGCTAAGCATCCTGCTAATGCAGTTTGATAATAGCGTCCTTTATTATCACCCATTCTTTTGGCGATTAATCCACTAAGAACTCCAACTGAAATAGAGTGATAGTATATATAATCTTCTTGATTATTTACATAAAGAGAGCTAAGAGTGATGTTTTCTTCCTCGGCTGCTTCCAATAAGGGATATAAATAATCTCTTACATTAGCTATATCTATTACAGTCCCAGACTGCCATTTTTGAAAATCAGCTTTGTACTTTTTAACTGATTCTGAAAATAAATATGGAAAGATGGATTGGGTTTTTACTTGTTCTGTTCTGGTTACATTTACTTCAGGTTTAGGTTCACTTGCTCCCTTTTGCATCTTCTGGCCATTAGAACTACTTTCTATCTCAACTTCTCTAATAAAAAATGCTTTTAAAACTTCTATATGTTCTAATGTTATAACAGTTCCTCTAGGGATAATTGGGGAACTAGTCATTCCCATTACATCCTTTGCCAACGTAGCTCCTACACGTAATCCTTCTATATTTATTTTCATAATCCCCACTCCATATAAATAACAGTATCTATTTTAAATTTTGTTTCTTCTCAATTTTACCAAAAAAGAGACATCTAATCGATGCCTCTTTTTTTAAATTGCAAAAAAACTTATTCTTTCTCTTCAGTTTCTTGATTATTGTCATTAACAACTTCTAATTCTTCTTGGTTTGAAGATTCCTCTTCTTCTTCCTTTTCAACCTTCGCAACCGTTGCAACATGTTCATCTTCACCTAGGCGAATTAATTTAACCCCTTGGGTATTACGTCCAAGTTGGGAAATATCGCCAACTGCCATCCGTATGAGGACTCCTCCAGCAGTTATAAGCATGAGATCCTCTTCGCCAGTAACAGTTTTTACTGCAATTAGGTTTCCGTTCTTTTCTGTAATATTACATGTTTTTAACCCTTTACCGCCACGGCTTTGAATTCGATACTCTGAAGAATTAGTACGCTTCCCATAACCATTAATAGTGACAATTAAAACATCGTCATTCTCTTCAAGAATTTCCATTCCAACGACTTCGTCATCACCAGTTAGTGTGATTCCTTTAACACCTGTAGCAGTTCTTCCCATAGATCGAACATCGATTTCTGGGAAACGAATTAACATGCCGTTTTTAGTACCTATAATCATATCCTTATTTCCATCAGTTAGCTTAACTGAAATAAGTTCGTCTTCTTCACGAAGATGAATAGCAATTAATCCATTTGTTCGTATATTAGCAAAATCAGTTAGTGGAGTTCGTTTAGAAATTCCCCGTTTTGTTGTAAAGAATAAGAATGAATCTTCCACAAATTCTTCTACACGAATGATTGCATTAATTTCCTCGTCTTTTTCAATTCCAAGGAGGTTGATAATTGGAATCCCTTTAGCTGTTCGACTATACTCAGGAATTTCATACCCTTTTGAACGGAAAACTTTCCCTTTATTAGTAAAAAATAAGATCGTATCATGGGTTGAAGTTGTTAATAAATGTTCAACGAAATCGTCTTCGTTAGTTCCCATGCCCTGGACTCCTCGTCCACCACGTTTTTGGCTTCTATATGTCGAGATTGGCAGGCGCTTAATGTATCCATTATGGGTTAAACTGATAACAATATTTTCACGAGGAATTAAATCCTCATCTTCAATTTGTTCAATCCCACCTGATACAATTTCTGTCTTCCTATTATCATTAAAACGTTCCTTGATTTCTATCAATTCTTCACGAATAATTTCTAGTACCTTTTCTTCATCTGCTAAGACCGCTTTTAATTCAGCAATTAGTTTTAGCAATTCTTGATACTCTTCTTCAATCTTCTCACGTTCTAATCCAGTTAAACGTTGGAGACGCATATCAAGAATGGCTTGAGCTTGCTTTTCAGATAGAGAAAATTGTTCCATTAAGCCATTTCTTGCGATCTCTGTTGTTTGTGAAGAACGAATCAAACTAATAATTTCATCAATGTGATCGAGAGCAATGCGTAATCCCTCTAATATATGTGCCCTTGCTTCAGCTTTTCTCAATTCGAATTCTGTTCTACGACGAATAATAATCTTTTGATGTTCTAAATAATGGTATAAACATTGTTTTAAATTTAATACTTTCGGTTGGCCATCAACTAGTGCTAGCGTATTGATTCCGAATGTGGTTTGTAATGCAGTATGTTTATATAAATTATTTAAAAGAACATTTGCATTTGCATCTCTTCGTACTTCAATAACTACGCGCATACCAGTACGGTCTGATTCATCTCTTAAATCTGTTATTCCATCAATTTTTTTATCACGTACAAGTTCAGCGATTCTTTCCACAAGCTTTGCTTTATTCACTTGGTATGGAATTTCTTTAACAATAATGGTTTCTTTTCCGTTTGCCTTTTGTTCAATTTCTACACGTGCCCTTAGCGTAATTGAGCCTTTCCCAGTTTCATAGGCACGTCTAATTCCGCTTCTTCCAACAATTAATCCAGCAGTAGGGAAATCCGGCCCTGGTATAAACTCCATCAATTCTTGAATTGTAATATCAGGATCCTTACTCAAAGCCAATACTCCATCAATGACTTCCCCAAGTTGATGTGGTGGAATATTGGTCGCCATACCTACAGCAATACCGGAAGTACCGTTGACTAATAAATTAGGAAACCTTGATGGCAGCACAACGGGTTCTCTCTCAGAACCATCATAGTTATCTTGATAATCAATTGTGTCCTTATTAATATCGCGAAGTAATTCCATTGATATTTTAGACATACGAGCTTCTGTATAACGCATTGCAGCCGCAGAGTCACCATCAATAGATCCAAAGTTACCATGTCCATCTACAAGCATATAGCGATAGCTGAAATCTTGAGCCATACGAACCATCGTCTCATAAACAGCCGAATCACCATGTGGATGGTACTTACCGATTACTTCCCCAACGATACGTGCGGACTTCTTAAATGCTTTGTCCGATGTCATACCTAAATCGTTCATCGCATAAAGAATTCGGCGATGTACTGGTTTTAATCCATCACGAACATCTGGAAGTGCACGTGAAACAATGACACTCATCGCATAATCCAAGAAAGATGTACGCATTTCCTGACTTAAATTTATTTCTTTAATATTTGAACTTGGTGTTTCAGCCATACTGGAACCTCCCTTAAGAGAATGAAGCAATCAGTAATGACTGATTGCCCCTCTTGTTAAGATGAAAAAGTTAACATTACTAACGCACCAAAGCGCTAAACCTATCTTGTTGCTTAGACTTTTCCGATTAAATATCTAAGTTCTTTACATAAATTGCATTTTCCTCGATAAAATTACGTCTTGGTTCAACTTTATCTCCCATTAGCATTTCAAATGTTTCATCCGCTTCTATTGCATCTTCAAGACTTACCTGAAGTAAAGTTCTACGCTCTGGATCCATCGTTGTTTCCCATAATTGTTCAGGATTCATTTCACCAAGACCTTTATATCGTTGAATTCCGGGTTTTGGTTGCTGTGGCATTTGACTTAATGCTTGTTCCAATTCCTTGTCACTATATACATATTCGACTCGTTTGCCTTGAGCTATTTTATAAAGAGGCGGCTGTGCAATATAAATGTATCCGGCCTCTATTGTTTGTCTCATATAGCGATAGAAGAAGGTTAATAACAATGTTCGAATATGCGCACCATCTACATCGGCATCAGTCATGATAACTATTTTATGATAGCGTGCCTTTGAAATGTCAAAATCCTCACTTATACCTGTACCTAATGCAGTAATAATTGTTCGAATTTCATTATTAGTCAGGATTTTATCTAATCGTGCCTTTTCAACATTAAGGATTTTTCCCCTTAAAGGTAAAATTGCTTGAAAATGTCTATCCCTACCTTGTTTTGCAGAGCCACCGGCAGAATCACCCTCAACGATAAATAATTCGCTGATTTTCGGATCGCGAGATGAGCAATCCGCTAATTTCCCGGGAAGGCTTGAAACTTCCAATGCACTTTTCCGGCGAGTAAGCTCTCTAGCCTTTTTTGCTGCTAAACGCGCACGTGCTGCCATTAAGCCCTTTTCAACAATTTTTTTTGCAACTGTTGGGTTTTCCAGCATAAATTTATCAAAATGCTCAGAGAAAACAGCATCGGTAATTGTTCTAGCTTCAGAATTGCCTAATTTTGTTTTCGTTTGCCCTTCAAACTGCGGATCTGGATGCTTGATTGAAACGATTGCTGTTAACCCTTCTCGAACGTCCTCACCTGATAAATTAGAATCACTTTCCTTAATGAGGCCATTTTTACGAGCATAATCATTAATAACCCTTGTTAAGGCTGTCTTAAAGCCAAATTCATGGGTACCACCTTCATACGTATGAATATTATTGGCAAAAGAATAAATGCTGCTTGTAAATCCTTCATTGTATTGAATTGAAACCTCAATCGAAATTCCATCCTTTTCGCCTTCTACATAGATTGGCTCATCATGGATAACTTCTTTCGTTCGGTTTAAGTGTTCAACATAAGACTTAATACCACCTTCATAGTGATATTCACTTTTTTTCGGTTCTTCTCTTTTATCCTCAATGGTAAGTTTAATTCCACGATTTAAAAAAGCGAGTTCTCGAACACGCGTTGCTAAAATATCATAATCATAAGTAGTAGTCTCTGTAAAAATTTCTTTATCTGGTTTAAAGTGAGTAGTTGTTCCAGTATGATCCGTTTCACCAATAATTTTTAAATCAAAGCACGGTACTCCCCGCTCATATTTTTGGTAATGGATTTTGCCGTCTCGATGTACATATACCTCAAACTCGCTTGATAATGCATTTACTACAGAAGCACCAACACCATGTAATCCACCAGAAACTTTATATCCTCCTCCGCCAAATTTCCCTCCGGCATGGAGAACTGTATGGATAACTTCAACCGCAGGTCTTCCCATTTTTTCATGAATTCCTACAGGAATCCCACGTCCATTATCTATTACTTTAATACTGTTATCACTTTCAATCACAATATTTATTTCATCACAAAATCCTGCAAGTGCTTCATCAATACTATTGTCTACAATTTCCCAAACAAGATGATGTAGCCCTTTGCTGCTTGTGGATCCAATATACATTCCTGGACGCTTCCGAACAGCTTCCAGTCCTTCAAGAACCTGTATCTGATTTTCGTCATAGCTTTGACCTTGTACTTGATCTTGTTCCATTGGCACTTGAATTCACCTACACTTTTTAATAAATAAATTAGTTCATCATGTATTTATAACATATCAAAATAAATGAATGGTTTACTGATAACAATTAAGGAAATCTTCTTAGTTACCTTATCTGATTACAAAAAATGGATTTTTTTAATTTAATCGCTTTAACAGCGTACTGGAAGATAAAGGTGAAAGATAGTGCTGATGATCAGTAATAACTAAGGATTTAAAGTCTCCCTTTGATAAATTAATCATGCCTTTTTTCTTTGATTGAAAAAATTCCTGAATAATAACAGACTGATTAACTGAACCTTTATCTATAATAGCAATAATTTCATCCGCTCGTAGCATCACATCTTCGCCCACATGTAGATACATGTTTTACACCTCATTTCAGGGGAAACATAAACCCGGATTCTACCGAAAAGGTCGAAGCCTCTTTCAGTGTTTGATGATCGATTCCTTCAATGCTAGTGGTAGTAACAAAGGTTTGAACTTTTCCTTGAATCGTATTCAATAGGTGGGATTGGCGGTAATCATCGAGTTCAGATAAAACATCATCAAGGAGTAAAATGGGGTATTCCCCTATTTCAGAATGGATTAATTCGATCTCAGCCAATTTTAATGATAGGGCAGTTGTTCGTTGCTGTCCTTGTGAACCAAATGTTTGAACATCACGATCATTCACAAAAAATACGAGCTCATCGCGATGCGGACCTATTAAAGTAATGCCACGTTCAATTTCCCTTTTTTTATTAGCAGAAAATTTTTCCTCCATCTTTTTTAATAGGCTTGACGAATCCATGTCTTCTGATACATCAATGGACGGTTTATACTGAATTTTTAACGATTCCAGCCCCCGGGATATCCCCGTATGGATTGGCCTTGCCCACTCTTCTAGCAGTTGAATAAATTCAAATCTCTTTTTTATAATCTTCACGGCCATTTGTATAAATTGATCGGTCAGCACATCAAGCATTGTCTCGTCTTTTTGCTTTTGGAGTTGTAGCAGTTTTAAATAATGATTCCTTTGCTGTAAAATTTTTTGATATTGACTAATATCATGTAAATATACCGGCGAAACCTGACCAATCTCCATATCAATAAAACGACGCCTAACTTGAGGGCTCCCTTTAACAAGATGGAGATCTTCAGGCGCGAACATGACAACATTCATATTTCCTACATATTGGCTTAATTTTGATTGTTCAATATGATTATATTTTGCTTTTTTCCCTTTTTTTGAAATAACTAGTTCTAGTGGTGTAGATCCACTTTGTTTTTTTATCCTACCTTTTATTTTAGCATATTCCTCGTCCCAACGGATTAAATCTTTATCATTTGATGTCCGATGGGATTTTGCCATAGCCAAAACATAGATAGATTCCATAACATTTGTTTTCCCTTGTGCGTTTTCACCTAAAATAACATTAACCTTATTCTCAAAGGACATAGATAAAGATTCATAGTTACGGTAATTTTTTAGTTCTAACTCTTCAATATACATTCAGTAACATCCTTTTTCTCCCAAAAATGATCTATCGGGATATAACAAAATTACCAACGCTCGGAATTTCGATTCGATCACCTACTGAAAGTTTTCGGCCTCTTCTTTGATCTTGTTCACCATTAACAAATACATCATGTTCACTTAAAAACCATTTTGCCATGCCACCACTTTGAATGACTTCAGCTAATTTTAAAAATTGGCCTAAAGTGATGATTTCCGTCTCAATTGATACATTCTTTTCCATACATTCACTCTTTTCCGCTTCATAATTACCTAATATATAATTTTACTAAATAATTTTAATTAATACAACGGCACTTCATCCCAAAGTTATTAACATGTGGATGAATTTTTTCTTTATTTTCAGATGTTTTTTTGTGGATAATTTCCTTTTCAAATATAAAAAAGTCCTGCCAAAAGACAGGAACTTGTAAAAAAGACTAGCATATATCGGCTTTCACTTTTGTTCTTAGTAAGTGCGTACTGGCAATATAAGTTGTAAAATCGATTCGTCATTAATAGGGCGAATGATAAATGGTCTCATCGCTCCAGTAAAACTAATACGGATTTCTAAACCTTCTAATGCTTTTAGTGCATCCATCATATATTTTGCACTGAAGGAAATTTTTAAATCCTCGCCCTCAATTGATTGACTTTGAACTTGTTCAACTACTTTCCCAACCTCTGGAGTGTTAGATGAAATCTCAATAATTCCTGACATTAACGTAGAAAACTTAACTACATTGGGATTTCTGCCTTCTCTTGCTAATAAAGAAGCACGGTCAATGGCTTGTAAAAACTCTTTTGTATTAATGACAATATCTGTTTTGCTTTCCGAAGGAATCAATCTAGACGTATCAGGATAATTTCCTTCTAAAAGTCTTGAGAAAAATAGTAAATGTTTTGCTTTAAATAAAATTTGATTTTCAGTAATAACAATTTCAACCGGTTCATTTGTGTCATCTAAAATTTTGTTTAATTCATTTAAGCTTTTTCCTGGGATGACAATATTATATTTCGCTTCATTTACGAAATCAATGGCTGCAGAACGCATTGCCAAACGATGGCTATCTGTTGCAACACATGTTAATTGATCTGATTCAACTTTCCAATTAACCCCGGTAAGAATGGGACGAGTTTCAGACGTAGATACAGCAAAAACGGTTTGACGAATAAGATTTTTGACTATATCTGTAGGAATTTTAAATACATTTTCTTCAGAAATTTGCGGTAGATGTGGATATTCCTCCGGATCTAAACCATTTAGATTAAATTCTGATTTACCTGATCGAATAACGGTTTGTAAATGATTAATTACTTCAATCTCAACGATATCCATAGGCAGTTTTTTAACAATTTCACTGAAAAATTTTGCTTGCAATACAATGGCTCCAGGAGTAAAAATTTCTACTAACTCATCTCCGTCTTCCTCTTTCGGGATAAATGATTCAATAGATACATCTGAATCACTACCAGTAAATGCGACTCCTTCACTTGTAGCTACAATTTTTATTCCTGTTAATATGGGAATCGTTGTTCTCGGACTAATTGCCTTCATTACGTCTTGTACACTTTGAATAAGTCGATCACGTTGTATCGAAAATTTCATGATTTTCCCCCCGAAACTAGTTTAATTAATTATTGTAACATTCATTTTAAAAATTAGTCGAAAATACTTTACTGTTTATTTTGTTGGATAATGTTCTAATTTAACGGCGATTTATATATATATAATCTTTTTAAAAACAGTAGTAATAATAGTAGGGGCTGTGAACATGTGGATAACTGAAAAAATGAAAGGAAAGACAGTCTATCCACATGTGGACAGACTGTGTATATATAATATAAAGTTATTCACAATTTCCCGGCTTTACCCTTTTAGTAAACTTTTAATCTCTTGAATATTTCTTTCCAGCTGTGAATCTGTCAGAAGTAATTTAGATATTTTTTCATGGGCATGTATAACAGTCGTATGATCTCGCCCACCAAATTCTTCACCTATTTTCGGCAAAGAGAAGTCAGTTAATTCCCTTGATAAATACATAGCAATTTGCCTAGGAAATGCAACGGATTTGGTTCTCTTCTTTGCTTTGAAATCCTCTAATTTAATATTGTATTCTTCTCCGACGGTTCTTTGAATATCCTGAATAGTAATCACTTTTGGCTTAGAGCTTGGAATAATATCTTTCAATGCTTCAGCTGCCAAATCAGCATTGATGTCCTTATTAATTAAGGACGAGTATGCCACAATTCGAATGAGTGCACCTTCTAGCTCACGAATATTCGAATCAATTTGATTAGCAATATAAAGCATAACTTCATTTGGAATATCAAGACCATCTGCTTTTGCCTTTTTACGTAAAATAGCAATCCGAGTTTCTAAATCCGGTGGAGTAATATCAGTAATTAAACCCCATTCAAAGCGAGATCTTAATCGGTCCTCTAATGTTGGAATTTCCTTTGGAGGACGGTCACTAGAAATGATAATCTGTTTGCTTTCTTCATGTAGTGCATTGAACGTATGAAAAAATTCTTCTTGTGTTGATTCTTTTCCAGCTAGAAACTGAATATCATCTATTAAGAGCACGTCAACATTCCTGTATTTATTACGGAAATCGACAGCTTTATTATCTCGAATAGAATTAATAAATTCGTTCGTAAATTTTTCAGAGGATAGATAAACGACCCTAGCAGTAGGATTATGTTCGATAACATAATGTCCAATAGCATGCATTAAATGCGTTTTCCCTAGTCCAACTCCTCCATAAATAAATAATGGATTATAGGCCTTAGCAGGAGCTTCTGCCACAGCAAGCGAAGCGGCGTGTGCAAAACGATTTCCAGAACCAATAACAAAAGTGTCAAATGTGTATTTTGGATTCAGTAC